>NZ_CP159258.1:5390000-5735000 GCF_040438925.1 Pseudomonas sp. MYb327
TCAGCGACGTCAGGGTGCGCTCGCGCACGTCTTCGTGATGATGGCGGCCCAGCAGGTCGTAGAGCACACCCTCGCGCAGGGCGCCTTCGCAGTGGTCCATGCGTTGCAGTTCGAGGGAGTCGAAGATCGCTTCGAGAATCGCCAGGCCGGCGGGGAAAATCGCGCGGCGATCCGGCTTGATGCCTTCGAAGTCGATTTTATCGACATCGCCGAGTTTGAACAGTTTGCGCTTGAGCCAGGCCAGGCCTTCGGCGTTCACCTCGCCCGCACCGTGGCCGCCGGCCTTCAATGCCAGGCCAATGGCGCGAATGGTCCCCGAGGAGCCGATGGCTTCGTCCCAGGTCAGGCGGTGCAGGGCGTGTTCGATGCTCATGATCTCCAGCCGCGCCGCCGTGTACGCCTGGGCGTAGCGGGCCGGGGTGATCTTGCCGTCCTTGAAGTAGCGCTGGGTGAAGCTGACGCAACCCATTTGCAGGCTTTCACGCAGCAGCGGTTCGAAGCGCTGGCCGATGATGAATTCGGTACTGCCACCGCCGATGTCGGCCACCAGGCGCTTTCCCGGCGTGTCGGCGAGGGTGTGGGACACGCCAAGGTAGATCAGGCGCGCCTCTTCACGACCGGAGATGACTTCCACCGGGTGGCCGAGGATTTCTTCGGCGCGGTGGATGAATTCGTTGCGGTTACGCGCTTCACGCAGGGCGTTGGTGCCCACGATCCGCACGGCGCCGGGCGGCATACCGTTGATCAGTTGGGCGAAGCGTTTCAGGCAATCGAGCCCGCGCTGCATGGATTCTTCGCTGAGCTTGCGCTCTTCGTCGATGCCGGCGGCGAGCTGAACCTTCTCGCCGAGACGCTCGAGAATACGGATTTCGCCGTTCTGGGCCTTGGCCACGACCATGTGAAAGCTGTTGGAGCCCAGGTCGATTGCGGCGATCAGGGACAGATTCTTGGCTTGGGATAGCGGCATGGTCAGGGGGTCTCGGTCGATAACCCTGACATCGTGCCACGATCAAAGGCTGACGCCAACGCGTACGAGACCGCTTCGCGGTCAATCGCGAGCAGGCTCGCTCCCACAGGGAACCCTGTAGCCGCGAAACCCGAGACCGACACAGGACCAATGTGGGAGCGAGCCTGCTCGCGATGGCGGCCTCTACGGCACCGAAGATCTGTCAGCCCGCCGCCTCAACCGTCCCAATGAAATTCGCCAGCTCAGCTGTCTGGGGATTGGCAAACAGCACTTTCGGATCGCCCACCTCATGCACCAGGCCCTGATGCATGAACACCAACTTATCCCCAACCTCCCTGGCGAAGCGCATTTCGTGGGTGACCATGATCAGCGTCATGCCTTCCTTGGCCAGTTGCCGGACCACGCTCAGCACTTCGTTGACCAGTTCCGGGTCCAGGGCGGAGGTGATTTCATCGCACAACAAAACCTTCGGCGACATCGCCAGTGCGCGGGCAATCGCCACCCGCTGTTGCTGGCCGCCGGACAGTCGGTCCGGGAAGGCATCGAATTTCTCCCCGAGCCCGACCCGCTCCAGCATCTGCCGCGCCAATTCGGCGGCTTTGGCTTTCGGGACTTTCTGCACCACCTGCGGCGCGAGCATCACGTTTTCGCCTACGGTCAGGTGCGGGAACAGGTTGAACTGCTGGAACACCATGCCGACCTTCTGCCGCAAGCTGCGCAGGTCGGCGCGGGCGGCGTCGAGGTATTCGCCGTCGACTTCGATGACCCCGTCGTTGATCGATTCCAGCCCGTTGAGGGTGCGCAGCAAGGTCGACTTGCCCGAACCGCTGCGGCCGATGATCGCCACCACCTGGCCTTCCTCGACGCTCAGGTCGATGCCTTTAAGCACATGGTGGTCGCCGTAATATTTATGCAGGGCGGAAATTCTAAGCAGAGGCATGCAGTCTCCTTTCCAGGTAGCGCGCACTGAGCGACAAGGGGTAGCAGAGCAAGAAGTAGCCGAGGGCGACGAGGCCGTAGACCATGAACGGTTCGAAGGTGGCGTTGGCGAGCATGCCGCCGGTCTTGGTCAGTTCGGTGAAGCCGATGATCGAGGTCACGGCGGTGCCTTTGACCACCTGCACCGAAAAGCCCACGGTCGGCGCCACGGCAATGCGCAGGGCTTGCGGCAGGATCACGTAGCGCAATTGCTCCAGAGGGTTCAGCGCCAGGCTCGACGAGGCTTCCCACTGGCCGTGGGGGATCGACTCGACGCAACCGCGCCAGATCTCCGCCAGATAGGCGCTGGTGAACAGCGTCAACGCAATCGCCGCCGCCATCCACGGCGAAATCTCGATACCGGCCAACGCCACGCCGAAAAACACCAGAAACAACTGCATCAACAGCGGCGTGCCCTGGAACAGTTCGATGTAAGTCCGGGCGAAATTGCGTGGGAGGGATTTGCCGGAAATGCGCATGACCATGATCAACAGGCCGATCAGCCCGCCGCCAATGAATGCCACCAGCGACAGCGCCAGCGTCCATTGCAGACCGGTGAGCAGGTTGCGCACGATGTCCCAAAAGGTGAAATCGCTCATCGGCTGCCCCTTGCGCTGTTTCTTGCCACAAATCGATGGCCGATCCAATTCAGCAACTGGCGGATCATTAGCGCCATGCACAGGTAGACCAGCGTGGTCAGCGCGTAGGTTTCAAAGGCGCGGAAGTTGCGCGATTGAATGAAGTTGGCGGCGAAGCTCAGCTCTTCGGTGGCGATCTGCGAGCAGACCGCCGAACCGAGCATGACGATGATGATCTGGCTGCTCAGGGCCGGCCAGACCTTGCCCAGTGCTGGCAGCAATACCACATGGCGGAAGGCTTCGAAGCGCGTCATTGCCAGCGCCGCTGCGGCTTCCAGCTGACCCCGGGGGATCGCCTGGATGCCCGCACGAATGATCTCGGTGGAATAAGCCCCCAGATTGATAACCATCGCCAACACCGCTGCCTGCCACTCGGAAATCTGCACACCCAGTGACGGCAAGCCGAAGAAGATGAAAAACAACTGCACCAGGAACGGTGTGTTGCGGATCAACTCGACGTAAACGCCGAAGATGCCGGCGAACGGGCGAATATTCCACGCCCGCACCAGGGCTCCGACGATGCCCAGCGCTACACCGAGCACCGCGCCGATGGCCGTCAGCTCCAAGGTGAACAACGCACCGCGCAACAGCAAATCGGTGTTTTGTACCACCGGCAAGAAATCGAACTGATAAGCCATAATGTGTCTCCTGCGTGCCGGATCAGAGGTCGGCCGGCAGCGGTTCTTTCAGCCAGGTCAGGGCGTTTTTCTCCAGTGCGCCGTCGCTCTTGGCAGTGACGAGGATCTGGTTGACCTTGTCCAGCAGCGCCGGCTCGTTCTTGTTCACGCCGACGTAGACCGGCGAATCCTTGAGCTTCACTTTCAACGCAGGCACACGTTTCGGGCTCTTCTCGCTGATCGCCACCATCACCACGTTGCCGCTGGCGATCAGGTCGACCTGACCGGCCAGGTACGCAGCAATGGTCGAGTTGTTGTCTTCGAAGCGCTTGATGGTCACGCCTTCAGGGGCGACTTTAGTCAGCTCGATGTCTTCGATGGCGCCGCGGGTGACGCTGATGGTTTTGCCCTTGAGATCGTCCAGGCTTTTGATGTCGGCGTCTGGCGGACCGAACACGGCGAGATAGAACGGCGCATAGGCGCGGGAGAAGTCGATGACTTTTTCGCGCTCCGGGTTTTTACCGAGGCTGGAAATCACCAGGTCAACTTTGCCGGTGGTCAGGAACGGGATGCGGTTGGTGCTGTTGACCGGGGTCAGTTCGAGTTTGACCTTGAGCTGGTCGGCCAGCAGTTTCGCGGTGTCGATGTCGAGGCCGCGCGGCTTCATGTCCGGGCCGACGGAGCCGAAGGGCGGGAAGTCCTGCGGCACGGCGACCTTGAGGACGCCGCGCTTGACCACATCCTCCAGGCCGTCGGCGTGGGCGGGTGCCTGGCTCAGCATCAGACTGGCAAACAGGGCAGCGAGGAGGGCGCTGTAACGCTGGGTCATGGCAAATCTCCGAATCGGCGAGGTGTGAATTCTGCGATTCGGCAGAGCATGGGCCATGCCAACATGGGTTTATCGGGTCGGAAAGCCGCGGTTTTGCTGGCGCCGCAAGGTCTTACTGGTCTGAACAGTCAACTCTCGTTTCGCACCTCGATAGCGCACCTGCGAAAATTCCCGAACCCCCGTGGGGCACGACTTGCCGGACGCCGCGAATAGCTTTACAACTGGCCGCACATTGGCCTGGTTCGTCTGGAAAACCATGAATTCGATCTCCCGTGCCGTACCCGAAGTTGCGCTGCAAGCCATCCGCAAACTGATTACCGAGCAGGGTTTCGGGCCGGGGGATGCCTTGCCTTCGCAAAGGGACCTGGCTGTGCAATTGGGCGTCAGCAGGGCGTCGTTGCGGGAGGCGTTGTCGTCGCTCAGCGCGCTGGGCGTCATCAGTATCCAGCCGGGCAAAGGCGTGTTTGTGCAGGCACCGGTGGAGCTGCCGCGAGGCGATGCGGCGCCGGGCTGGCCGTTCGCGGCGCAGGCTTCGCCGCTTGATATCTTCCAGTTGCGCTATGCGTTGGAGGGGTTCGCCGCGGGATTGGCAGCTGTGACCTTGAGCACCGACGAGCTTGATGCGCTGGAAGACAATGTCGCGGCCATGCGCAACGAATTGAAGTCCGGCGACTTCGATGCGGCGGCGCGCCTGGACTTCGAATTTCACCGTCGCATCCTATTGGCCAGCGGCAATCAGGCGATGTTGAGCATCCTCACCGCCAGGGCCGACATCTTCCTGGAGAGCCAGAAACTGCCGTTCATCCGGGCAGAGCGAGCCATGGAAACCTGGCAGGAGCATCGCAAAATCCTCCGTGCGCTGGCCCGGCGGGCCTCTGGCGCTGCACAGAAGGCCATGCACGAACACGTGCGCAACGCTGCGCTGCGTACGGGCATTGCATTCGTGGCTCCCGCCACGGCATGACTTGGGCTATACCCAAACTCATGGACCACCATAGCGAGACTCAATCATCTGCGGCTTCCTGAACACGGGAAGGGCGGCTATGATGGGCCACGTTTTTTTGCTTACAACCCTGGAGAATTCCATGAGCAGCGATCTTATCAAACACGTTAGCGACGCTAGCTTCGAGGCCGACGTACTCAAGGCTGAAGGCGCTGTACTGGTCGATTACTGGGCTGAGTGGTGTGGTCCTTGCAAAATGATCGCTCCTGTTCTGGACGAAATTGCCGAGACTTACAAAGGCAAGCTGACCGTTGCCAAACTGAACATCGACGAAAACCAGGAAACCCCGGCCAAGCACGGCGTGCGTGGTATCCCGACTCTGATGCTGTTCAAGAACGGCAACGTTGAAGCGACCAAGGTCGGCGCACTCTCCAAGTCGCAGCTGGCGGCTTTCCTCGACGCCAACATCTAAGCGTCGTTGTAGCGTGTCAAAAAAAGGCCCCGCATATTGCGGGGCTTTTTCGTTATTGAGGGCTAGACGCTCCGAAACTCAGGTGTTACATTCGGCCCCGCGCTGGTTTCTCCAGTGCCCCCTGCTAGCCGTCGCCGACGCTCTCCTTTCGAATAAGTACGCGATCCTGTCGCCTTCTCCGCGGCGCGGCCTCATTAAGCCAAAAGCTTAATTTCCCCCCTCCATAAATGATTACGTCATTCCTATATGAATCTGACTGAACTCAAGCAAAAGCCGATTACCGAACTGCTCGAATTGGCCGAACAGATGGGCATAGAAAATATGGCCCGTTCGCGCAAGCAGGACGTGATTTTCTCCCTGCTGAAAAAGCACGCGAAAAGCGGCGAGGAAATCTCCGGTGATGGCGTGCTGGAGATTCTCCAGGACGGCTTCGGCTTCCTCCGCTCTGCAGACGCCTCCTATCTCGCCGGCCCAGACGATATCTACGTCTCGCCGAGCCAGATCCGTCGCTTCAACTTGCGCACCGGTGACACCATCGTTGGCAAGATCCGCCCTCCGAAGGAAGGCGAGCGTTATTTCGCGCTGCTCAAGGTCGACACGATCAACTTCGACCGTCCGGAAAACGCGAAAAACAAGATTCTCTTCGAGAACCTGACTCCGCTGTTCCCGACCGTGCGCATGAAGATGGAAGCCGGTAACGGTTCCACCGAAGACTTGACCGGTCGCGTGATCGACCTGTGTGCCCCGATCGGTAAAGGCCAGCGCGGTCTGATCGTTGCACCGCCGAAAGCCGGTAAAACGATCATGCTGCAGAACATCGCGGCGAACATCGCTCGTAACAATCCTGAAGTTCATCTGATCGTGCTGCTGATCGACGAACGTCCGGAAGAAGTAACCGAAATGCAGCGCACGGTGCGCGGCGAAGTGGTTGCCTCGACGTTCGACGAGCCGCCAACCCGCCACGTGCAGGTTGCCGAAATGGTGATCGAGAAGGCCAAGCGCCTGGTCGAACACAAGAAGGACGTGGTGATCCTGCTCGACTCCATCACTCGTCTGGCCCGTGCCTACAACACCGTGATCCCGAGCTCCGGCAAAGTGCTCACCGGTGGTGTCGATGCCCACGCCCTGGAGAAACCGAAGCGTTTCTTCGGCGCCGCGCGGAACATCGAAGAAGGCGGCTCGCTGACCATCATCGCCACCGCGCTGGTTGAAACCGGCTCGAAGATGGACGAGGTGATCTACGAGGAATTCAAGGGCACCGGCAACATGGAACTGCCTCTGGATCGCCGGATCGCTGAAAAGCGTGTCTTCCCGGCCATCAACATCAACCGTTCCGGCACCCGCCGCGAAGAGTTGCTGACGGCTGACGACGAGTTGCAGCGCATGTGGATCCTGCGCAAGCTGCTGCACCCGATGGACGAAGTCGCTGCCATCGAGTTCCTGGTCGACAAGCTGAAAACGACCAAGACCAACGATGAGTTCTTCCTGTCGATGAAACGCAAGTAAGTCGAGCAGGGCTGTGCCCTGTGTGGCTGTTTCGTTAGTTCAAATTCGGATGCCGCTGGCTCATAGCCAAGGCGCTGCGACGAGTCATAGCCCGCTATGGCGAGGAGCAGCAACGCAGGATATGAGCCAGCGGCGCCGAAGTTGACTAACAGAGACAGCCATACAGGGCACCTGAGCCGGGGAAACCCGGCTTTTTGCTATCTGATTTTTGATCAAGCGGCAGTTCGTGGTTCTGAATGGAAGGGTTCGGCGCTAAACTGCCACCCCCGAACGCCACGGCCAATACGAGGCTCACGCATGCAGTATCGCGACTTGCGCGACTTTATCAGCGGCCTGGAACAGCGCGGCGAACTCAAGCGCATCCAGGTTCCGGTGTCCCCAGTGCTCGAAATGACCGAGGTCTGCGACCGCACTTTGCGCGCCAAGGGCCCGGCCCTGCTTTTCGAAAAGCCCACCGGTTTTGATATTCCCGTGCTCGGCAATCTGTTCGGCACCCCCGAGCGCGTAGCGTTGGGCATGGGCGCCGAAGCGGTCAGTGAGCTGCGTGAAATCGGCAAGTTGCTGGCGTTCCTCAAGGAGCCCGAGCCGCCGAAGGGGCTGAAAGACGCCTGGTCCAAGCTGCCGATCTTCCGCAAGATCATCTCGATGGCACCCAAGGTCGTCAAAGACGCGATCTGCCAGGAAGTGGTCATCGAAGGCGATGACGTTGATCTCTCGACCCTGCCGGTGCAGACCTGCTGGCCAGGCGACGTCGCGCCGCTGATCACCTGGGGCCTGACTGTCACCAAGGGTCCGAACAAGGACCGGCAGAACCTCGGCATCTACCGTCAGCAAGTGATCGGCCGCAACAAAGTCATCATGCGCTGGCTCAGTCACCGTGGCGGCGCGCTGGATTACCGCGAGTGGTGCGAGAAGCATCCGGGTCAACCGTTCCCGGTGGCGGTGGCGCTGGGCGCCGATCCCGCGACCATCCTCGGCGCCGTGACGCCAGTGCCCGACAGCCTCTCGGAGTACGCTTTCGCCGGCCTGCTGCGCGGCAACCGTACCGAATTGGTGAAGTGCCGCGGCAACGACCTGCAAGTGCCGGCCACCGCCGAAATCATCCTTGAAGGCGTGATTCATCCGGGCGAGATGGCCGATGAAGGGCCATACGGCGACCACACCGGTTACTACAACGAAGTCGACAGCTTCCCGGTGTTCACCGTCGAGCGCATCACCCATCGGATCAAACCGATCTACCACAGCACCTACACTGGCCGTCCGCCGGATGAGCCGGCGATTCTCGGCGTGGCGTTGAACGAAGTGTTCGTGCCGATCCTGCAGAAGCAGTTCCCGGAGATCACTGACTTCTACCTGCCGCCTGAAGGCTGTTCGTACCGCATGGCTGTCGTGACCATGAAGAAGTCGTATCCGGGTCATGCCAAGCGGGTAATGCTCGGTGTCTGGTCGTTTTTGCGACAGTTCATGTACACCAAGTTCGTTATCGTCACTGACGACGATATCAACGCACGTGACTGGAATGATGTGATCTGGGCCATCACCACGCGCATGGACCCCAAGCGCGACACGGTGATGATCGAGAACACGCCAATCGACTACCTCGACTTCGCCTCGCCGGTCTCCGGCCTGGGCTCGAAGATGGGGCTCGATGCCACGCATAAATGGCCGGGCGAAACCACGCGTGAGTGGGGTCGGGTGATCGTCAAGGATGATGCTGTGACCCAGCGGATCGATGCCATCTGGAATCAGTTAGGAATAGATTGATGCGTGTAACCTTGCAGCCCTCCGGAGCAGTGCTGGATATTTTGCCCGGCGAGCGGATTCTCGATGGCGCACGCCGTCTGGGCTATGAATGCCCGCAAAGCTGTCGTAACGGCAACTGCCACGTGTGCGCCGCGTTGCTGGTGGAAGGGCGCGTCGAACAGTCGGGGAATGTGCGCGACCATGGCGAGTTCTACACTTGCATAGCAGAGCCGCTGGAAGACTGCATCGTGCTGTGGGATGGCGTGCTCGCGCTGGGAGAATTGCCGGTGCGCAGTCTTTCGTGCCAGGTCACCAGTTGCACCGACGTCGGCGGTGATACATGGCGGGTGCGGCTGCGGGCACCTGCCGGCAAGCCGCCGCGATATCACGCCGGTCAGTACCTGATGATTCATCGGGACAACGGCGACAAGTCGTCCTTTTCCCTGGCCTCGGCGCCGTCTTCGGGGCGCGATCTGGAAATCCATGTGCTGGCGCGCGAAGCCAGTGCATTGAACCTGATCAAGCAGCTGCAACGTGACACGATGGTGCGAATCGACATGCCGTTCGGTGATACGCACCTGGCCGAGTTACCGGATGGTCCGTTGGTGTTGATTGCCGCGGGCACCGGTATGGGCCAGGTTCATGGCTTGATCGAACATTGCCGCGCCACCGGTTTCAAGCATCCGGTGCATCTGTATTGGGGCGTGCGACGTCCTGAAGACTTTTACGAAATCGAACATTGGGACGAGTGGCTGAAGTTGCCCAATCTGTTCCTGCATAAAGTCGTCAGCGATCATTGCGGCTGGGAGGGGCGCTGCGGCATGTTGCACGAGGCGGTGTGCGAGGATTTTCCCGATCTCAAAGCATTGCACGTTTACGCCAGTGGCTCGCCGGCGATGGTCTACGGCACGCTGGATGCGCTGGTCGAGGCGGGGATGGACGCCCATCAGATGCGCGCCGACGTGTTTGCGTACGCGCCTCGCTCTTGAGTCGCACTCTCTCGTTATAACTCCCTATATAGCCTATCGGTATTTATGCAATCGTATAAATACCGGTAGGTTATATATCAGCAAGGCTATTAATTAAGAACTGTGCCATGGCACTTAAATTGCCTTAAAACATATGTGCCTTATTGTTACAGCGGTGCGTTCTATTAAGTAATTCTTCACTCGCGGGGAGCTGAACGCTAATCGCCATGAGCGCCATTGAATCGTCCATTTTGAATCTGGCTTACCCTCCGCGGCTCGATCTGGGGCCGCAGCTCACGCACGAACAATTACTCAACTCCATGCAGTCGACCATGGCACGCCACAAGGGTGGGCCGGTGTGGTTGTTCGCTTACGGTTCACTGATCTGGCGTCCCGAGTGCACGGCGGTTGAACGGGTTCGCGGGCGTGTGCATGGCTACCATCGCGGCTTGTACCTGTGGTCCCACGAACATCGCGGCACGCCGGAAATGCCCGGTCTGGTCTTCGGCCTGGATCGCGGCGGTTCCTGCAGCGGGTTTGCCTACCGCTTGCCGGAAGAACAATTGGACGCTTCGCTGTATGCGCTGTGGAAACGGGAAATGCCATTTCCGTCCTACCGTCCGCACTGGCTCAATTGCCGACTTGAAGACGGCAGTCAGGTTCAGGCGTTGGGCTTTGTTCTGGAGCGGCATCTGCCCAGTTATGCCGGCAACTTGCCGGATCACGTGCTGAGCCACGTGTTCGAAAACGCTTGCGGGCGTTACGGCACCACTCGCGATTATGTCGAACAGACCGCCCACGCCCTGCGTAGCCATGCCATGCCAGACCGGAATCTGGAGGCGCGGCTCAAGCGCTGCAAATCAAAGGTCGAGCAAACGAGTGCTCCGCTTGTCTGAGCCAAGCGTAGGAAATGTTCACCTCATCGTTTTAATGCACCTGAATTGTCCGAATTAAGGGGGGACTTTGGGAAATGTCCTGCGCTTTTCCCGGAAGCCATGACCTTCAGCTCAAAGCCCTCGATCTTTACCCTTTGTCCTGCTGCCAGACATGGCATTTCAGGTGCGAAGGGGAGGGTTTATGCGGTGGTTTGTGTTGATGCTCATGCTGGCGATGTCTGGTGAAATCCGGGCCGGGGAGGTTTTTCTGATACCGGAGGACAATCCCAGACCGATTTATCCAACGGCACTGCAACGGGCCGGGATCATCGGCGATGTACGAGTCAGTTTCATGGTCAAAGCCGATGGATCGGTCAGCAAGGTGAACATTTTGCAAAGCGATCATCCCGATCTCGCTGAAGCGACGAGAGTGGCAATTGGGCAATGGCGGTTCAAGCCATGGAGGGTCGAAAGTGACAAACCAGCCGAGCAGGAAGTGATAGCCCCGATGGTTTTCGGATTCGATTCAAGGCTGCCGATTCACCTCAACAAATCGCTCAAGGAACTGAAATGCCGGGAGCTTAACGAGACCACTGTACGAGCCCCGGAACACGCTTGGGTTGATGTCGCCGCGTTCCACTACACCCGTGCTTATTTGTCGAACGCGTTTTCTACGACAACACTGACCAACGAGCGACGCCTGGCGTTGATAGCCAGTCTGAACAGAAAAGTACCGATTATTGTCAGGAAATGCATGAATAGCCCTGTTTCGAGGTATATGAGGTTTTTGCCGGAGGACATTCGCAAGTTGCTGTAGACAGATAAATAAGAAGGCCGGAACAACCCCGTCAGTTGTTCCGGCCTTTTTTCAAGCACAGATTCAGCGAACCTGAACCACCACTTTCCCTACGGCCTTGCGCTGACCAAGATCATTGATCGCCTGCGCCGCATTGCTCAGCGGGTAAACCTGCGACACCAGCGGCTTAAGCTTGCCTTCGGCAAACCAGCCAAACAGTTGCTGGAAGTTCGCTGCGTTGTCCTGGGGTTGGCGTTGGGCGAAGGAGCCCCAGAACACGCCAAGGACGGCCGCGCCTTTGAGCAGTGCGAGATTGACCGGTAGTTCGGGGATGCGACCGCTGGCGAAACCGACCACCAGCAGGCGGCCGTTCCAGGCGATGGCGCGGATGGCCTGATCGAACAGGTCACCGCCCACTGGGTCGTAGATCACATCGGCGCCCTGGCCGTCGGTCAGGCGTTTGATTTCGTCCTTCAGGCTGGTTTCGCTGTAGTTGATCAGTTCATCGGCGCCGGCGGCTTTGGCCACGGCGAGTTTTTCGGCGCTGCTGGCGGCGGCGATCACCCGGGCGCCCATGGCTTTGCCGATCTCTACTGCCGCCAGGCCGACGCCACCGGAGGCGCCAAGCACCAGCAGGGTTTCACCCGGTTGCAGGTTGCCACGTTGCTTGAGCGCGTGCATCGAGGTGCCGTAGGTCATGCTGAAGGCAGCGGCGGTGTTGAAGTCCATTGAAGGTGGAATCGGCAGCACGTTGTAGCCCGGCACCGCGACCTGTTCGGCGAAGCTGCCCCAACCTGTGAGGGCCATGACCCGGTCGCCGACTTTCAGGTGACTGACCTTCTCGCCCACCGCGCTGACAACACCAGACGCTTCGCCGCCCGGGGAAAACGGGAAGGGCGGTTTGAACTGGTATTTGCCTTCGATGATCAGCGTGTCCGGGAAATTCACCCCGGCGGCGTGCACGTCCAGCAGGATTTCGTTCTTCTTCGCGACAGGACTGGCGACGTCTTCCAGCACCAGCGATTCGGCAGGGCCGAAGGCATTGCACAGCACGGCTTTCATCAGGGCTATTCCTTTGGGAGTGATGGCCGATAAGTGTAGGTGTGTGAGTCGATGGGTCAACGAGCATGCCCGGCCCTGATAGTCAGCCATAAGCTTGTGCTTGAGCGGCGGGTCGATATGCTAGGCCGCAAACCGGATAAGGAGCGAATTGTGAAAGCGTGGATCATGTTGATGCTGGCCCTGACCCTGCCTGTGGCAGCGGTGGCCGAAGAGGCCAAGGAAGATGCAGCACCGAAGGTCAGTTACATAACCCTGAGCCCGCCATTTGTCGGCAACTATGGGTTGGACGGGACACCGAAGCTCAAGGTCTACAAGGCCGATGTGGCGTTGCGGGTAACTGGCGATGAGGCGACCAAAGCGGTGAAAGCCAACGAACCGTTGATTCGTAATCAACTGGTGGCGCTGTTTGCCCAACAGACCACCGAGGCGATGAACAACGTCGAAGCCAAGGAAAAACTGCGTCAGGAAGCGTTGAAGCAGACCCAGCAAATCATGAACGACGAAACCGGCAAGCCGGTGGTCGAGGATCTGTTGTTCAACAACCTGATCATCCAGTAATGCTGGATCCTGTAGGAGCCGGCTTGCCAGCGATAGCGCCCTAAAGACCGCCATCGCCAGCAAGCCGGTTCCTACAGATGCATCTCAGCGCAGGGCAATCACCGCCGCCCACTGCTCGGGCGTCACTGGCATCACCGACAGCCGCGATCCTTTCTGCACCAGCGGCATCTCCACCAACGCCGTCTGTTGCTTCAGATAATCCAGCTTCAAGACCCTGGTAAATGTCTCAACGTGAGCGACATCAATCGCGCTCCAGGCGTTTTTCTCTGCCGTTGCCTTTGGATCGTAGTAATGGCTCTCAGGCTCCAGCGCTGTCGGGTCTGGATAAGCCGCTTCGACAATCTTGCCAATCCCGGCAATCCCCGGTTCGGGGCAGCTGGAATGGTAGAAAAAGAACTCGTCCCCTACTGCCATCGCCCGCAGGAAGTTACGTGCCTGATAGTTTCGCACCCCGTCCCAGCGCGCTCGGCCAAGCTTCTCCAGGCCTTTGATCGAGAGTTCGTCGGGCTCGGATTTCATCAGCCAATAGGCCATGTTTTTTGCTCCTTGCGAGGTGAGTGGGCAGGTTGTCCGGCAATTTTATGACAAACCGACAGTCGGTTGACGCCAGCATTTGCGCAGCGGTTCACGTTGTCGCAAAATGCCGGCCTTTAAAGCTTGACGCTGCTGCACGGCCTACAAAACGGAAACCGCTGCTGTCATCGTGTTGATATGCCTTTGGGGGGCAATCGATGAAACGCAAACCGGATTTACTATGGATTTTGGTCATTTTGTTCGGCCTCGGCGTCGTGACCACTGGCTATGCCCAAAGCCTGTGGGCCAACAAGCCCGACGCACCGGTCGAAGTGGCGCAGCTGCAACAACAATCGACCGCGTTCAAGCGCTGAGCCTGTCTTTCCGACGCCGCTGATTCCAGTGGCGTCTAGCCTGCGTAATACCAGGCCTTGTCCGTTACCGTTCCTTGCAGCGGCACATCCCAGCTCGCTTGGGCCAATCGCTCCACCTTCTGACATTCATGGGCCAGCCCCAGCAACGTCGGCTTGCGCCAGTCATTACGCCGCGCCAAGTACGCCAGGCTTCGATCATAGAAGCCGCCACCCATGCCCAGGCGTCCGCCGACATCATCAAACCCCACCAACGGCAGCAGCACCAGGTCCAGTGCCCAGACTTTACGTTGCCGGGCGAGGTTGTGCCGGGGCTCAAGAATGCGGAAGCGATTGGGTTTGAGTTTTTCGCCGGGGCGGATGCGCTGGAACACCATTTTGGTTCGCGGCCAGGCACTCAATACCGGCAAATAGGTGGCTTTGCCGCGACGTTGGGCTGCACGCAGCAACAGGCGCGGATCGATTTCACCGTCGGTCGGCAGATAAAGAGAGATATGTTTTGCACGGCGAAACAGCGGTTGCTGGGCCAATTGCTTGTACAACCCGCGAGCAGCCTGGCGCTGTTGGCTGGGTGTCAGTGCGCGGCGGGCCTTGCGCAGCATGCGTCGAAGTTGCGGGCGAGGGAGCAGCGCAGGTTCGGTCATGGATTGGGGCTTCGGCAGTACGGATACGTAAAGCGTATCCGTAAAAAAGCCGATGCCGGTATTTAAACCGGCATCGGACTGGAATCAGGCTCCCCGGATGTACCGCTGTCGACTTAGCCCTTGAACCCGAAAGTTCAAGGTGGAAGATGCAGTAGGCTTTAAGGCTTTCCGTCTAGCGGACATGCACACCAGCCCAACGTGCAACCTCCAGGGTATAGCAAATCGGCTCAGGGACATCGCCAACTGGCAAGCACCCCAGGGAGTGATGCGAGTATAACGCAAGCGGTGGCGTGAATCAGCCTTTGGTGACGTCCGGATCAGTTGCGAGCACCAGATCGACACGATCCAGCAGGTCGCGCACCTGCTCGCGGGTCGAGCCGCTGGCCTGGATATCCGGACGTTCTTCCTTGTGCAACAGGTCGTGGGTGATGTTCAGCGCGGCCATGACGGCGATGCGATCGGCACCGATGACTTTGCCGCTGCTGCGGATTTCGCGCATCTTGCCGTCGAGGTAGCGGGCGGCGCTCACCAGGTTGCTGCGTTCCTCCTGGGGGCAGATGATCGAATATTCTTTGTCGAGGATCTGCACGGTGACGCTATTGCTTGAACTCATGAGTCTTGCTCCAGGGCCTTGAGGCGCGAAATCATCGATTCGACCTTACGCCGGGCGATTTCGTTTTTTTCAATGAGGTGAGCGCGTTCCTCGCGCCAGGTCTTTTCCTGAGCTAGTAAGAGTCCGTTTTGGCTCTTAAGTTGCTCGACTCGGCTAATCAGCAATTCGAGTCTGGCCATCAGCGCTTGCAGGTCGGTGTCTTCCATTGTCTTCACTGTCTGATGGGGTTGGACTGTAGGAGCGAGCTTGCTCGCGATGAGCCTGAGAACGCCGCGGGGTGTCAGGTGCCCAGCGTTATCGTTGAAGACCATCGCGAGCACGCTCGCTCCTACAGGGGTAGTCGATGTAGGATACAAGGCCTTCATTCTAGACATAGCGCCGTCTGGCGCCTAGCTGCCCATGCCCATTCAGAATTCCCCGTACCAAGCCTTTGCCACCCTGCTGACCTCTAGCGGTCATAACGTCTCGCCTGCCGAACTGCACGGCCTGCTGCTCGGCCGCAGCTGCGCCGGTGCCGGTTTTGACGCCGAAGGCTGGCTGATCGACGCCGCCGAGTTGCTCGAAAGCGAGCCACAGGACAACGTCCGAGCAGCCTTGATCGGCCTGCAAGAGATGGTCAAGGGTGAGCTCACCGGCGACGACGTGACCGTTGTTCTGCTGTTGCCGACTGACGATGCCCCGCTCACAGAGCGTGCCGCTGCACTGGGCGAGTGGTGCCAGGGGTTCCTCAGCGGTTTCGGCCTGAACTGCCGCGACAGCAGCGCCCTGAGCACCGAAGCCACCGAGGTGCTGCAGGACCTGGCGGCCATTTCCCAAGTGCAAGACGCTCTGGAAGAATCCGACGACGGCGAAAATGACTATATGGAAGTGATGGAGTACCTGCGCGTCGCACCGCTGCTGTTGTTCTCCGAAACCAAGAAAGACGTAGCGCCCGCCGCCAAACCATCGCTTCACTGATCAATGCCAGGGAACGCCATCTGCCCATGACTCATATCCCGAAATCGGAATACAGCCGTCGCCGCAAGGCCTTGATGGCGCAGATGGAACCCAACAGCATCGCCATCCTGCCCGCCGCCGCGGTGGCCATCCGCAATCGTGACGTCGAGCACGTTTACCGGCAGGACAGCGACTTCCAGTACCTCAGCGGTTTTCCCGAGCCTCAGGCCGTGCTGGTCCTGATCCCGGGGCGTTTGCATGGCGAATACATCCTGTTCTGCCGTGAGCGCAACGCCGAACGCGAGTTGTGGGATGGCCTGCGCGCCGGCCAGGAAGGCGCGATCCGCGATTTCGGTGCCGATGACGCTTTCCCGATCACCGATATCGACGACATCCTGCCGGGCCTGATCGAAGGCCGCGACCGGGTGTATTCGGCCATGGGGAGCAACCCGGAGTTTGATCGGCACCTGATGGACTGGATCAACGTGATCCGCTCCAAGGCCAATCTCGGCGCCCAGCCGCCGAACGAATACGTTGCTCTGGATCACCTTCTTCATGACATGCGCCTTTATAAATCGTCGGCGGAAGTGAAAGTGATGCGCGAAGCCGCACGTATTTCCGCCCAGGCCCATGTGCGGGCGATGCAGGCCAGTCGGATCGGGTTGCATGAGTTCAGTCTTGAAGCCGAGCTCGATTACGAGTTCCGCAAGGGCGGGGCGAAGATGCCGGCCTACGGTTCGATCGTCGCAGCGGGGCGCAACAGCTGCATCCTGCATTACCAGCAGAATGACGCGGTGCTCAAGGACGGCGATCTGGTGTTGATCGACGCCGGATGCGAAATCGACTGCTACGCCAGCGACATCACCCGCACCTGGCCGGTCAACGGCAAGTATTCAGCGGAACAGAAGGCAATCTACGAATTGGTACTGGCTGCCCAGGAAGCCGCGTTTGCCGAAATCGCTCCGAACAAGCACTGGAATCAGGCCCACGAGGCCACGGTTCGGGTGATTACCGCCGGTCTGATCGAGCTGGGTTTGTTGCAGGGCGACGTTGATGAATTGATCGCCAGCGAAGCCTACAAAGCGTTTTACATGCACCGCGCCGGCCACTGGCTGGGCATGGATGTACATGATGTCGGCGAATATAAAGTCGGCGGCGAGTGGCGCGTGCTGGAAGTCGGCATGGCGCTGACCGTGGAGCCGGGAATCTACATTGCTCCGGACAACCAGAACGTGGCGAAGAAATGGCGCGGCATTGGCGTGCGCATCGAGGACGACGTTGTGGTCACCAAAAGCGGCTGTGAAATCCTGACCAAAGGCGTACCGAAAACCGTCGCCGAGATCGAGGCCCTGATGGCGCAAGCACGGACACAAGCGGCATGAGTCGAGTCAATCTGGCGATCATCGGTGGCGGTCTGGTCGGCGCGAGTCTGGCGTTGGCCCTGCAGGCCGGCGCGAAGTCCCGTGGCTGGAAGATCGTGCTGATCGAGCCGTTCGCTCCCGGCGATACTTATCAACCGAGCTACGACGCGCGTTCCACGGCGTTGTCCTTCGGTGCGCGGCAGATTTATCAGCGCTTGGGCGTCTGGCAGGAAATCTCCCGCCACGCCGAGCCGATCAAACAAATTCACGTCTCCGACCGTGGGCGTTTTTCCACGGCGCGGCTCTCCGCAATGGAAGAAGGCGTACCGGCGCTGGGTTATGTGGTGGAAAACGCCTGGCTCGGCCAATGCCTGTGGCAAGGCCTGGACAAGGACGTGATCAGCTGGCGTTGCCCGGCGGAAGTTACGCGCATGGAGCCGCTCACCGACGGCTACCGCTTGACCCTCAATGACGAAACCACCCTGGAATGCGACCTCGCGGTGCTTGCCGATGGCGGCCGTTCAGGTTTGCGCGAGCAACTGGGGATCGGCGTCAAGAAACGCCCGTACAACCAAAGTGCACTGATCGCCAACATCACCCCGAGCGAAGCCCACAACGGCATGGCTTTCGAGCGTTTCACCGACGAAGGCCCGATGGCGTTACTGCCGCTGCCGGACAACCGTTGTGCGCTGGTCTGGACTCGTTTGGGGATGGACGCGCAGCGTCTGGCCGCGCTTGATGAACGCAGTTTCCTCAGCGAATTGCAGGGCGTTTTCGGTTATCGCCTCGGTACCTTGAAGCAAGTCGGCGCGCGGCACTTGTATCCGCTGTCGTTGGTGGAGGCCGAAGAACAGGTGCGACCGCATCTGACGATTCTCGGCAATGCTGCGCACAGCCTGCACCCAATTGCCGGACAGGGGTTCAACCTGTCCCTGCGGGATGCCCAGGCCTTGGCAGACGCGCTGCTCGCCAGTGAACAACCGTTGGGTGATTTTGCGACCTTGCAAACCTATCGCGAACGCCAGCGCCTGGATCAGAACCTGACCGTGGGCTTCTCCGATCAGGTCACGCGCTTGTTCGGCAGCACACAGCCACTGGTTTCCATGGGCCGTAATCTCGGCCTGCTGGGTCTGGATCTGCTGCCGCCGGCCAAGCGCTGGTTCGCCCGCCAGGCCATGGGTTTGGGTACTCGTCCTGATGTTTAAGTGGCTGACCAAGACGTTCGGCAAGGCGCGGTTGATGCGCTGCTTCATGAATTTCTACCCGCCATACCTTGGCGCCGGAGTTCGAGTGCGGCACATCAGCGACGATTTTCGCGAGGTTCAGGTGTCCATGGGCTTGAGCTGGTACAACCGCAATTACGTGGGTACCCAGTTCGGCGGCAGCCTGTATTCGATGGTCGACCCGTTCTTCATGCTGATGCTGATGGAAAACCTCGGGCGCCATTACATCGTCTGGGACAAGGCGGCCGACATTGATTTCATCGCGCCGGGCAAAGGTCCGGTGTTCGCACGATTCAACATCGACGACACCTTGCTCGACGAGATCCGTCGGCAGACGGCGGGTGGCGAAAAATACCTGCCGCAATTGCAGGTCGACATTCACGATGGCGCCGGCAATCTTGTAGCGCGTGTCGGAAAAACCCTTTACGTGCGGCTCAAGCCGCAAGCGAGACAGGCTTAAAGCATGGAAATGCGCGCAGATCTGCTGATTGTCGGCGCCGGAATGGTCGGCAGCGCCCTGGCGTTGGCGTTACAGGACAGCGGGCTGGAAGTCCTGTTGCTGGACGGCAGCCCCATGAGCGTCAAACCCTTTGACGCCCAGGCGCCGTTCGAGCCGCGGGTGAGTGCCTTGTCTATCGCCAGCCAGCGGATTCTCGAACGTCTGGGCGTGTGGGACGGCATCGCCAACCGGCGTAGCAGTCCCTACAGCGACATGCACGTGTGGGACGGCAGCGGCACCGGGCAAATCCATTTCTCGGCGACCAGCGTGCACGCCGATGTGCTGGGCCACATCGTCGAAAATCGCGTGGTTCAAGACGCCTTGCTCGACCGCTTGCACGACTGCGATCTGGGTATGCTGGCCAACGCACGCCTCGAGCAGATGCGCCGCTCCGGTGACGACTGGTTGCTGACCCTCGCCGATGGCCGCACCTTGCGCGCTCCGTTAGTCATTGCGGCGGATGGCGCCAACTCGGCGGTACGGCGCCTGACGGGTGTCGCGACGCGCGAGTGGGATTATATGCACCACGCCATCGTCACCAGCGTGCGCAGCTCAAAACCTCATCAAATGACCGCATGGCAACGCTTCACCGACAACGGCCCGTTGGCGTTCCTGCCGCTGGAGCGGGATGGGCAGCAGGATTGGTGCTCGATTGTCTGGTCGACCACGCCGAGCGAAGCCGAACACTTGATGGCGCTGGATGACGAAGGTTTCTGTCGCGCTCTGGAGCGGGCCTTCGAAGGTTGCCTCGGCACAATATTCAGCGCCGACCCGCGCCTGTGCGTGCCATTGCGTCAGCGCCATGCCAAGCGATACGTCGCCGAAGGCCTGGCGCTGATTGGTGATGCGGCGCACACCATTCACCCGTTGGCCGGGCAGGGCGTGAATCTTGGTTTCCTCGATGCCGCCGTGCTGGCGGAAGTGTTGCTGCAAGCGGCAACCCGAGGTGAACGCCTGGCGGACGAGAAAGTCCTTAGCCGTTACGAGCGTCGACGCATGCCACACAACCTGGCCCTAATGGCGGCGATGGAAGGGTTTGAGCGCTTGTTCCAGGCTGATCCGTTGCCTGTGCGCTGGTTGCGTAATACCGGGTTGAAAATGGTCGATCAGATGCCTGAGGCCAAGGCGTTGTTTGTGCGCGAGGCGCTGGGGTTGATCGGGGATTTGCCGGCGCTGGCCAAGGCCTGAGATTTTTATAGAGGTTGCCGGCCTAATCGCGAGCAGGCTCCCACATTGGAATGCATTTCAACTGTGGGAGCCTGCTCGCGATGGCGGCCACTCAGTCGCCACCTATTTCTGCTTGTGCAACATCTGGTAACTCCTCCGCAAACTGTTCGATTGAGAAGGCAAATGTGAGTCCTTATCATTTGGCCTCATTTTTTCAATCGAGAGACCGCTCCCATGTTGGCACCGAAGCGTCTGCTGACCGCACTGGCCCTGACTCTGATTGGCAGCACCACCGCCCAGGCCGCTGACGAGGTGGTGGTCTACTCCTCGCGTATCGACGAGCTGATCAAGCCAGTCTTCGATGCCTACACCGCCAAAACCGGCGTGAAGGTGAAGTTCATCACCGACAAGGAAGCGCCACTGATGCAGCGGATCAAGGCCGAGGGCGAGAATGCCACCGCCGACCTGCTGCTCACCGTCGATGCCGGCAACCTCTGGCAAGCCGAGCAGATGGGTATCCTCCAGCCATTCACCTCGAAAACCATCGACGCCAACATTCCGCTGCAATACCGCGCGGCTTCTCATGCCTGGACCGGCCTGAGTCTGCGGGCGCGGACCATCGCCTATTCCACCGATCGGGTGAAACCGGGCGAACTGACCACCTACGAAGCACTGGCCGACAAGAATTGGGAAGGTCGCCTGTGCCTGCGCACGGCGAAGAAGGTCTACAACCAGTCGCTGACCGCCACCATGATCGAAGTCCACGGTGCGGAAAAAACCGAGAAGATCCTTAAAGGCTGGGTCAACAACCTGTCGACTGATGTGTTCTCCGACGACGTCGCGGTGCTCGAAGCCATCAGCGCGGGCCAGTGTGATGTCGGCATCGTCAACACCTACTACTACGGTCGCCTGCACAAGCAGAAAACTGAGCTGCCGGTGAAGCTGTTCTGGCCGAATCAGGCGGATCGTGGCGTGCACGTCAACCTGTCGGGCATCGGCCTGACCAAGCACGCTCCGCACCCGGAAGCGGCCAAGGCCCTGGTGGAATGGATGACCACGCCTGAAGCGCAGAAAATCTTTGCTGACGTGAACCAGGAATTCCCGGCCAACCCGGCGGTGCAGCCGTCTGCGGAAGTCGCGGCATGGGGCAAGTTCGTGGCTGACACCTTGCCGGTGGAAGTCGCAGGCAAGCGTCAGGCTGAAGCGATTCGCATGATGGATCGGGCTGGCTGGAACTGAGTTGTGGCGTGGGAAGCTTGCTCCCGCTGGGCTGCGAAGCAGCCCCATTGTCCAGACGGGTCATGATTGAAATGATCTGATAACCTTCTGCGGCTGCTTCGCGGCCGAGCGGAAGCAAGCTCCCTCGCCACAGATTGGAGTGCGCTGCAGACCTGCATTCGCTCCACATTTTTAGAGAATTTCCTTGGCCCACCCCGCCCAACGCCGCTGGTATCCCCTGGTCTTCGCCATCGCTGCGCTGGTCCTGCTGCCTCTGAGTGTCCTGCTACTGTCCTGGCAAACCCTCGATCAACAGATCTGGTCCCACCTTTGGGAAACCCAGATGCCGCGTTTGCTGAGCAATACCCTGATTTTGGTGCTGGGCGTTGGCGTCGGCGTGACGGTCCTCGGAGTGAGCCTGGCCTGGCTTACCAGCCTCTGCGAATTCCCCGGCCGCCGTTGGCTGGACTGGGCGCTAATGCTGCCCTTTGCAATTCCGGCCTACGTCCTGGCGTTTGTCTTTGTCGGCCTGCTGGACTTCGCCGGCCCTGTGCAAACCCTGCTGCGCGAGTGGTTCGGTTCCGGCTTGCGTTTGCCGCGCGTACGTTCCACGGGAGGGGTGATTCTGGTTCTGGTGCTGGTCTTCTATCCCTATGTTTATCTGTTGGCGCGCACGGCGTTCCTGGCGCAGGGCAAAGGCCTGATGGAAGCGGCACGCGTGCTCGGCCAGTCACCATGGCAGGCGTTCTGGCGGGTGGCGATGCCCATGGCGCGACCGGCCATCGGTGCAGGCGTGGCGTTGGCGCTGATGGAAACACTGGCGGATTTCGGCGCGGTGTCGGTGTTCAACTTCGATACGTTTACAACGGCCATCTACAAGACCTGGTACGGATTCTTCAGCCTGTCCAGCGCCGCGCAACTGGCCAGCCTGTTGCTGCTGGTGGTGATGGTCGTGCTGTACGGCGAGCGTCGTGCTCGCGGCGCCAACCGGGCGAGCAACGAGCGCCCACGGGTCAAGGCGTTGTATCACCTGCATGGCTTCAAGGCGATGCTGGCCATGACGTGGTGCGGACTGGTTTTTGCCTGTGCTTTTGTCATTCCGATGCTGCAACTGTTGGTGTGGTTCTGGCAGCGCGGGCGTCTGGATCTGGATGAGCGTTACGCCGGGCTGATCGTCCATACCTTGTACCTGGGCGCGTTGGCGGCGTTGATCACGGTCGGCGTCGCCTTGGTGCTGGCCTTTGCCCGGCGCCTGGCGCCGACCCGGGCGATCCGTTCCGGGGTCGGCCTGGCCAATCTGGGCTACGCCTTGCCCGGGTCGGTGCTGGCGGTCTCGATCATGCTGGCGTTCAGTTATCTGGATCGCGAGCTGGTGATCCCACTGTCCGGTTGGCTCGGCGGGGCCGGCAAGCCGCTGCTGTTGGGCAGCCTGTCGGCATTGTTGCTGGCGTACCTGGTGCGGTTTATCGCCGTGGCTTACGGGCCGCTGGAAAGCAGCCTGGCGCGTATACGGCCATCTTTGCCCGAAGCGGCACGTAGCCTGGGTGTCAGTGGGCCACGACTGTTTTTCAAAGTGTATCTGCCGTTATTGCTTCCCGGCTCGTTGAGTGCGGCGCTGCTGGTATTCGTCGATGTGCTCAAGGAAATGCCCGCGACCCTGCTAATGCGCCCCTTTGGCTGGGACACGCTGGCAGTGCGGATCTTTGAAATGACCAGTGAAGGTGAATGGGCGAGGGCTTCTTTGCCGGCCTTGACCCTGGTTTTGGTCGGGTTGCTACCAGTCATCGGATTGATCCGGCGTTCAGCGCATCGAAACAGCTAGGTGCCAGTCCTACACCTTGCGGCTACAATGCGCGGCATTCGGTGCGGTACGTCTGACAGACAAGGTAGTGAAAATCGGCTGAAAGCCTTTAGTTTCAAGGCTTTCACTCAAATAGGCACTCACCCGCACCTTCGCCACGCCCGGAAGGAGAAACCCATGGGACAGCGTACGCCTCTGTATGACCTTCATCTCGCCCTCGGCGCGAAGATGGTCGATTTTGGCGGTTGGGATATGCCTCTGCATTATGGATCGCAGGTCGAGGAACACCATCAGGTGCGCCGCGATTGCGGTGTTTTCGATGTATCCCACATGACCGTGATCGATGTCGCCGGTAAGCAGGCCAAAGCCTGGCTCCAGCATTTGCTGGCCAATGACGTTGAACGCTTGCACAGCCCCGGCCGTGCGTTGTACAGCACCATGCTCAATGAGCGCGGCGGCATCGTCGACGACATGATCGTTTATCGCCTCGATGACGGTTATCGCCTTGTAGTCAATGCGTCCACCCGCAATCAAGACCTGGCGTGGATGCAGGCCCATCTCGACGGCTTCGAGGTGCAGCTCAGCGAGCGCTCCGAGCTGGCGATGCTGGCCATTCAAGGCCCCCACGCCCGGCACAAAGTCGCCGAACTGGTGAGCCAGTCCCGCGGCAATCTGATCCAGCTACTCAAACCCTTCGAAGGCCTGCCCGACGGCGACTGGTTCATCGCGCGCACCGGCTACACCGGCGAAGACGGGCTGGAAATCATCCTGCCGGCCAACCAGGCACCGGGATTTTTCAACGATCTGGTGGGGGCGGGAATTTCCCCGATTGGTCTTGGCGCGCGGGATACCTTGCGGGTGGAGGCCGGCATGAACCTCTACGGCCAGGACATCAATCAAGACGTTTCACCGCTGGCCTCCAACATGGGCTGGAGCATCGCCTGGGAACCGGCCACTCGCCAGTTCATCGGCCGCAAGGCGTTGGAAACCGAGCGCAGCGGTGGCGTACAGCACAAACTGGTCGGTCTGGTCCTTGAGGAGCGCGGGGTTTTGCGCGCTCATCAAGTGGTCCGCATCGCCAATGTTGGCGAAGGAGAGATCACCAGTGGTAGTTTCTCTCCTACGCTTAGCAAGTCGATTGCACTGGCGCGCGTGCCGATGGCGACTGCCGACCGCGCAGAAGTGGAAATCCGTGGCAAGTGGTACCCGGTCCGAGTGGTCAAACCGACCTTCGTACGCCATGGCAAAACCTTGATCTAACCTTTTCGGGCGGCATCGGCCGCCGACAAACTTCTTGAGGACACAGAACATGAGCGATATCCCTGCCGACCTGCGTTTTGCCGAGAGTCACGAGTGGGCTCGCCTGGAAGCCGATGGCACCGTCACCGTAGGCATCAGCGATCACGCGCAGGAAGCGCTGGGTGATGTGGTGTTTGTCGAGCTGACTGAAGTCGGAAAAACCTTCGCCGCCGGCGATCAGTCCGGTGTGGTGGAGTCGGTTAAGGCTGCTTCCGACATTTATTCCCCGGTTGCTGGTGAAGTGATTGCGGTCAACGAAGCATTGAGCGGTGAGCCTGAGTTGCTCAACTCCGACCCGTACGGCGCGTGGATCTTCAAACTCAAGCCAAGCAACACCGCTGAGCTGGAAAAGCTGCTTGACGCAGCGGGTTACAAGGCCGCTATCGGCGAGTAAGCCTTCAAGCGTCATCCCAAAGCCCCGACTTGTCGGGGCTTTTTTGTGGGCGCTAAAAGATCGGCTGCTATGCTGGTTTGACCGTGTTGCATCGACGCTGAGCGCCAGTCAAGAGAGAGCCCGTCATGTCCCAGTTGCCGTCCCTGAGCCAGTTACGCGATCCCAATGCTTTCCTTCGTCGCCACCTCGGCCCCGATGCCGCCGAGCAACAGTCGATGCTCGACAGCCTCGGCCTTGGCAGCCGGGTCGAGCTGATCGAGCAGACAGTGCCACCGGGAATCCGCCTGAACCGGCCACTCGACCTGCCGCCGGCCCTCGACGAAGAAGCCGCGCTGGCCAAGCTGCGGGGCTACGCCGAGCAGAACCAGGTCTGGACCAGCCTGATCGGCATGGGCTATCACAACACGCTGACGCCAACCGTCATCCTGCGCAATGTGCTGGAAAATCCTGGTTGGTACACCGCGTACACCCCTTATCAACCGGAAATCGCCCAAGGGCGGCTCGAAGCGCTACTGAATTTCCAGCAATTGACTATCGACCTCACAGGCCTGGAACTGGCCAACGCTTCGCTGCTGGACGAAGCCACGGCGGCAGCGGAAGCCATGGCCTTGGCCAAGCGTGTTGCCAAGTCGAAAAGCAATCTGTTCTTTGTCGATGAAGGCTGCCATCCGCAGACCATCTCCGTGGTGCAGACCCGCGCCGAGGGTTTCGGATTCGAGCTGATCGTCGACGCTGTGGATAACTTGAAACAGCACCAGGTATTCGGCGCGCTGCTTCAATACCCTGACACCCACGGCGAAATCCGGGACCTGCGTCCGTTGATTGACCACCTGCATGCCCAGCAGGCGCTGGCGTGTGTCGCCACCGATCTGCTGAGCCTGCTGTTACTGACCCCGCCAGGGGAATTGGGGGCCGACGTGGTGTTCGGCTCATCCCAGCGTTTTGGTGTGCCCATGGGCTACGGCGGACCGCACGCGGCGTTTTTTGCCAGCCGCGACGAGTACAAACGAGCGATTCCCGGGCGCATCATTGGCGTGTCAAAAGACGCCCGCAGCAACGTTGCCCTGCGCATGGCGCTGCAAACCCGCGAGCAACATATTCGCCGTGAAAAGGCCAACTCGAACATCTGCACCGCGCAGGTGCTGCTGGCCAATATCGCCAGTTTCTATGCGGTCTACCACGGTCCGGAAGGGCTGAAACGAATTGCCCAACGTGTGCACCGGCTGACCTGCATCCTCGCCACCGGTCTTGAGCGAAAAGGTATTACCCGCCTCAACCAACACTTCTTCGACACCCTGACCCTGGAAGTTGGCGGCACTCAAACCGCAATCATCGAAAGCGCCCAGGCTGCGCAAATCAACCTGCGTATTCTGGGCCGTGGGCAACTCGGTTTGAGCCTCGACGAAACTTCTGACGAAACCACGGTGGCGAAACTGTTCGATGTGTTCCTGGGTGCCGATCATGGGCTCAACGTTGACGAACTGGACGCTGAAACCCTCGTTGCGGGCATTCCCGAGGCACTGTCGCGAACCTCGCCCTATTTGCGCCATCCGGTGTTCAGCGCCCACCACAGCGAAACCGAGATGCTGCGCTACCTCAAGCAGTTGGAAAACAAGGATCTGGCGCTCAATCAATCGATGATTCCGCTCGGCTCCTGCACGATGAAGCTCAACGCCACCAGCGAGATGATCCCGATCACCTGGCCGCAATTCGCCAACCTGCATCCCTTTGCGCCGAAAGAACAGGCCGTCGGTTACTCATTGATGATCGAAGAACTGGAGCGCTGGCTGTGCGCGATCACCGGATTCGATGCGATTTGTATGCAGCCCAACTCCGGCGCCCAGGGCGAGTACGCCGGGCTTCTGGCGATCCGCAAATACCACGAGAGCCGCCAGGAGGGCGGGCGGGATATCTGCCTGATTCCATCATCGGCCCACGGCACCAACCCGGCCTCGGCGCAAATGGCCGGGATGCGCGTGGTGATTGTCGAGTGTGACGAGGCGGGTAACGTCGACCTGGATGATCTGAAGGAAAAAGCCGCGCAGGCCGCGGATAAACTCGCCTGCCTGATGGCGACCTATCCTTCGACCCACGGCGTGTACGAGGAAGGCATCAGCGAAATCTGCCAAGTTATCCACAGCCACGGCGGCCAGGTCTACATGGATGGCGCCAACCTCAACGCACAGGTCGGGTTGGCGCGCCCGGCGGACATCGGCGCCGATGTGTCACACATGAACCTGCATAAAACCTTTTGCATTCCGCATGGCGGCGGCGGGCCGGGCATGGGGCCAATTGGCGTGCGCGCACATCTCGCGCCGTTCGTGGCCAATCACCCGGTGGTGCCGATTGACGGGCCGCTGCCACAGAACGGCGCGGTCAGTGCGGCGCCTTGGGGCAGCGCGAGCATTTTGCCGATCAGCTGGATGTACATCGCCATGATGGGGCCGCAACTGGCCGATGCCAGTGAAGTGGCGATCCTCGCGGCGAATTACCTGGCGCGGCACTTGTCCGGTGCGTTCCCCGTGCTCTATACCGGGCGCAACGAGCGGGTGGCCCACGAATGTATTCTCGACCTGCGGCCACTCAAGGCGCTGACCGGCATCAGCGAAGAGGACGTGGCCAAACGCCTGATGGACTATGGCTTCCATGCGCCGACCATGTCGTTCCCGGTGCCTGGGACGTTGATGGTCGAACCGACCGAAAGTGAATCGAAGGCAGAGCTGGATCGCTTTATCGGCGCAATGCTGAGCATCCGCGCGGAAATTACCGAGGTGCAGAACGGCAACTGGCCGGCCGAGGACAACCCGTTGAAACGTGCGCCGCACACGCTGGCGGACATCACTGGCGTATGGGAACGGCCCTACAGCATCGAACAGGCGGTGACGCCGGATGCGCACACCAAGGCTCACAAATACTGGCCGGTGGTGAACCGGGTGGACAATGTCTACGGGGATCGAAATCTGTTTTGTGCGTGTGTTCCGCTGGATGAGTACCGCTGAAAATCAAACGCCCCCTGTAGGAGCTGGCTTGCCAGCGATGAGGCCGGCACATCCAACATCACCGGTGACTGACACGCCGTCATCGCTGGCAAGCCAGCTCCTACAAGGGTTTTGTGTCGTGCATAAAAAATGCCGCTCATGTGAGCGGCATTTCTGTACGGCAACCGGGCTTATTCCGAAGCCACGGCATTCTTCGCCAGGATCGCATTCGCCAATTCCATGTCCGTGGCCTGCAGGCCCGGGTTGTCGGCGCGGACTTTCTGCATGGCTGCTTCCAGGTATGGGCCGCGGATGCCGCCGTCACTGGCGACAAAACTGCTGGCATCGTCCTGGGCAGCGATGATCAGCTTGTGATCCTTGAACGTCAGGTAGGTCGAACCGGTGGTTGCACCGGAAGAAATGACGTTACGCCAAAAGCTATCGGCCATCGCCGAACCGACAGGCAGGGACAACAGGGCGATGGTAGCGACAGCAAGTTTGAGACGCATAGGGGGTGACTCCACTGGTTAACTGCGGTGTTGGATTGTCGCCCCCTCATCGAGTTCCCTGGCGGCCAAGCTACTTCTGCTCACTCTGCGGCGTTACGCGCAGCACCTCCTCGATCGTGGTCAAACCCGCTGCGACTTTCTGTGCCCCCGACAGGCGCAGGCTGCGCATGCCTTCCTTGAACGCCTGGCGCCGCACCGCCAGCAAGTCGGTATCGGGATTGATCAGTGCCTTCAAGCCATCGGTCAGTTGCATGATTTCGTACACCCCGGCGCGGCCGTGATAGCCGGTGTCGCGGCATTCCAGACAGCCGATCGCCCGTTGCGCGTTGCTGGGCGGTGGTGCTTGCCAGGGCCGGGTCAGGGTTTGCCAGTCCTCTTCCCCCAAGGCTTGCGGTGCCTTGCAGTGCGGGCACAGGGTGCGCACCAGTCGCTGGGCCATGACGCCGAGCACGGTGGCTTTGATCAGGTAATGCGGCACGCCGAGCTCCAGCAAGCGACTGATCGCGCTCGGCGCATCGTTGGTGTGCAGCGTCGACAGCACCAGGTGGCCGGTCAACGCAGCCTGGATCGCCATTTCCGCGGTTTCGAGGTCGCGGATCTCGCCGATCATGATGATGTCCGGGTCTTGCCGCATCAACGCACGCACCCCGGCGGCGAACGTCAGATCAATGTTGTGCTGGACCTGCATCTGGTTGAACGCCGGTTCGACCATTTCGATCGGGTCTTCGATGGTGCAGAGGTTGACCTCCGGCGTCGCCAGTTTCTTCAGCGTGGTGTAGAGCGTGGTGGTCTTGCCGGAACCGGTCGGCCCGGTGACCAGGATGATGCCGTTGGGCTGGCGGGTCATGTCCTGCCAGCGGCGCAAATCGTCGGCGGAGAAGCCCAACTGATCAAAATCCTTGAGCAGCACCTCCGGGTCGAAGATCCGCATGACCATTTTTTCGCCAAACGCCGTCGGTAATGTCGACAGACGCAACTCCACTTCGCCGCCGTCCGGGGTCTTGGTTTTCACCCGGCCGTCCTGAGGTTTGCGTTTTTCCGCGACGTTCATCCGCCCGAGGCTTTTCAGGCGACTGACGATGGCCATGGTCACCTGCGGCGGGAATTGATAGACGTTGTGCAGCACCCCGTCGATACGAAAACGCACGGTGCCCTGTTCGCGCCGGGGTTCGATGTGGATATCGCTGGCGCGCTGCTGGAAGGCGTACTGGAACAGCCAGTCGACAATGTTGACGATGTGCGCGTCGTTGGCGTCCGGCTCCTGGTCGCTGGCGCCGAGGTTGAGCAACTGTTCGAAATTGCCCAGGGTGTTGGTCTGCTGATCGGCGTTGTTTGCGCCGGTGACCGACTTGGCCAGGCGGAAGAACTCCACGCTGAAGCGCTGGATGTCCACCGGGTTGGCCACCACCCGCTTGATCGGCAGCTTCAGCACATGGGTCAGGTCGGCCTCCCAGCCGTTGACGTAGGGCTGGGCGCTGGCCACCGTCACAGCATCGCGGTCGATGGAAACCGCGAGGATTTTGTGGCGTTGGGCGAAAGCATAGGACATCAGTGGCGTAATGGCCGCGACGTTGATTTTCAGCGGGTCGATACGCAGATAAGGCTGGCCGGCCTGTTGCGACAACCACAGCGTCAGGCTTTCAAGGTCGAGGTGTTTACCGGGCCGGCTGAGGTCGTCCAGTTGTTGGCTGGCGATGAATTCCAGCGGGTGCATCTGGCCATTGGCGGCATGGCGACGACGGGCATTAAGCGCGTGTTCGGCGGCGTCCTGGCTGATTAAGCCCTGGGCGACCAGCTCACGCAGCAAATCATTGAGATCCAGCCAGCGGTCCTGAATGGCGAGTTGAACGGACATGCGGGCTCCTTTTGAACAACAGTGCGCAAAGGATAGTCGTGAGCCCGCAGACCGTTGGGCCACTACCCGACGAAGCCGTATCGGGATTTTTCAGCCCGCCGCCTGAGCCGCCTCAGTCCAGGCAGAATCAGCCGTTTGCAGATCGACCGAGCAAACGCTGATCAGGTTACGAAGTTTTTCCGCGATCACTTGGGCGCGGTGCCAGCTCAAACCGTCCATCACGATATCGATGGCCAGCAGGTCTTTCCGGCGCTGCACATTCACCTGTTCCGGCGTCAGGAACTGCAAGGCGAAGAGGTTGAGTGCGCGACACAGCAAGTCCGGTTCGGCTTCGGCCAGTAGTTGGTAGCGAACGCGGCAGTGAGCGTTGCCGGCACTCCAGACATCGGCGCGGGTGAGCGGGGTGGTTACGGCTTCCAGGTGCGGCATGGTCGGTCTCCAGACTGAGTGGAGAAATTTTTACATCCGGTGGCGGGTATTTCTTATCTATGATTGGGCATATTGCGATTGTTTCGAATTGTACAATTCGAAAAATTATCATTTGAAGGTTTTTTTATGCAGAGCGAGCTGGACAGCTACGACCGCAAGATTCTCGAATTGCTGCAAGAGGACGCTTCGCTTTCCAGCGCGCAGATTGCAGAGCAGGTGGGATTGTCGCAATCACCGTGCTGGCGACGGATTCAGCGCATGAAGGAGGAGGGGATTATTCGTGCCCAGGTGACTTTGCTCGACCGCAAGAAAATCGGCCTGAACACGCAGATTTTCGCCCAGGTAAAACTCAACGCCCACGGACGCTCGAACTTCACCGAATTCACCGAGGCGATTCGAGGGTTTCCCGAGGTGTTGGAATGCTACGTGCTGATGGGCGCGGTGGATTTCATGCTGCGGATTGTTGCGGCGGACATCGAGGCGTATGAGCGGTTTTTCTTTGAAAAGCTGTCGCTGGTGCCGGGGATTCAGGAGGTGAATTCGATTGTGGCGTTGTCGGAGATCAAGTCCACGACGAGTTTGCCGGTCTGATGCTTTGCGGTGAATTGGCTGGCCTCATCGCTGGCAGGCCAGCTCCCACAAAGTTTTGTGTTGAAACACGATATGCGTTCCAACTCTGAACACTGTGGGAGCTGGCTTGCCAGCGATGGCGGTGTTACATACGCAGCAACATTTTCCAGGCGCGATTCTGGTAAACCGCAATCGCCTGCTGCTTGCGCGCATCGAGCAGTTCATCAGTGATCGTCGGCTCGTTGGCCAACTGCGCCAGTTTGTTCAGCTCGCCATACAGGCGATCCATTTCTGGGACTTCCAGCACGTTGCGCGCATGGTGCAACCAGGCCTGGATGCGTTCGATGCGCGGCAGTTGCTCGGCGAGGTCTTCCGGCTGTTGCTGGTAGCGCTGCAGTTGCAGGGACGTCGCCTCTTCACCCAACAGACGTGGCAACCAGCTACCCAGTTGAGCGGCGCCCTGGCGATTGCCGCGAACGTTGCGATCCGCCGCCCAGGTGCGAGCCAGCAGCCAACGCGAGGTGGTCAAGGAGAACAGACCCCAGCGCGGGTCTTCCAGTTCTTCGAGGAACTGCTCAGGCGCGGCTTTGCGCACGTCTTCATCTTCCAGACCGGCCTGGACCAGCGGACGCCAGTCTTCGAGCAAGGCATCGAGCGCGAGGCGCAGGTCGTGGGTCGATTGACGCGGCGCGGCTTGGCCGAGGCTGCTAACCAGTGCACGCAATTCAGCGAGGTTTTCTACCCAGTCCTGCAGCAGGCGCCAGTGGCCATTGAAGCGATACTGCTCGGCCAGACGCTGGCTGCTGCCCAGCAAGTGCCAGCTCAGCGCGGCGAAGGCGTCGTCCAGTGGTGTTTCAGCGGTGATCTGCGGCGCCGGCAGGCTCAGCGAATAGCTATTGGCGTCGTACAGGCGATATCCGCGCTCGGCCTTGCTGATGTCACATGGCATCAGTGGCAGGGTCGCGGCCAGCTCGGCGGCCAGTTCCAGCAGCGCGGCGGGTTCACCTTCGCGCAGTTCCAGTTCCAGTTCGCAAATTTCTTCTTTCTGCTTGCCGACCACCACGTGGCCCAGGTCCAGCGCGGCTTCGATGACCACTTTGGTCTTGCCCCGGCCCCAGGCGATCTCTGCGCGCTCACGCACGAAATCAGTGGTGAAGATCGGCTTGAGGGTTTTCTTGTCCAGCTCAGCCAGCTCTTCAGGCCAGCATTCGCCGTCGAGTTTCTTCACGTCGAGCTTGGCTTTGGGCAGGTTCCAGTCGTACTCGTTACGCTCGGACAGACCGGCGACACTCTGGCCGCGAGTCTTGAGCGTCTGGATGACATCTTCACCGTCCTTGCGCAGGCGCAGGGCAACCTTGGCGCGGGCCAAGTCGCGCTCGGGCGTGTCGAAGTACTGGTTCATCAACTCACGGCGTTCCCAGCCACTTTTGTTGCGTTTTTTCAGTAACGGGTGCTCGCGCAGGGCGGCGAGGGTTTCGCGGCTGACGCGGAGTTTGATTTCGGTTTCTTTCTGCATGGCCGGAAAATCCAGGATCGGGAGCGCAGCCGGGGGAATGTGTGGCTGCCAAGGTCGTGCAGTGTACAGGACTCATCCGCGCTTCGCGCCGCAACGGTTTATTCCTGTCGCCGGATGGTTCTATGATGGACTTCAATTCGGGAGTTGGAGCCAGCGATGCCTTTGCCGTCCATGAAAGATCAATTCGCTGCGTTGATCGCTGCACCATCGGTCAGTTGCACCCAGGCGAGCCTCGATCAATCCAACCGTCCGGTGATCGACCTGTTGGCCGCCTGGCTCGGCGACCTGGGTTTTGCCTGCGATATCCAGCAGGTCAGCCCCGGAAAATTCAATTTGCTCGCCAGTTTCGGCTCCGGCCCCGGCGGCCTGGTACTGGCCGGGCACAGCGACACCGTGCCGTTCGACGGCGCGTTGTGGCAGACCGATCCGCTGAAGCTGACTGAAGTCGATGGGCGCTGGGTCGGTCTCGGCAGTTGTGACATGAAAGGCTTTTTCGCCCTGGCCATCGAAGCGGTCAAGCCGCTGCTCGATCAACCGTTCAAACAACCACTACTGATCCTCGCGACCTGCGATGAGGAAAGTTCGATGTCCGGCGCCCGGGCGTTGGCCGCAGCGGGGCGGCCGCTGGGGCGTGCGGCGGTGATCGGCGAGCCGACCGGGCTCAAGCCGATCCGCATGCACAAAGGCATCATGATGGAGCGCATCGACATCCTCGGGCAGAGCGGTCACTCCTCGGACCCGCGCCTGGGCCACAGCGCCTTGGAGGCCATGCACGACGCCATCGGCGAGCTGCGTGGCTTGCGTCTGGCGTGGCAGCGCGAATTTCGCAATCCACAATTCAGTGTGCCGATGCCTACCATGAACTTCGGCTGCATTCATGGTGGCGATAACCCCAACCGCATCTGCGGGCAGTGCTCGCTGGAGTTCGACCTGCGGCCGTTGCCGGGCATGGACCCCAAGGCCCTGCGCGCTGCGATTTTGCAGAAGCTCAATCCGGTTGCCGAACGGCATCAGGTAAAGATTGATTACGCGCCACTGTTCCCCGAAGTGCCGCCGTTCGAGCAGGCCGAAGACGCGGAACTGGTGCGGATCGCCGAAAAGCTCACCGGCCATAGCGCCGAAGCAGTGGCGTTCGGCACCGAAGCGCCTTATCTTCAGCGTCTTGGCTGCGAGACACTGGTGCTCGGCCCTGGCGATATCGCCTGCGCCCACCAGCCGGGGGAATACCTCGAAATGTCACGTTTGCAACCTACGGTGCATCTACTACGTCAGTTGATTGAACATTACTGCCTGACGCCGGCCCAAACGCAACACAACCTGTAGGAGCCAGCTTGCTGGCGATGAACGATGACGCGATTCATCTGGTGGACCGCAGCGCTTGCATCGCCAGCAAGCCGGCTCCTACGGGTTTCATGTATAAATTGCCGATGTTCAAACCCGTATTCATGAGGAGAGCGCGCGTGTCGCCAAGCCTGTTCCGACGATAACCATCAGCCCGCTGTGCGTTTTCTGATCCGCCCTTTTTTCGGCTGCTCTTTATTACAGGCCCAGGTTCATGCCCGAATACGTTAATTGGCTTCGTCACGCTTCGCCTTACATCAACGCCCACCGCGATTGCACCTTTGTCGTCATGCTTCCCGGCGACGGCGTTGAACACCCGAATTTCGGCAATATCGTCCACGACCTGGTGCTGTTGCACAGCCTGGGCGTGCGGCTGGTGCTGGTTCACGGTTCCCGTCCGCAGATCGAAGCGCGCCTGGCTGCACGCGGCCTGACCCCGCATTACCATCACGGCATGCGCATCACCGATGCCGCGACGCTGGAGTGCGTGATCGACGCGGTGGGCCAGTTGCGCATTGCCATTGAAGCGCGCCTGTCGATGGATATGGCTTCGTCACCGATGCAGGGCTCGCGCCTGCGGGTCGCCAGCGGCAACCTGGTCACCGCGCGGCCAATCGGCGTGCTCGAAGGCGTCGATTATCACCACACCGGTGAAGTGCGCCGGGTCGACCGCAAGGGCATCAATCGCCTGTTGGATGAACGCTCCATCGTGCTGCTGTCGCCGCTGGGTTACTCGCCGACCGGCGAGATTTTCAACCTCGCCTGCGAAGACGTCGCCACCCGAGCGGCCATCGACCTGGGTGCAGACAAATTGCTGCTGTTCGGTGCCGACCCTGGCTTGATCGACGAAAATGGTCGTCTGGTTCGCGAACTGCGTCCGCAGCAGGTTCCGGCGCATCTGCAACGTCTGGGCAGCAATTATCAGGCGGAGCTGCTGGATGCTGCTGCTGAAGCTTGCCGTGGTGGCGTGGCCCGCAGCCATATCGTCAGCTACGCCGAAGACGGCGCGCTGCTGACCGAGCTCTTCACCCGTGACGGTGGCGGCACGCTGGTCGCGCAAGAGCAGTTCGAAGTGGTGCGCGAAGCGGCCATCGAAGACGTCGGCGGTTTGCTGGATTTGATCAGTCCGCTGGAAGAACAGGGAATTCTGGTGCGGCGTTCCCGCGAAGTGCTGGAGCGTGAGATCGAGCAGTTCAGCGTAGTTGAGCGCGAAGGCATGATCATCGCCTGCGCGGCGCTGTATCAGATCGCCGATTCGGATGCCGGTGAGCTGGCGTGTTTGGCGGTGAACCCGGAGTACCGTCATGGCGGTCGCGGTGATGAGCTGCTGGAGCGCATTGAAACCCGCGCGCGGGCGCAGGGCCTGAAAACCTTGTTCGTCCTCACCACCCGCACTGCGCACTGGTTTCGTGAGCGAGGCTTCGTGCCCAGCAGCGTCGAGCGTCTGCCGTCGGCGCGGGCATCGCTGTACAACTATCAGCGTAATTCGAAAATCTTCGAAAAGACCCTCTGACGCAATGTCTTTTTGTGGCGAGGGAGCTTGCTCCCTCGCCACAGTGGATCGCCTTCCTTCCCCTGTTCCTTCAGAACGGCATCGCCGCGTGCGCGGAAAATAATTTCAGCGATACATAAACTGTAACAAATGGATTGGATAGTGCGCGTCTGATCGTCTTGGGGGCGCCTCTCGATAACGGAATTGTTTCCGATTTGCGTCAGCGCTGAACGATCTAAAAAAACACTGATAAATACCCTTTAGGAATTGGCTTAAATGCCGGCCGCTCTGTTCCGCGGGCCGGAGAAACGGGGGCTAAATTCCTAAACGGTATTAGAAAAGAGATTGCAGTTTCTTTTCAGGTTTATGACGTGTTCATAGCCCTGCATGGACCAAAAAACGGGGGATTAGACTATGGTCGTAGACACACATAGTTACGATTGACTTGTGAGTCACGCTGCGGCGCTAATCGCGCATCTTAGGATTCGAGGCAACGACCTCGAGCCAGGAATACAAGAATTAGAGACGAGAGGAGCTAAACAATGAACAAGTCCACCTTGGCCCTGGCCGTGGCCGTAGGGGTTTTGGCGCAGCAGGCAGGCGCCGCAGGTTTCATCGAAGACAGCAAGGCATCCGTTAGTTCACGTACCTATTATTTCGACTCGGATAAACGTGAAGGTTCTACCAGTACCGCTCCTAGTAACGCTGGTAACAGACAACGCGAGGCCGCTGAAGGTCTGAAGTTTGATTACCAGTCGGGCTTCACCCAAGGTGTAGTTGGCTTCGGTATCGACGCCCAGGCTCTGGTGGGCATTCATCTGGACGGCGGCAAGGGTCATCACCCGAATGTCAACACATTCAGCCCGAGCGATTCCGATGGTTCGGCGTCCGATGAGTGGAGCCGTTTGGCCGGCAACGTCAAGGCGCGCTTTTCGAAGACCGAGGCCCACTTGGGCGGCGCTCTTCAACCAAACATGCCGATCCTGATCGCGAACGACAGCCGCGTGCTGCCACAAACTTTTGAAGGTGGCACCATCACCTCCAAGGAAATCGACAACGTTACCTTTAACGTCGGTCAACTGGAGAAAGCGACCGGTCGCGCCTCTTCCAACAGCACTGGCTTGGCGGTGAATGGCGGTACTGAAGAGAGCAACCAGTTCCGTTATGCCGGCGCCGACTGGAAGGTCACCAAAGACCTCTTGCTGCAGTACTACTACGCGAACCTGGAAGACTACTACACGCAGAACTTCCTCGGCCTGGTGCACGTTTTCCCGATAGCGCCAAATCAGTCGTTCAAGACTGACCTGCGTTATTTCGACAGCAGTTCCGACGGCAAGAACGGCGACCCTGGCTATCAGTTCAACAACAACGGTGGCTACGCCAAGCACCTGGGAGAAATTGATAACCAGACCTGGAGTGCCACGTTCACCTACACCCTGGGTGGCAACGCGTTCCTGCTCGGTCATCAGCGCGTAAGCGATGACGGCGGCTTCGTCTTCCTGAACCAGGGTAGCCTTGTTGATGGTCGAGGCCGTAACGAAGGTGCGGGTGGTGCTAGCTTCTACTCGTTTACCGATGCCACTGTGGGCAGCTTCATCCGTGCCGGTGAAAACACCTCGTACGGCCAGTACTCTTATGACTTCGCCTCGCTTGGCGTGCCAGGTTTGAAAGCTTCGCTGGCTTACCTCTATGGTCAGGACATAAAGACTGTCAGCGGTAATGGTAAGGACCTGAATGAGCGTGAAGTCGACGCGCGGGTGGATTACGTGATCCAGACAGGCGTGCTCAAAGGGTTTGGTACCACACTGCGTCACGGTACTTATCGTGGCAACGCCAGCCCAGACGAAGACCAAACCCGTCTGATCTTCAACTACACCTACAGCTTCATGTAAGCTGCGCCCCCGGAAAAAGCCTCGCCGACTGGCGAGGCTTTTTTTTGCGTGTGTTTTTATATTCCATAAATCGCACAGGTGATTATTTTTTATTCTTTTTAGCTTTTTGCTCAAACGAATAAAGTGAGCATTCCGGCTCGATACGAGCCTCGGAAATGACGATTTCACCCCTCGACAATAGATCAGGTTAAGGAATTGGCCTTTTAGCCGATACCTCGGATCTGTGCTGCAAAGCCATATAGCTTAAAGGCATGAAAAAGAATCTGGTAATTCTTTTGAGATTTGTGCCGAAGTGCCCCTTTGCGGCAAGACCAGCGGTTTAGAAGGGTTGACGCGATTTTCGCGTCTGCGGATCCCGGGCAAACGACCCAGGACCAGCAACACAAAAAATTAGAAAACGATAGGAGCGAAACAATGAACAAGTCCACCTTGGCCCTGGCTGTGGCCGTAGGGGTTTTGGCGCAGCAGGCAAGCGCCGCCGGTTTCATCGAAGACAGCAAGGCTACTTTGGGCCTGCGTAACTTCTACATCAACCAGGATTTCCGTGACGGTAATGCCGAGCCAAACAAGAACGAAGAATGGGGCCAAGGCTTCGATCTGCGTTTCACTTCCGGCTACACCCAGGGCACCGTTGGTTTCGGTATCGACGCAATCGGCCTGCTGGGTGTGCGTCTAGACTCGGGTGGCGGTACTAACGGCGGATCTGCTGCCACTGCGACCAACTACGGCTCTTACGGCGGTACTGTTTTCCCGAGCAAATCCAACGGCGAAGCGGTTGATAACTTCTCCAGCCTGGGGCTGACGGCCAAAGCCAAGATCTCCCAGACCGAGCTGAAGCTGGGCACCTTGCAGCCGAAACTGCCGGTCATCGTAACCAACGATGGTCGTCTGTTGCCGCAAACCTTCCAGGGTGGTCAGATCACCTCGAATGACATCAAAGACCTGACACTGGTCGGCGGTCAGATCGAGCACGCCAAGGGTCGTAACTCCAGCAACAACGAAGAGTTGTCGATTTCGGGCGCTAACTCCCGCACGGCCGCCGGTCGTGACAGCAATAAATTCATCTACGGCGGCGGTGACTACAAAATCACCAAAGACCTGACTGCACAGTATTACTACGGCAATCTGGACAACTTTTACAAACAGCATTTCCTTGGGCTGGTTCACAATTGGGCAATCGGTCCGGGTGTGTTGAAGTCCGACCTGCGGTACTTCAATAGCCGTGATGACGGTGCCAATGGTCACGACACTACCTACTACAGCACCGGCGACTACAGCGGCGTTGCAAGTGGCCGAGGTAAAGTCGATAACAACCTGTACAGCGGTCTGTTCCTGTATACCGTGGCGGGTCACACCTTTGGTGGTGGTTATCAGGTCAGCAACGGCAGCAGTGATTTCCCTTGGTTGAACCAGGGCGACGGCTCTTCGGCTTACCTCACCACCGACATGCAAATCCAGAAGTTCGCCCGTGCCGGCGAGCGCACCTGGCAAGCTCGTTACTCGTATGATTTCGCCACCGTAGGCGTGCCTGGCTTGACCGCCGGTTTGGTTTACCTGCGTGGTGACGACATCGATACCGTTTCGGGGACTCGTCCTTTTGCTCAAGTAGCCAACGGCGCTTCCGAGTGGGAACGCGACCTGACCGTGGGTTACGTCGTTCAGTCCGGCGCGTTGAAAAACCTCGGCCTGATGTGGAAAAACGCCATGTGGCGCACCGACCTGCCGAACACACGTACCCAGGACGAAAACCGCTTGATCGTCAGCTACTCGATCCCGCTGTTGTAATAGCGTTCGGGTAAGCAAAAAAAGCCCCGCCCGGCATTACGCCGGGCGGGGCTTTTGCGTTTCAAGGCAGGATCACCCCCGTAAGCCCACCTTGAAATTCCCCTCTTTTGCAGCAACTCAAGGCCTTCTCGAACCTTGTGGTCGATGTTCGACGGGATGCGCAGGCGCGTCCAGTGAACAGATCTTTAATATTCTCTTATGATCTAAATAAATCGATATTTATTCTTTTTAATAGATAAAAAACACAGGCACAGTTGAGCTCATCAAGCACTCACAAGGAGCAGCACCATGAGCCTCAGACTCGGCGATATCGCCCCAGACTTTGAACAGGATTCCAGCGCCGGCACCATCCGTTTCCACCAATGGCTGGGCGATAGCTGGGGCGTGCTGTTCTCCCACCCGGCCGATTTCACCCCGGTGTGCACCACCGAGCTGGGCTTCACCGCCAAGCTGAAAGATGAATTCGCCAAGCGTGGGGTCAAGGCCATTGCGCTGTCCGTCGACCCGGTGGATTCGCACCACCGGTGGATCGAAGACATCAACGAAACCCAGAACACCGTCGTCAACTTTCCAATCCTCGACGACGCCGACCGCAAGGTCTCCGATCTTTACGACCTGATCCATCCCAACGCCAACGACACCCTGACCGTGCGTTCGCTGTTCGTGATCGACCCGAACAAAAAGGTTCGACTGACCATCACCTACCCGGCGAGCACTGGCCGCAACTTCCACGAAATCCTGCGGGTGATTGACTCACTGCAACTCACCGACAACCACAAAGTCGCCACCCCGGCCAATTGGCAGGATGGTGATGACGTGGTGATCGTGCCGTCGCTCAAGGATGAAGAGGAAATCAAACAGCGCTTTCCGAAGGGCTATCGGGCGGTGAAACCGTACCTGCGCCTGACACCACAACCGAATCGTTAACAGCTTTTGTAGGAGCCGGCTTGCTGGCGATTAATCCGACGTGGTCTGTCAGACATGTCGCCATCGCTGGCAAGCGAGCTCCTACAAGGTATGTGCAGATCACACAGCAGGGGATTTTCAGGCCGTTTTAACGGCCTGTTTTTTTGCCTGGAAATCGGTGTTTTCATATGCCTGTAACGCATAACTAAATGAATAAATATGATTTATGGATATATAAATCAGCTGTTAAGGTCACTTCCATCACAGCGAGATCGCAAACCGCGAATCGCCCACACCGTTTAAGGAAGTGTCTGAATGCTGGTCGTCTCACTCGGTGGCAGTCCTAGCCAACGCTCCCGTTCCGGGGTGCTGCTGGACCGCTCTCAACGCTGGTTGCAGGAGCAAGGTGTGGAAGTGGTGAGTTACCAGGTACGGGACTTCCCGGCCGAAGACTTACTGCACGCACGCTTCGACAGCCCGAAAGTGATCGACCTGCTGCAACAGATTGAAAACGCCGATGGCCTGCTGATTGCCACGCCGGTGTACAAAGCGTCGTTCTCCGGGGCTCTTAAAACCGTGCTGGATCTGCTGCCCGAACGCGCCCTGGCCCACAAAGTGGTTTTGCCCATGGCGACCGGCGGCAGCATCGCCCACATGCTGGCGGTGGATTACGCGCTCAAACCTGTGTTGTCGGCGCTGAAAGCCCAGGAAATGCTCCACGGGATTTTTGCTGAAGACAGCCAGATCGCTTACGGCGAAGGCAGCGCCCAGGCGCAGTTGGCGCCGGAGCTGGAGCAACGACTGAATGAATCGCTGGCGCTGTTTTTCAGCGCCATGGCGCGACGGCCCAAGCCGCTCGATCCAAACCTGTTGAATGAACGTTTGTTGAGTGCTCGCTGGAGCATTTAAGCCGCACCAAGCCACACCCGAAATTGAAGTACTGGCCTTACTCGCCCGCCAACGGGCAAGCAGGTGCAGCCATAACCCAACTGCAAAAAGGAGAGCGCCATGCGCCCTGTCATTTTGCGTCGTGGTCTGGTCGCTCTGTTTGCAGCGGCTGTAGCCTTCGGCGCCATTACTCAAGTTCAAACTGAAACTCTGCGAATCGGCTATCAGAAATACGGCACCCTGGTGCTGCTCAAAGCCAAAGGCACTTTTGAAAAACGCCTCGCCGCCCAAGGCGTTGACGTGCAATGGACTGAATTCCCTGGCGGCCCGCAACTGCTCGAAGGGCTGAACGTGGGCTCCATCGACTTCGGCGTTACCGGCGAAACCCCGCCCGTGTTCGCTCAAGCCGCAGGCGCGGATTTGCTCTACGTCGCCTACGAACCGCCAGCGCCGCACAGCGAAGCGATCCTGGTGCCGAAGGACTCGCCGATCAAATCCGTGGCGGACCTCAAGGGCAAGAAAGTCGTTCTGAACAAAGGCTCCAACGTCCACTATCTGTTGGTGCGTGCGCTGGAAGACGCCGGCCTCAAATACACCGACATCCAGACTGTGTTCCTGCCACCAGCCGATGCCCGCGCAGCCTTTGAGCGTGGCAGCGTCGACGCCTGGGTCATCTGGGACCCATATCAGGCAGCCGCCGAACAGCAGCTGCAAGCGCACACCCTGCGCGATGGTCAGGGCATCGTCGACAACCACCAGTTCTACCTCGCCACCAAGCCTTATGCGCAGAAAAATCCTGAAGTGATCAAGACCCTCGTCGAAGAAGTGCGCGCGGTCGGCGAATGGTCCAAAGCCAATCCCGAAGACGTGACCAAACAGGTTTCGCCACTGCTCGGCCTGCCGACGGACATCACCCTGACTTCAGTGAAACGCCAGGGCTACGGCGCGCTGTTTCTGACCCCGGAAGTGGTCGCCGCGCAACAGAAAATCGCCGACAGCTTCTACCAGCTCAAGCTGATTCCTAAGCCGCTGAGCATCAAAGACGTGATCTGGACGCCACCGGCGGCCGTTGCCAAAGCACAGTAAAAATTCGATTCCCCAAGGAGACCACTCCATGAGCCTCAATATCTTCTGGTTCCTGCCTACCCACGGCGACGGCCATTACCTTGGCACCGCCGAAGGCGCTCGCGCCGTTGACCACGGTTACCTGCAACAAGTCGCGCAAGCGGCGGATCGCCTGGGCTTCGGCGGGGTGCTGATTCCTACCGGTCGATCGTGCGAAGACTCGTGGCTGGTGGCAGCGTCGCTGATCCCGGTGACCCAGCGTCTGAAATTCCTCGTCGCCCTGCGCCCCGGGATCATTTCCCCGACGGTGGCGGCGCGTCAGGCCGCAACGCTGGATCGCTTGTCTGGCGGCCGAGCGCTGTTCAACCTGGTGACCGGTGGTGATCCGGAAGAGTTGGCCGGCGACGGTTTGTTCCTCAGTCACGAAGAGCGCTATCAAGCCTCGGTGGAATTTACCCGCATCTGGCGCCGCGTACTGGAAGGTGAAACCGTTGATTACGACGGCCAACACATCAGCGTGAAGGGCGCCAAGCTGCTCTATCCGCCAATCCAGCAACCGCGTCCGCCGCTGTACTTCGGCGGTTCGTCGGAGGCGGCGCAGGACCTGGCGGCAGAGCAAGTGGAAATGGTCCTGACCTGGGGCGAACCACCGGCCGCTGTTGCCGAGAAGATCGAACAAGTGCGCGCCAAAGCCGCCAAGCTTGGCCGCACCGTACGCTTCGGCATTCGTCTGCATGTGATCGTTCGCGAGACCAACGCCGAAGCCTGGCAAGCAGCCGATAAATTGATCTCGCACCTGGACGACGACACCATTGCCCGCGCCCAGGCTTCACTGGCGCGCTTCGATTCCGTCGGCCAGCAGCGCATGGCTGCGCTGCACGGCGGCAGTCGCGACAATCTGGAAGTCAGCCCTAACCTGTGGGCCGGTGTCGGCCTGGTGCGTGGCGGTGCCGGTACGGCGTTGGTGGGCGATGGTCCGACCGTGGCGGCCCGTGTGAAGGAGTACGCGGACCTGGGCATCGACACGTTCATCTTCTCCGGTTATCCACACCTGGAAGAGTCGTATCGCGTTGCCGAGTTGCTGTTCCCGCACCTCGATGTCGAACGTCCCGAGCTGCCGAAAAGCGCCGGGTACGTTAGCCCGTTCGGCGAAATGGTGGCCAACGACATTCTTCCTAAAGCTGCGTCCCAGAGCTGAGGCGCGCCATGAAGAAGATCATTCACAACCTCGCGCCCTGGGCGTTGCCGGTGTTGCTGCTGGCGGTGTGGCAGTTGTCGGTGTCGGCGGGCTGGTTGTCGACGCGGATCCTGCCAGCACCGATCGCCGTGATCGAAGCCGGCATCAGCCTGGTGCGCAGCGGCGAAATCTGGACGCACCTGGCGATCAGCGGCTGGCGCGCCGCGTTGGGTTTCACTATCGGTGGCAGCATCGGTCTGGTCTTGGGCTTCATCACTGGCCTGTCGAAATGGGGCGAACGCCTGCTCGACAGTTCGGTGCAGATGATCCGTAACGTGCCGCACCTGGCGCTGATTCCGCTGGTGATCCTGTGGTTCGGCATCGATGAGTCGGCGAAGATTTTCCTGGTGGCACTGGGCACGTTGTTCCCGATCTACCTCAACACTTACCACGGCATCCGCAACGTCGATCCGGCATTGGTGGAGATGTCACGCAGCTATGGCTTGTCGGGTTTCAGCCTGTTCCGCCAAGTGATTCTGCCGGGTGCTTTGCCTTCGATTCTGGTCGGTGTGCGCTTCGCCCTGGGCTTCATGTGGTTGACGCTGATTGTCGCGGAAACCATTTCCGCCAGCTCCGGCATTGGCTACCTGGCGATGAACGCCCGGGAGTTTTTGCAGACTGACGTGGTGGTGCTGGCGATCCTGATGTACGCGGTGCTCGGCAAACTCGCCGACCTCGCGGCCCGTGGACTTGAACGCGTGTGGCTGCGCTGGCATCCGGCCTATCAGGTCGTCAAAGGAGGTGCCGCATGACTGCTCAACAACCTCCACGTCTGCTGCGCGGGATCCCGCTGGCGGTGCGAAATCTGCAAAAAACCTTTGGTTCGCGGCAGGTATTGCGCGAGATCGATCTGCACATTCCGGCGGGCCAATTCGTTGCGGTGGTCGGGCGTAGCGGCTGCGGCAAAAGTACGTTGCTGCGCTTGCTGGCCGGTCTCGACAAGCCTACGGGCGGTGAGTTGCTCGCCGGCGCTGCGCCGTTGAGTGATGCGCGGGAAGACACCCGATTGATGTTCCAGGAAGCGCGTTTGCTGCCGTGGAAAAAGGTCATCGACAACGTCGGCCTCGGCCTTAAAGGCGACTGGCGTGCGCAAGCCCTTGAAGCACTGGAATCGGTCGGCCTGGCGGATCGCGCCAATGAATGGCCGGCGGCATTGTCCGGTGGGCAGAAGCAGCGTGTGGCGCTGGCCCGTGCGCTGATCCATCAGCCGCGCTTGCTGTTGCTCGACGAACCGCTGGGCGCACTGGATGCGTTGACTCGAATCGAGATGCAGCAACTGATCGAACGGCTCTGGCAAAAGCACGGCTTTACCGTGCTGCTGGTGACTCACGACGTCAGTGAAGCGGTGGCGATTGCCGATCGGGTGATCCTGATCGAAGACGGCGAAGTCGGCCTCGACCTGCACGTGGAACTGCCGCGTCCTCGGGTGCGCGGTTCCCATCGGCTGGCGGCGCTGGAAACCGAAGTCCTCAATCGCGTGCTGTCGCTACCGGGCCAACCACCGGAGCCAGAACCTGTTTCACCCTTGCCTACGCAGTTGCGTTGGGCTCAATAACTCAAGCCTTATCCAACGACAGGAATCAACATCATGACTATCAAAGCCATCAACGTACGCAACCAGTTCAAAGGCTCGATCAAGGAAATCGTTCTTGGCGACGTGCTGTCGGAAATCGACGTGCAGACGGCTTCCGGCATCGTTACTTCGGTCATCACCACCCGTTCGGTGAAAGAGCTGGAACTGGTTGTGGGCAGTGAAGTGATCGCGTTCGTGAAGTCCACCGAGGTGTCGATCGCCAAGTTGTAAGGGCGTGGAAAGACAGTGAGACCGCGCCGCGACCATCGCGAGCAGGCTCACTCCCACAGGGTTTTGGGTTGGCCACACAATTTGTGTTCAACACCAATCCACTGTGGGAGTGAGCCTGCTCGCGATGGGGCCGGAGAGGCGGATAAAAATCAGGCAGGTTCAGCGCGCTTGTGCAGATAGGGCGGTAAGTACAAGCCCAGGTATGCATCAAACACCCGCATCCCTTCCTCCGCCATGCGCGGCGTGATCTGTCCGTGCTGCTGCACCGAGCGCGCATAAACCCGGTCACCCAATTCCATCGCCAACGCAAACACATCGACATCACCCGGCAGCTTCGGCAACTCGAAGTGATGGTCGAACAGCTTGTGCATCAGGTCGCCCAGTTCGATGTCGTGCTGGCGGTCGGCTTGGGTGACTTCGGTCAGACCGTGCTGGGCGAGGATTAATTGGCGTGCGGCGGCGTCTTCGCTGTAGATCGCCAGCATGCGCTGCTCCACCAGTCGCGACAGATCACGCCAGCCGCCGAGGGCGTGATGGTCGATGGGCGCTTGCAGGCAGGCGCGGAAGGCGGCGTGGACATCGGCGGTCAAGGCTTCGAGCAAGGCCGGGACGCTGGCGAAAAAGTGGTAGACGGAGGAGGGCGGAATTTCCGCGCGCTCGGCGACACTGTAGATCGACAGACTGGCCACGCCCTCGGCGGCCAGCAGCGTGCGGGCGGCATCAAGGATCGAATCGATCCGCGCCTGACTGCGTGCGCGGGGTTTGCGAAGGGTGGCGGTGCGCGTCATTGGAGTCTCCTGCGGGGCAGGGGGGCATTGTACGCAGAGCGGGCAAATGTTCCATATCCCAGGAGTGGAACATTGCCCTCGCCACAGGTTTAGTGTTGGCCATAAAAAAAACGCCGCTGGCTGTGAAGCCGGCGGCGTTCTTTTTTCTGCAACCGCTTACACGGTATGCAGGTACCAGTTGTATTCCAGGTCGGAGATGGAGTGTTCGAACTCCTCCAGCTCGCTTTCCTTGCAGGCCACGAAGATATCGATGTATTTCGGATCGATGTACTTGGCCATGACTTCGCTGTCGTCCAGCTCACGCAATGCATCGCGCAGGTTGTTCGGCAGGCTTTGCTCGTTCTGCTCGTAGCTGTTGCCTTCCACCGGTGCGCCAGGCTCGATCTTGTTGACCAGGCCATGGTGCACGCCCGCCAGAACCGAAGCCATCAGCAGGTACGGGTTAGCGTCGGCGCCGGCCACGCGGTGTTCGATACGCACGGCATCGGACGAACCCGTCGGTACGCGAATCGCCACGGTGCGGTTGTCCAGGCCCCAGCACGGCGAGTTCGGCACGTAGAACTGTGCGCCGAAACGACGGTAGGAGTTAACGTTCGGGCAGAGGAAAGCCATCTGCGCCGGTAGGGTCTCGAGCACACCGCCGATCGCGTGACGCAGCGCGGCGTTCTGCTCGGGATCCTCGCTGGCAAAAATATTCTTGCCTTCTTTATCGAGAATCGAGATGTGGACGTGCAAACCATTGCCTGCCTGGCCTGGGTAAGGCTTGGCCATGAAGGTGGTGTCCATTTCATGGTCGTAGGCGATGTTCTTGATCAGGCGCTTGAGCAGTACCGCGTAGTCGCAGGCCTTGATCGGGTCGGCGACGTGGTGCAGGTTCACTTCGAACTGCGCCGGGGCACTTTCCTTGACGATGGCGTCGGCCGGGATGCCTTGCTCTTTCGCACCTTCCAGAATGTCCTGGAGGCAGTCGACGTATTCGTCGAGGTCGTCGATCAGGTAGACCTGTGTCGAGTGCGGGCGTTTGCCGGAGATTGGCGAGCGTGGCGGCTGTGGACGGCCGTTCACGTTTTCCTGGTCGATCAGGTAGAACTCGAGTTCGAATGCGGCGCAGATGGTCAGGCCCAGCTCGTCAAACTTTGCAACAACCTGACGGAGCACTTCGCGCGGATCGGCGAAGAAAGGATCGCCTTCGAGTTCGTGCATGGTCATCAACAGTTGCGCGGTCGGGCGCTTCTGCCATGGCTCGTTGCACAGGGTGTCGGGGATTGGATAGCAGATTCGGTCAGCATCACCGATGTCCAGGCCCAGGCCGGTGCTTTCCACCGTAGAGCCATTGATATCCAGAGCAAATAGAGAGGCCGGCAGGTTGATGCCTTTCTCGTAAACCTTGTGGAGGCTGGTGCGTTCGATGCGCTTGCCGCGCACCACACCATTCATATCCGCAATCAGAAGGTCAACGTACAGAACCTCAGGATGTTCCTTAAGGAACGCGTTCGCTTCGTTAAGCTGAACGGCACGCGGGGGTACCGACATGATGCAACACCTTTGTTGTTAAAAATATCAATCATTGATCTCTTCGGATTCCAGTCAACCCGAACGGCATGCCGAAGTCAAGCAAGGCCTTTTTTGCCCTAAAAAAGCGCTCGCGTGGCTTTTTTGAGGCACTTTGGGGCGTTTTTATGCCCCTTGGCACTATGACGTCCGCAGTCTTGAGCGGGCCGTGTTGTATTTTTTACGGGGGTGTTGTGTAAAAAAATGAACAAGGCTAAGCTCGAATCAAACCCATAACAGCAATAATACCGGGGTGCTTCATGTCTCGCCTGCCGTTAAGCGGCGTCACCGACTGCTCTATGCAGAACGGTCTGAATGCTTATCACATCAGTGGCGACATTTCTGTTCGCGCCGTGGCCTCCCAGGCTCCGGGCCTGTCGGTCATCCTTCCGTCCGTGATGGATCGGCCGTCCCCGTCCGATATTCTGGACGGTCGCGAGAGCACCCCCTTTAGGGTTACTCCATTCAATATAGAACCGATTCACTATAGCGGCTTGGCTATCGCTCAGGACCCCGCTCGCGATTCTGCACGCCCGGCATTTGCCGCGTGGTTTGGAAAAAACACGATAGCCTGTCGCATGCACGCATTTCAACGCGACGCCCATGCGTCAAACATCGCCTGACTCGCAAGAGCCAGGAAACTCAAAGCCTAGAGGCATTTATGAGTCACAACCTCGACCAGCTCACCGATTGGTTGAAAGACCACAAGATCACAGAAGTCGAATGCATGATCGCCGACTTGACCGGGATTACCCGGGGCAAGATTTCGCCGACCAACAAATTCATCGCCGAAAAGGGCATGCGCCTGCCAGAGAGTGTGCTGCTGCAGACCGTGACCGGCGATTACGTCGAAGACGACATCTATTACGAACTGCTCGACCCGGCCGACATCGACATGATCTGCCGTCCCGACCAGAGTGCGGTGTACCTGGTGCCATGGGCCATCGAGCCGACCGCTATCGTCATCCACGACACCTACGACAAGCAGGGCAACCCGATCGAGCTGTCGCCGCGAAACGTGCTCAAGAAGGTTTTGAAACTCTATTCCGATAGGGGTTGGCAGCCGATCGTGGCGCCGGAAATGGAGTTCTACCTGACCAAGCGCAGCGACGACCCGGACTACCCGCTGCAACCGCCAATCGGCCGTTCCGGGCGCCCGGAAATCGGTCGCCAATCGTTCTCCATCGAAGCAGCGAACGAATTTGATCCGCTGTTCGAAGACGTCTACGACTGGTGCGAATTGCAGGAGCTGGACCTCGACACACTGATCCACGAGGACGGCACGGCGCAGATGGAAATCAATTTCCGTCACGGCGATGCACTGTCCCTGGCCGACCAGATTCTGGTGTTCAAACGCACCATGCGCGAGGCCGCGCTCAAGCACAACGTGGCCGCCACCTTCATGGCCAAGCCCATGACCGGCGAGCCGGGCAGTGCCATGCACTTGCACCAGAGCATCATCGACCTCGAGACCGGCAAGAACATCTTCTCCAATGAAGACGGGACCATGAGCCAGTTGTTCCTGCACCACATTGGTGGTTTGCAGAAACTCATTCCCGAGCTGCTGCCGCTGTTCGCACCTAACGTCAATTCGTTCCGCCGCTTCCTGCCGGACACCTCGGCACCGGTGAACGTGGAGTGGGGCGAAGAAAACCGCACCGTGGGCCTGCGGGTTCCGGATGCCGGGCCGCAAAACCGTCGGGTGGAAAACCGCCTGCCGGGCGCCGATGCCAACCCGTACCTGGCGATTGCCGCGAGCCTGCTCTGCGGTTACATCGGCATGGTCGAAGGCCTGAATCCGAGTGCGCCGGTGGTGGGCCGTGGCTATGAACGCCGCAACCTGCGCCTGCCACTGACCATCGAAGATGCGCTGGAACGCATGGAAAACAGCGCAACCATCGAGAAGTACCTGGGCAAAAATTTCATCACTGGCTACGTCGCGGTCAAGCGGGCCGAGCATGAAAACTTCAAGCGCGTCATCAGTTCGTGGGAACGGGAATTCCTGCTTTTTGCCGTCTGATGCGCCGGGCGCCGTTGTCACCTGACGGCGCCTTCACCTGGATTTTTTAGGAGATTCGTATGACCAGCAACAACCCGCAAACCCGTGAATGGCAAACCCTGAGCAATGATCACCACCTGGCGCCGTTCAGCGACTTCAAACAGCTGAAAGAGAAAGGCCCGCGCATCATCACCACCGCCAAGGGCGTTTACTTGTGGGACAGCGAAGGCAACAAGATCCTCGACGGCATGGCCGGCCTGTGGTGTGTGGCCATCGGTTACGGTCGCGATGAACTGGCCGATGCCGCCAGCAAGCAAATGCGTGAGCTGCCGTATTACAACCTGTTCTTCCAGACCGCTCACCCGCCGGTCCTGGAACTGGCCAAGGCCATCGCCGACATCGCGCCAGAAGGCATGAATCACGTGTTCTTCACCGGTTCCGGTTCCGAAGGCAACGACACCATGCTGCGTATGGTTCGTCACTACTGGGCGATCAAGGGCCAGCCGAAGAAGAAAGTCATCATCAGCCGCAAGAACGGCTATCACGGCTCCACCGTGGCCGGCGCGAGCCTGGGCGGCATGACCTACATGCACGAACAGGGCGACTTGCCGATCCCGGGCATCGTCCACATCGCCCAGCCTTACTGGTTCGCCGAAGGCGGCGAAATGACCCCGGAAGAGTTCGGTGTCTGGGCCGCCAATCAGCTCGAAGAGAAGATTCTGGAGATCGGCGTCGACAACGTCGGTGCCTTTATTGCCGAGCCGATCCAGGGCGCGGGTGGCGTGATCATTCCGCCAGACAGCTACTGGCCGCGCATCAAGGAAATCCTCGCCAAGTACGACATCCTGTTCGTGGCGGACGAAGTGATTTGTGGTTTCGGTCGCACCGGTGAGTGGTTCGGTTCCGATTTCTATGGCCTCAAGCCCGACATGATGACCATCGCCAAAGGCCTGACCTCCGGCTACATCCCGATGGGTGGCCTGATCGTGCGGGACGAAGTGGTCGACGTGCTCAACGAGGGTGGCGATTTCAACCACGGCTTCACCTACTCCGGTCACCCGGTGGCGGCGGCGGTGGCGCTGGAAAACATCCGCATCATGCGCGACGAAAAAATTATCGAGCGTGTTCACAGCGAAACGGCACCGTATTTGCAAAAGCGTCTGCGGGAACTGAACGATCATCCATTGGTGGGCGAAGTTCGTGGAGTAGGTCTGTTGGGGGCCATCGAACTGGTTCAGGACAAGGCCACTCGCAAGCGCTACGAAGGCAAGGGCGTCGGCATGATCTGCCGGCAGTTCTGTTTCGATAACGGGCTGATCATGCGCGCCGTGGGCGACACCATGATCATCGCTCCACCGCTGGTGATCTCGCCGGCGGAAATCGATGAGCTGGTGACCAAGGCTCGCAAGTGCCTTGACCTGACCCTGAGTGCGTTGCAGGGCTAAGTGCTAGGCTCTGAGCGGGAGTCATGAAACTTTCGCTCGGAGCCGTCAGAAAGGCTGGCCTTTCCTTGAAAGACCGCCTCGGATCTTGCCAGACTAGCCGCGGTTCCAGTTGTCCGGGTTCGGCCGCTGAACAAAGTGGTTCAAAAAAGAAAAATTTGGAGCATTACGCATGAAGGCATTAGGAAAAAAGCTTGCTGGCAAGACACTCCTCGCCATGTCCCTGATGGGCATTATGGCGGGTGCGGTTCAGGCGGACGACAAGGTGTTGCACGTCTATAACTGGTCCGATTACATCGCCCCGGACACCATCAAGAAGTTCGAAGACGAGTCAGGTATCAAAGTTGTCTACGACGTCTTCGACAGTAACGAAACCCTCGAAGCCAAGTTGCTGGCAGGCAAGTCCGGTTACGACATCGTCGTTCCGTCGAACAACTTCCTGGCCAAGCAAATCAAGGCTGGCGTCTACCAGACGCTGGACAAGTCCAAGTTGCCTAACTGGAAAAACCTGAACACCGACCTGCTCAAAGCGGTATCGGTCAGCGACCCGGGCAACGAACACGCCTTCCCGTACATGTGGGGTTCGATCGGCATCGGCTTCAACGCCGAGAAGGTCAAGGCTGCACTGGGTGCCGACGCACCGACCGATTCCTGGGACCTGATCTTCAAGCCTGAAAACGCCGCCAAGTTGAAGGCGTGCGGTATCAGCTTGCTCGATTCGCCAACCGAAATGATTCCGGTGGCACTGCATTACCTGGGCCTGCCAACCGACAGCCAGAAGAAAGAAGACATCGACAAGGCTGAAGCGCTGATCATGAAGGTCCGTCCTTCGATCGCCTACTTCCACTCGTCCAAGTACATCTCCGACCTGGCCAACGGCAACATCTGCGTGGCCGTGGGTTACTCGGGTGACATCTACCAGGCCAAGTCCCGCGCGGCTGAAGCCGGTGACAAGGTGAAAGTCAGCTACAACATTCCGAAAGAAGGCGCTGGCAGCTTCTATGACATGGTCGCCATCCCTAAAGATGCCGAAAACGTCGAAGGCGCCTACAAGTTCATGACCTTCCTGCAGAAGCCGGAAATCATGGCTGAAATCACCAACGCCGTACGATTCCCGAACGGTAACGCGGCTGCCACGCCTTTGGTTGATAAAGACATCACCAGCGATCCAGGCATCTATCCACCAGCAGACGTGCTGGCCAAGCTGTACGCGATTGCCGACCTGCCGGCCGCCACCCAGCGGATCCTGACTCGCAGCTGGACCAAGATCAAATCCGGTAAATAAGCCGGTTTGAGGCAATAACCTGTTGTCGCTGCCTGCGCGGTGGCGGCAACAGGATTAATTAAATGACAGAAAGTTTTGCTGGAACGGTTTTTCGAGGGTAAGTTGCGCGCCGGTTTTGTTGCCAGGCAGCCACGGCTGTCATGTCACGCGGGGCAACTTGGGCCCAACTAATTTTAGAGGACCTCCACTTGCCTATTTTTTCTATGTTGCGCAATGCCATGCTGGTCGCTGCCGGGTTGACGCTTGCCGTTAATGTTCAGGCTGCCGGTACCGTGCATATTTATAACTGGTCGGACTATATCGGCGAGACCACCCTGGCCGATTTCCAGAAAGAGACCGGGATCAAACCGGTTTATGACGTATTCGATTCCAACGAAACCCTGGAAGGCAAGTTGCTGGCGGGACGTACCGGTTATGACGTGGTCGTACCGTCCAACCACTTTCTTGGCAAACAGATCAAGGCCGGTGCTTTCCAGAAACTCGACAAGTCCAAACTGCCGAATTACTCGAACCTCGATCCGGTGTTGCTCAAACGTCTGGAGCAAAACGATCCGGGCAACCTGTACGCAGTGCCGTACCTGTGGGGCACCAACGGCATCGGCTACAACGTCGACAAGATCAAGGAAGTGCTGGGCGTCGACAAGATCGACTCCTGGGCCGTGGTCTTCGAACCGGAGAACATCAAGAAACTCCACAGCTGCGGCGTAGCGTTCCTCGATTCCGCTGACGAAATGATGCCGACGGTCCTCAACTACATGGGCCTGAATGCCAACAGCACCAACCCTGAAGACTACAAAAAGGCCGAAGCCAAGTTGCTGGCAGTGCGGCCTTACGTAACTTACTTCCACTCTTCCAAATACATCGCCGATCTGGCCAACGGCGATATCTGTATCGCCATCGGTTTCTCTGGCGACATGTTCCAGGCCAGAAACCGCGCGGCTGAAGCCAAGAAAGGCGTGAACATCGCCTACTCGATTCCCAAAGAGGGCGGCGCGCTCTGGTTCGACATGCTGGCGATCCCAAAAGACTCGGCCAACGTCAAAGAGGCTCACGCGTTCATCAACTATTTGCTGAAACCTGAGGTGATCGCCCAGGTCAGTGATTACGTCGGCTACGCCAACCCTAACCCGGGGTCGGACAAACTGATGGAACAGTCCATTCGCACCGACGAAGCGGTTTATCCACCGCAAGCCGTGCTCGACAAGACCTACGTGTCCATTGAGTTACCACCAAACATTCAACGTTTGATGACCCGCAGCTGGACCAAAGTCAAGTCGGGTAAATAGCTTCAAGGCTCAAACTATCCAAGGTTGGCTCACCTTGAGCGAACTGCACTCTTTTTTTCTGGGAGTTTCGTAAATGGCAGTTGCCTCCGGCGCCTATAAGAAAGCCCTCGAGGGCGACCAGTCACCTAAGCAGGTGCTGGTCAAAATCGACCGGGTCACGAAGAAGTTCGACGAGACGATTGCCGTGGACGATGTGTCCCTGGAAATCAAGAAAGGCGAGATTTTCGCCCTGCTCGGCGGTTCGGGATCGGGCAAGTCCACCTTGCTGCGCATGCTCGCAGGTTTCGAACGGCCCACGGAGGGGCGCATTTTCCTCGATGGCGTAGACATCACTGACATGCCGCCGTATGAGCGGCCAATCAACATGATGTTCCAGTCATACGCCTTGTTCCCGCACATGACCGTGGCGCAGAACATCGCCTTCGGCCTCAAGCAAGACAAACTGCCAGCCGCCGAAATCGATGCCCGCGTGGCCGACATGCTCAAGCTGGTGCAAATGAGCCAATACGCCAAGCGTAAGCCGCACCAGTTGTCCGGTGGCCAGCGTCAGCGTGTGGCGCTGGCCCGTTCGCTGGCCAAGCGGCCGAAGCTTTTGCTGCTCGACGAACCAATGGGCGCACTGGACAAGAAGCTGCGCTCGCAGATGCAACTGGAGCTGGTCGAGATCATCGAGCGCGTCGGCGTAACCTGCGTCATGGTGACCCACGACCAGGAAGAGGCCATGACCATGGCCGAGCGCATTGCGATCATGCACCTGGGCTGGATCGCCCAGATCGGCAGCCCGATCGACATCTACGAAACCCCGACCAGCCGCCTGGTCTGCGAATTCATCGGCAACGTCAACATCTTCGACGGCGAAGTGATCGACGACGCAGAGGGCCACGCGATCATCACCTGCAAGGACCTCGACCGGAAGATCTACGTGGGCCACGGCATCAGCACTTCGGTGCAGGACAAGTCTGTGACTTACGCGATTCGTCCGGAAAAACTGCTGGTCACTCCGACCCAGCCGACCTGCGAATACAACTGGTCCAGCGGCAAGGTCCACGACATCGCTTACCTAGGCGGACACTCGGTGTTCTACGTCGAGTTGCCAAGCGGCAAGATCGTCCAGTCGTTCGTGGCCAACGCCGAGCGTCGTGGTGCTCGTCCGACCTGGGGTGACCAGGTTTACGTGTACTGGGAAGACGATAGCGGCGTGGTACTTCGCTCATGAACATGCGCAAATTCAAACGCCGCCTCAATCGAATAATTCCCGGTGGCCGCCAGTTGGTCATCGGGGTTCCGTTCATTTGGCTGTTCCTGTTCTTCATGTTGCCGTTCTTCATCGTTCTGAAGATCAGCTTCGCCGAAGCCGACGTGGCCATCCCGCCGTACACCGAGATCTACAGCTACGCCGAACAGAAATTGCAGTTGCTGCTCAACCTGGGCAACTACGCGATGCTGGGCGACGACGAGTTGTACATCGCCGCGTACCTGGGCTCGTTGAAGATGGCGCTGATCAGCACCATCCTCTGCCTGGTGATTGGCTACCCGATGGCCTACGCCATTGCCAGCGCCCGCAAAGAGCTGCAAACGGTGCTGGTGCTGTTGATCATGATGCCGACCTGGACCGCGATCCTGATCCGCGTCTACGCGTGGATGGGCATCCTCAGCAACAACGGCCTGCTCAACGGCTTCCTGATGAGCATGGGCTGGATTGACGAACCGCTGCAGATCCTCAACACCAACCTCGCGGTATACATCGGTGTCGTCTATTCGTACCTGCCGTTCATGATCCTGCCGCTGTACGCCAACCTGGTGAAGCACGACAACAGCCTGCTGGAAGCCGCGTCGGACCTGGGTTCGAGCACGTTCAACAGCTTCTGGAAGATCACTATTCCGCTGTCGAAAAACGGCATCATCGCCGGCTGCATGCTGGTGTTCATCCCGGTGGTGGGCGAGTTCGTGATCCCGGAACTGCTCGGCGGCCCGGAAACCCTGATGATCGGTAAAGTGCTCTGGCAAGAGTTCTTCAACAACCGTGACTGGCCGGTGGCGTCTGCCCTGGCGGTGGTAATGCTGGCGATCCTGATTGTGCCGATCATCCTGTTCAACCGTAGCCAAGCCAAAGAGATGGAGGGCAAGGAATGAAGCGCTTCCGTTTCTCGAGTTTCATGCTGGTAGCGGGGTTGCTGTTCATCTACGCGCCGATGCTGATCCTGGTGATCTACTCGTTCAACGCCTCGAAACTGGTGACGGTATGGGGTGGCTGGTCGATCAAGTGGTACGTCGGCCTGATGGACAACACGCAGCTGATGGGCTCGGTGGTGCGCTCGCTGGAAATCGCCTGCTACACGGCGATTGCGGCGGTGGCGCTGGGTACATTGGCTGCCTTCGTCCTGACCCGCATCACCCACTTCAAGGGTCGCACGCTGTTCGGTGGCCTTGTGACCGCGCCCCTGGTGATGCCAGAGGTAATCACTGGTTTGTCGCTGTTGCTGCTGTTCGTGGCCATGGCGCAGATGATCGGCTGGCCGCAGGAGCGCGGCATCGTCACGATCTGGATCGCGCATACAACGTTCTGTGCGGCGTATGTGGCGGTGGTGGTGTCGGCGCGCTTGCGTGAGCTGGACTTGTCCATCGAAGAGGCGGCCATGGACCTCGGTGCGCGGCCGTGGAAGGTGTTCTTTCTGATCACCATTCCAATGATCGCGCCCTCCCTGGGTGCCGGCGGCATGATGTCGTTTGCCCTGTCGCTGGATGACCTGGTGCTGGCGAGCTTCGTGTCGGGCCCGGGTTCCACGACCCTGCCGATGGAAGTGTTCTCGGCGGTGCGCCTGGGCGTGAAGCCGGAAATCAATGCCGTGGCCAGCCTGATTCTGCTGGCGGTGTCGCTGATGACCTTCTTGGTCTGGTTCTTCAGCCGTCGCGCCGAAGAAGCGCGCAAGCGTGCAATCCAGCAAGCCATCGAAGAAAGCGCTGCCGATTCTTGGAAGCAACCGGACGTGCGTCGCGCGCAGGCGCCTGAAGCGGCTTGAGCTTGATGGGTTGATCACATCTTTGTGATCAACCCGACACTGTAGGAGCTGGCTTGCTGGCGATGGGGTATCAGTCACATTGATTTCGACTGACACACCATCGCCAGCAAGCCGGCTCCTACAGGGGATTTACGCAACCCAAGGAGACTTGCGGATGACGTCGACGAAATTCATCGGCTTGAACCCCGGCTCCTGATCCACCAGCACATCTGTCTTCACGTTGCCGAACGTGGTCTGCGGACGATGGCGCAAGCCGTCGGCAAAGGCACAGATGATGCACTCCTTGAACCCTTCGCCCCGTGGATGCGCATGCACCACCGCTTCGCGCTGCACGGTGGAAAACGCCGCGTAATCCATGCCCAGCACGTCCATCTCGACGCCAGCAGTCACCAACGCCACGGTCGGCCGCAGGTGTTGCGGAACGCCCGGCGTGGTGTGCAGGGCGATCGACAGCCAGACCTGCTCGATATCGTCATCGCTCAACCCGTAAGGCTTGAGGAACGCTGCCGCCGCGTTGGCGCCATCGACTTCGAAACGTTCGTTGTCGCTGCGATAGCCATCAACCAGACCCAGGTCATGGAACATCGCACCGACGTAAAGCAGTTCCGGGTTGTAGGCCAGTTGCTTGCGTTCGCCGCTCAGCGCGCCGAACAGAAACACCCGGCGCGAGTGGTGATAGAGCAGGTCGGATTCGATGTCGCGGATGTATTCGGTGGTGGCTTTGGCCAACGCGCTGTCAGGGATTTTGATGCCGGCAATGGTGGTGCTCATCGGAGATTCCTCGGGGTGAACGCCGGGGCGGCGCTGAGGAATCCAGTCTGTTCTCCCACCGGAAACCGGACAATCGATCCATGGCTGCGATCCCGGCCATTCCGGGTGCATATCGCGCCAACCTCGCTTGTTGGGGCTGGATTGGCTAAGTTGGGTCGTGACGAATGAGCTCCCTCGCCACAGGTACGCGTGATTCCATAGAGGCCTTTCTAACCATGCAGAAAACCGTTGCCATCGTCGTCTTTGCCGGCGTCCAGTCGCTAGACGTCACCGGCCCCATGGACGTGTTTTCAGAAGCCAATCGCTTCCTCGCCCCTGAGGATCACTATCAGCTGGAAGTTATAGGCGTGGAGCGCGGGGTGATGGCGTGTTCCAACGGCCTGTCACTGAACGCCCATCTGCATTTCAGCGAAGCATTGCAGGCCTACGACTTGCTGCTGGTAGCGGGGGGTCCGCAGTTGCCGTTCATGGACTTCGGTGCCGTGTTCGATGCCTGGTTACGTGATGGCTGCGCGCGGGCACAGCGCTTCGGTTCGATCTGCAACGGCGCGTTCATGCTTGCCCGCGCCGGGTTGCTGAAAGGGCGGACGGTGACGACTCACTGGGGCGATGCGGCGGCGTTGGCTGCGCTATGCCCGACCACCCGGGTCGAGGCCGATCGCTTGTACGTGCAAGATGCCGAGCTCTTTACCTCGGCGGGGGTCACGGCGGGGATCGATTTGTCGTTGTACTTGCTGGGTCGGGATCATGGGCCGGAAGTCGCATTGAGCGTTGCGAAACGGCTGGTGGTGTTCACCCAGCGCTCGGGCGGACAGTCGCAGTTCAGTCCGTTCCTCACGCCCCACGCCGAGTCGACTTCGGCGGTGGCGATGGTTCAGCACTATGTGTTGGCCAATCTCACCGGCGACCTGACCATCGCCGACCTGGCCAACGCCGCCAACATGAGCGCGCGTAATTTTTCCAGGGTGTTCGCCAAGGAAGCGAAAATCACCCCGGCCGAGTTCGTCGAGCGGGCGAGGGTGGATGCGGCGCGGGTGATGCTGGAGAGCACCAGTGCGCCGCTGAAGACCGTGGCGTACCAGTGCGGGTTTCGAGATGCCCAGCATATGCGCAGTGTGTTCAACCGAAGGCTGGGGGTGACGCCGCAGCAGTTCAGATTGAATTTTGCGGCGATGGTTTGAGCATGAATTTGCGTTGTTCATACGGGCCTCATCGCGGGCAAGCCCGCTCCCACAGTGGTCCGGTGCATGCAGATCCATTGTCGGAGCTGGCCTGCTAGCGAAGAAGCCAGTCCAGCCAATTTTAATTTACTGGGCACCTCGCGCCGGCAGCAGCTTCAACGTACTGCGCGTATTGGCCGTCACCTCTTCATCATTGAGATGCGCCTGGTAGTAAACCCCTTCGATGTACGCCTCGGACTGATCGTCATAGTGAGTGTCGAACGGCACGCCACTCTGGCCGACCGGGTTGACGGTCAGGCTGTGGGCCGGGTCGGCGAAGTCGATCAGGCGACGGGTCGATGGGCCGTAGGTCACCGGCCACGGTGCCGGGCCGATCTTGGCCGAGAGGTTGTTCGGTACTTCGTGAGTGCCGGGCGCGGCGAACGGGCCGACGTTGAAAATCCGGTCCAGCGGTTTTTGCTGCCCCAGCGGATGGCCATGGGTCAGCGTGTGCGCCTTGCCCCACTGCCATTGCGCGACGTCTGTGCCGAGGGTGGTCTTGAGATGGGCGATACTTGCCTGCCATGCCGCTTTCACCGTATCGGCACGGGTTTCCTTGCCGAGTGTGTTGCGGTTGTCCCACCACGGTGAATCAGCATTCGCCGCCAGGCGCGGCAACGCGGCGTCGATCACCCGGGTCGAAAGCAGTGTCTCGAAAAAGTCATTGCCCAACTCATCGTGCATGCTCGCATCAGCGAGGTTGAACAGGAACTGGTTGAACAGCGTGGCGCTAGTGGATTCCAGCGGGTAGTCACCTTTCCACTGGGCCAGTTGCTCCACCAGTTTGAGTTCGGCGGGATCGCTCACCACTTCGCGCAACTCCGGCAACAGCGGTGCCAACAGACGCGGGCCATAGGCGGTGGTGGTGCCCAGTTGCAGCTGCTGGCTGTTTTCCAGGTTCCATTTGACGGCTTTGTCGCTGAGTTGGCGATTGAGCTGCTGGCCACGATCGGCAAGGTTGTAATAACCGGGGATTTCCATCCCGGTCGGTGATAGCGGCTGAAAGTTGGCCGAGACGATATAACCCCGCGCCGGATTTTCTTCCTGCGGATTGGCGCTGAAAGGATAGAACCCGTCCTTGTCCGCCTCGGCGCTGCTGCCGTCGAGGATGAACCATGGACGCACGCCCGCAGGTCGCTTGGGCAATTGCGCTGCCGCCCACCAGCCGATGTCGCCCTTGGCGTTGGCCCAGACGATGTTCAGGCCGGGTGCCTGAACTTTCGCCGCCGCCGTGCGAGCCTTGGCCAGGGTGTCGGCGCGGTTGAGCTGGTAGAAGCCTTCGATGATCGGATTCTGGCTTTCGAGAAAGGCCCACCACATGGCGATGGGGGTTTTGCCAACGGCGTTGCCCAGCGCATCGTTGACGATCGGACCGTGGGGCGACTGGCGCAACACCAGCGTCACTGGCGCCTGGCCTTTGACCGCGATCTGTTGTTCGCTGGTCACCATGTCCACCCACTTGCCGCGATACCAGACCTGATTTGGATTGTCCGGATTGACCTTCTCGGCAATCAGGTCGAGGTCGTCGTTCTGGAACATGGTGATGCTCCAGCCGAAGTCGCGGTTCATGCCCAACGAGGCGAACGGCATCAAGGCCTGATAGTGGCCGTAAAGTTCGAAACCGGGCGCCGAGAGTTGCGCTTCGTACCACACCGACGGCGCGGAAAAGCGGATGTGCGGGTCACCGGCCAACAATGGTTTGCCGCTTTTTGTGCGGCTGCCGGCGACGACCCAGGCGTTACTGCCTTCGAACTGTGGCAGGCCGTTGTCGGCCAGGGCCTGTTCGCTGAGACGGGCGAGAGCGTTGAGATCCTTCCAGTCGTTGCTGGCCAGCGACAACGCGGCGCCGCTTTGATGCTTGGCCAGTACGCCTTTGGGTTGCCATTCGAGATCGAAGACGTTCAGGTACTCCGCGCCCAGCTGATCGCGCACGAACGTCAGCAGCGGTTCGGTGCGGAATGCCGCGGCAAAACTGTAGGCCATGTAACCGGCGATGCTGATGGTGTCCTGGGCCGTGAACGGGCGTTTGGGTATGCCCAGCACGTCGAACTCCACGGGTTTGGCGTGGGTGTCCTGATACTGGTTGATGCCATCCAGATAGGCCTGTAAGGCGATGAAGGCTGGCGATTGTTTATCCAGATTCGCCAGGTAGGTTTCGGCGCGTTCGCGAATCCGCAGGCTGCGCATCAGCTTGTCGGTGTCGAGCAGTTTCGGGCCGAGCACCTCGGCCAATTCGCCCCGGGCGAGGCGGCGCAGGACTTCCATCTGGAACAAGCGATCCTGGGCGTGGACATAGCCGAGGGTGCGGTACAGGTCGGTTTCGTTTTCAGCGCGGATGTGCGGGATGCCACGTTCGTCGTAGCGTACGGTGACCGATCCTTGCAGGTGTTGCAGTTCCACCATGCCCTGGCGTGTCGGTTGCTTGCTGTAGACGTACCAGCCGCCTCCTGCGGCGAGCGCGACGACCAGCAAACCGAGAGCGGTCAGGCTACGTTTCATGGTGACTCCTTGTTATTAGTGGCAGCTGTTCCCTGGTGCCACTGTTTAACACGGCGGGTCGATTTGGCCCATCGCCCATAGGAGGGATTCGTATTGCGAGGTTTTTCCTCAGTTCAGCGTATCGACCGGCCAGGCACAGTAACAACCCACCGCCAGTGTGTGCGTGGCACTCACTTCACGGCCTTCGTTCAACGCTTGCAGTATCGGTTCGATAAAACTGTTACTCGAGTTGCAGGTGAGGCCTTCGCTGTACGGTCCGAAGTAGGCCAGTTTGCCGCTGCGATCCCAGATCGCCACGGCCGGGCTGGCGGGGATTTGTTCGGAGCCGGGCAGGACAGTGATGGTTTTCAGGTTGCTTAACGTGCTTGGCAACTGGCCGTGGCTGCCAGTTTTTTGCACCGAGTAGAACTCGACGCCCTGCGGCCCATACTCCTCGACCAGTTCGCTGAGGTGTTGTTGATTGCCGACGTTGCACGGGCAGGCCGGGTCCCAGAAATGCACCAGGCGGATGGCGCCGGGGCCGGCGAGGTTGTCGGGCAGGCGCAGCGGGTCGCCGGAGAACACGGCGGTATGTGAACTGAATGCCCGCAGATAGCGCCCTTGAAACCAGTCGTAAGCCGCCCACAGCACCGCGACGCATATCAAGGCGAGCAGGCTGACAAACAGGGTGGATCGGACGGGCGAGCGCATGAGTTCTTTCCTTGAAAGTCGGCTAGCTTGCCATGCTTGCCGCGACAGATGAATATCGCAGATCCATTAAGTCCGTTTCGCGCTCTGGAATAGTCCATGTCTGCCACCTTCGACCCTGATCATCTGCGCGCCAGCCTGCGGCCATTGGCGCAGGGGCAACCGTTGTCAGCGGAGGCTCAGGCGTATCAGCGTTTTTATGGGTTGGATTTTTCGTCACGCAACGTGCGCAGTGGCCTGGGACGTTTTCAGGTCGACGGCTATGAGGTGGTCAGCCAGGTCTGGTGGCCAGAGCGGGTGAAAGCGACGCTGTTTGTGTTCCACGGTTTCTACGATCACACCGGGCTCTACCGGCATGTCATCGAGTGGGCGCTTGACCAGGGTTTTGCGGTTATTGCCTGCGACTTGCCGGGGCATGGTCTGTCCAGTGGCGAGCGGGCGAGCATCAAGGATTTCGCCGAGTATCAGGACACGCTGCAAGGCTTGTTCACGGAAGCCTTGTCTCTTGATCTGCCGCAACCGTGGCACTTGTGTGGGCAAAGCACGGGCGGGGCGATCGTGATCGATCATGTGCTCAATGCCGGGGCGAACAGTCCGGCCCAGGGCCAGGTGATTCTGTTGGCGCCGCTGGTGCGACCGCGGGCGTGGGGCTGGTCGCAATTGAGCTACTACCTGCTCCGGCCTTTCGTCAAAGCGATAGCCCGGCGCTTCAGCGAAAACTCCAATGACCCGGATTTTCTACCGTTCCTGCAGGCCGATCCGTTGCAGCCGCTGCGTTTGCCGACGGCTTGGGTAGGGGCGTTGGCGCGTTGGATCAAACGAGTCGAAGCCGCGCCGGTCAGCACCCGCCGACCGCTGATTGTTCAGGGGCAGGCCGACATGACGGTGGATTGGGAACATAACCTTGAGGTGTTACGCGGCAAGTTTGATCGGCCGCAGGTGTTGATGCTGCCTGAGGCGCGTCATCATCTGGCGAATGAAGCGCTGGTGCTGCGGGGTGAGTATTTCGGGTTTTTGACCAAGCGGATCAAGGGTAGGAATCTTTAGCGATTATCAGGGCTTCATCGCCAGCAGGCTGGCTCCCACAATGAATCCGCGTACACCGGCTCCCCTGTGGGAGCTAGCTGCTACCGATGGCGATCTACAAAGCGCCTGAGTTCACTGGCTGAGATTCGAAGTACTCTGCCCCACCGCCAACCCCGCCCGAATCGCCGCCAGCGCCGCCTGGTAATAAGCCTTGCCCTCCGCCGACTCGGCAAACGTGGCGAATTCTTCCAGCTCATCGTCCGACAGGTCGCGATAGACATACAGCAGCGTGTTGTTGAGGTCGCTGCCGATCTGCTCCATCAAGCGCTGGCGCTGCCCGTTCAACATGCCTTGCGCCTGACCTGCGCCGAGCAGGCCGGGGATCATCGAACTCAGGCTGTCAGCGGCGACACCGGCAATCGCCAGGCTGACTTCAGCACCGGCCTCCCGCGCGGGCAGGGCTTGGGCCAAATGGCCGATGATCAGCAGTCGACTGTCACTGGACGCCATTTTCGGCAAGCCCTTGGCATTTTTCGACAATTGATCACGACGGGTCGCAAGCAATTCGGCGGCGACGATTTTCTTGCCGAGCGGGGATTGGAAGAACGCCAGTGCCGGTTTCGGATCGGCGAGGTTCTTGCGCAGTTGTGCTTCGGCGCGCTGGTCCACAGCCTTGGGGTCGAAGCGCTGATTGCTGTTGTCGACCAGCGCCTGGAACACCGCCGGTGGCAGGCTGCCCTGGTAGCGTTGCTGGGCGGCGGCGAGGGCGTCGTTGAAATGCGCGCGTTGTTCCGGCCAGCCGGCGACCTTGTACAACTGGTCGTGGCCGTCTGCCCAGGCGGGCAAAACGCAGAACATCAGCAGAGAGAAAAGCAAACGGCGCATAAGGACTCCTGTCAGCAGGCGACTATTCTCCGTGTGGCATAGGGACTTGTCGAGAATTCGTATCAACCCGCTGCGTGGCTCTGTCGGATTTGCAGGCGCAGGAATACTATGCGCGCCATGCAAATACCTTCTGATCACCCGCTGCTGTTACGAATCGTCGACGACCTGGCTGCCAACGGCTGGTCACAGCAGAATATTTTCCTTCCTCTGGATCTGACCCGAGCGCTGGCGGCCGAGTGCCGTAAACGTGCTGCCGAAGGTGAACTGGCCCCGGCCGCCGTCGGGCGCGGGCCGTCTTCGGAGATTCGCGAGGGGATTCGCGGCGATCATATCCAGTGGATCGAACCTGGCCAGGTCGAGGCTTGCGACAGCTATCTGGGGTTGATGGACAGCCTGCGCGAGGCGATGAACCGTGGTCTGTTCCTGGGGCTGGAAGATTTCGAAAGCCATTTCGCGATGTATCCGCCCGGTGCGTTCTACCTCAAACACGTCGACCGGTTTCGCGATGATGATCGGCGCATGGTGTCCGCGGTGGTTTACCTCAATGATGCCTGGCTGCCCGAACACGGTGGTCAGTTGCGCATGTACCTGAATGAGGGCGCGGAATACGATGTGGTACCCACCGGCGGATGCCTGGTGGTGTTTCTCTCGGGTGAAGTCCCTCATGAAGTTTTACCCGCGACCCGCGAACGCCTGTCGTTGACCGGCTGGTTCCGGCGCCGGGGCAACGAGCCGTTCTGATCATGCAGAAAATTCTGGTTAGCCGCTGCCTGCTCGGCCACCGCGTGCGTTACGACGGCGGGGCCAGCGGGCCGTTCGATCAGCTTCAGGTCTGGATTGATGAAGGCCGGGTGGTGCCGTTGTGCCCGGAAGTTGCCGGTGGCTTGCCGACACCAAGGGCGGCTGCGGAGATTCCCGGCGGGCAGGGCGGTGAAGTGCTCGATGGTCAGGCTTCGGTGATTACGACCGACGGCGAAGACGTCAGTGCGCAGTTTCTTTCAGGGGCTTACCAGGCGCTGGAACTGGTGCGACAGCATGGCATCCGCATCGCCATCCTCAAGGCCAACAGCCCGTCATGCGGTAATTTGCAGACCTATGACGGCACCTTCAGTGGTGTGAAAGTCAGCGGCGAAGGGGTGACAGCGGCGTTGCTCAAGCGCCATGGCGTGTTGGTGTTCAGTGAGCTGGAGTTGACTGAAGCCGCCGCCGCCCTACAGATCTGACCCCCTGTAGGAGCTGGCTTGCCAGCGATAGCGGTCTGACAGTCAACGCAGATGTTGAATGTGACGGCCTCATCGCTGGCAAGCCAGCTCCTACAATTGACGCGGTGATTTCAAGGTTTCGGTTGAGAGCCCGAGTCCGCGCCAAACCACTTCTGCGCCAACGCCCCCAACCGACCATCCGCCTTGATCCTCTGCAGCGCGTTTTCCAGGCTGGCATGAAACGCCGGGTTGCCTTTCTGAAACGGGATCGCCAGGTTCTCGGGCGCGATGGCTTTCGGCTTCTCCTCTGACAAAGACTGCACCAACAGCATTGAGCGTGGCTCTTCTTCTTTTTGTGCGATCAAGTGCGAATTGGTTTGAATATACGGCTCGCTGAAGTCGAAACGTTCCTTGAGCGCCGCGGTCTCTGCTATGTGATTGATGGCGATGTCGTACTTGCCGCTTTCGACGCCGGTCAACAGATCGCTGCCGTCAGTGACGACAAAGTCGGCCCGCACATCCAGTTCCTGGGCGAGCATTTGACCCAATTCAACTTCGAAGCCTTCAAGTTTGTCGTCTTTCTTGAAGTTGAAGGGCGGTGTATTAGCCTCAATGGCAATGCGCAATTCGCCGCGGTCGTTCACGTCGTCAATCAGTTCGGCATGAGCCAACGGGCTCAGAAGGGGTAGCAAACAGATCAGGCCAGGCAGAAAACGCATGGTCACTCCTTGAATTCATTATCGCGACGCTCTGGATCAGGCTCGCTTTGCTATGGTTGTCGAGTGCCTTCGACAACGATTGACCATGAAGTTGTCATGGTCACGCGGATTTTACGGAAAAACTGGAGAAGAGAATGAAAACCTTTATGTCACGTGCTGCTTTTGCTGGCCTGCTGATGGGCGTTTCGGTACTGGCCAGTGCGGCTACACCGGCCCCGAAAGGTGCAGAAGTGCACATCGTTTCTCCCGCGGACGGTGCGACGGTCCCACAAACAGTCGTGGTCAAGTTCGCTGTCAAGGACATTGCGCTGGCGCCAGCGGGTGATGTCACCAAGAACACCGGCCACCATCACTTGCTGATCGACGTCGACGAACTGCCGGCGGCCGGCCAGCCGATTCCGAACGATGCCAACCATTTGCACTTCGGCAAGGCGCAGACCCAGGCTGAAGTAAAGCTCACCCCGGGCAAGCACACCCTTCAGCTCGAACTGGGCGATAGCGGCCACATGCCGTTCGATCCGCCGATCGTCTCCGAGAAAATCACCGTCAATGTGAAATAAAAAAAGGGAGCCCCGAGGGGCTCCCTTTTTTACTGCTGCAAGCTGCTCTTAGAACAACACGCGGCTACGGATAGTACCGTTTACGTGTTGCAGCTTCTCTTGCGCCAGTTCCGAGTATTCGGCGTCTACGTCAATAACCACGTAGCCGACTTTCTCGTTGGTCTGCAGGAACTGACCGGAAATGTTGATGCCGTTTTCGGCGAAGACCTTGTTGATCTCGCTCATCACACCCGGAATGTTTTCGTGGATGTGCAACAGGCGGTGCTTGCCAGGGTGAGCCGGCAGGGCCACTTCCGGGAAGTTCACGGACGATACCGAGGTACCGTTGTCGCTGTACTTGACTAGTTTCTCGGCCACTTCCAGACCGATGTTGGCTTGCGCCTCGGCCGTGGAACCACCGATGTGCGGGGTCAGGATCACGTTGTCCAGGCCACGCAGCGGGCTCTCGAACTCTTCGTCGTTGGAGCGCGGCTCCACCGGGAATACGTCGATGGCTGCGCCGATCAGGTGCTTGTCCTTGATCGCGGCGGCCAGGTGGTCCAGCTCGACCACGGTGCCGCGTGCGGCGTTGATCAGGATGCCGCCCTTCTTGATGGCGCGGATTTCCTTCTCGCCGATCATCCACTGGGTCGCAGCGGTTTCCGGAACGTGCAGGGTCACGATGTCGGACATACCCAACAGCTCGTGCAGGTTGCCGACCTGGGTGGCGTTACCCAGTGGCAGCTTGGTCACGGTGTCGTAGAAGTACACCTGCATGCCCAGGCCTTCAGCCAGGACCGACAGTTGAGTACCGATCGAACCGTAGCCGACGATGCCCAGCTTCTTGCCGCGGATTTCGAAGGAGTTGGCCGCGCTCTTGATCCAGCCGCCACGGTGGCAGGAAGCGTTCTTCTCAGGGATACCGCGCAGCAGCAGGATCGCTTCGGCCAGTACCAGCTCGGCAACGGAGCGAGTGTTGGAGTACGGGGCGTTGAACACGGCGATACCGCGCTCGCGGGCCGCACCCAGGTCGACCTGGTTGGTGCCGATGCAGAAACACCCGACAGCGACCAGTTTCTTCGCGTGATCGAAGATCTCTTCGGTCAGTTGAGTGCGCGAGCGAATGCCGATGAAGTGAGCATCAGCGATCTTTTCCTTGAGCTGGGCTTCCGGCAGAGAACCAGTGAGGTACTCGATGCTGGTGTAGCCCGCCGCCTTGAGGACGTCGACAGCCGATTGGTGGACGCCTTCGAGAAGAAGGAACTTGATCTTGCTCTTATCGAGAGAAGTCTTGCTCATCTGCGTAAACCTGTATCCCGGAGAAAAATGGCAGGAAGTGGTCAACAGACGCTGACCCCGACGGCAAGAAAGCCGTCGCCGCAGAACAGCCGTTGGGCACTATGCTGCGGGGTCGTTATGCTAGCATATGCACCCCGCTAAACACTCATTCCTGCGACGTGAAGCGTTCTCAGGATGACCATGAATTGTTCGAGAGTTCTGTCGATGACCAATCCTGCCCTGATTGAAGAGCTGAAGACCCTGGTTGAGCCTGGCAAGGTGCTGACCGATGCCGACTCCCTGAATGCTTACGGTAAGGATTGGACCAAGCATTTCGCCCCGGCCCCGACCGCCATCGTGTTCCCCAAGACTACCGAGCAGGTCCAGGCCATTGTCGTGTGGGCCAATAAACACAAGGTGGCGCTGGTGCCATCCGGCGGTCGCACCGGTCTTTCCGCCGCGGCCGTGGCCGCCAATGGCGAAGTGGTCGTGTCCTTCGACTACATGAACCAGATCCTCGACGTGAACCTCACCGACCGCACCGCCGTTTGTCAGCCGGGGGTGGTCACCAAGCAATTGCAGAACGTCGCCGAAGAAAAAGGCCTGTACTACCCGGTGGACTTCGCTTCGTCCGGTTCGAGCCAGATTGGCGGCAATATCGGCACCAATGCCGGCGGGATCAAGGTCATTCGCTACGGCATGACCCGTAACTGGGTTGCCGGCATGAAAGTCGTCACCGGCAAGGGCGACGTACTGGAACTGAACCGCGACCTGATCAAGAACGCCACCGGCTACGACATGCGTCAGTTGTTCATCGGCGCCGAAGGCACCCTCGGTTTTGTCGTTGAAGCAACCATGCGCCTCGACCGCGCACCGAAAAACCTCACTGCCATGGTGCTCGGTACGGCCGATTTCGACTCGATCATGCCGGTACTGCACGCTTTCCAGAGCAAGCTCGACCTGACTGCCTTCGAATTTTTCTCCGACAAAGCCCTGGCCAAGGTCATGGGGCGCGGCGACGTGCCGGCGCCGTTCGAATCCGACTGCCCGTTCTACGCGCTGCTGGAATTCGAAGCGACCACCGAAGAAGTGGCCAACCACGCCCTGGAAACCTTCGAGCACTGCGTCGAGCAGGGTTGGGTCTTGGACGGCGTGATGAGCCAGAGCGAAACCCAGTTGCAGAACCTGTGGAAGCTGCGCGAGTACATCTCCGAGACCATTTCCCACTGGACGCCGTACAAAAACGACATTTCGGTCACCGTGTCGAAAGTGCCGGCATTCCTGAAGGAAATCGATGCGATCGTCGGCGAACACTATCCGGATTTCGAAATCGTCTGGTTCGGCCACATCGGCGACGGCAACCTGCACTTGAACATCCTCAAGCCGGATAACCTGAGCAAGGACGAGTTCTTCGCCAAGTGCGCCACCGTCAACAAGTGGGTGTTCGAAACCGTCGAGAAGTACAACGGTTCGATTTCCGCTGAACACGGCGTGGGCATGACCAAGCGTGATTACTTGACCTACAGCCGCTCGCCGGTTGAGATCGAGTACATGAAAGCCGTCAAAGCGGTCTTCGACCCGAACGGCATCATGAACCCGGGCAAGATTTTCGCTGTTTGATTTCGAACTTTAAGAGCCAACGAAGCAGGAGTCGGTAATGAGCTATCAGCACCAGTATGTCGACGGTACGCGCATTCACTTCCCGCTGGGGAAAGTCGTGTGCATCGGCCGTAACTACGCCGAACACGCCAAGGAACTGGACAATCCGGTGCCTACCGAGCCGCTGCTGTTCATCAAGCCGGGCAGTTGTGTGGTGCCGCTGGAAGGTGGTTTCAGCATTCCAACCGAGCGCGGCTCGGTGCATTACGAAGCGGAAATCGCGGTACTGATCGGCAAACCTTTGTCGACCAAGCCGAGCCGTGAAGAAGTGCTGGACGCCATCTCCGGTTTCGCCCCGGCCCTGGACCTGACCCTGCGCGACAAGCAGGCCGAGCTGAAATCCAAAGGACTGCCCTGGGAAATCGCCAAGTCCTTCGACGGTGCGGCGGTGATTGCTCCGTTCGTGTCCGGCAGCACTTTTGCTGACCTGACCGACATCGGCATTCGCCTGACCATCAACGGCGAAGTGCGCCAGGATGGTAACAGCAGCGTCATGCTCAACCCGATCGTGCCGATGATCCAGCACATGGCTGGCTGCTTCTCGTTGCAGGCCGGTGACGTGATTCTCACCGGTACGCCAGTCGGCGTTGGCCCGCTGAACGTTGGTGATGAGATCGTCCTGGAACTGCCTGGCGCCAGCAGCTTCACCAGCAGCGTCCGCTGATTTCCCGCAAGACCTGTAGGAGCTGGCTTGCCAGCGATGATGCCATCACATTCAACACTTCTGTTGGCTGATGCACGCTATCGCTGGCAAGCCAGCTCCTACAGGGTTGTTTTTTCGCCCGTGCAGGGCAATCCCGCCATTTCCCGTTTTTTTCACATCGTGTCTGGATAATTCCTGGGCTTTCGGCGTCTGAGCCGGTCCCATTTGTGCTATTACCCCTAGCCTGAATTTCTGGAACGCATTCCCTGATGGTCACTCCACCGCTCTCCACGCTTAAACCTGGCCGTCGCTCGCGTTTCGCCTTGCGTTGGTACACCTGGCTATTTCTGGCGGTCGCCGCTGCGTACGGTCTCGCGTTTGCCATGCATTGGGATGACCGTGGCGTGCTCTGGGTCAAGGAGCGTTTCGAAAGCCCTGCCGAGCGTCAGGAGAGTGTCTGGTTGCCGGATTACCAAGTGGTGATCGACGCCAAGCCGTTAACAGGAATGGAAAAAGACGAAGCGTCGGACATTGCCTACGACCCTCAGACCAAGACCCTGTTTTCGGTCATGGGCAAAAATCCGTTCCTGGCGGAGTTGTCTTTGCAAGGCGATGTGTTGCGCAAAATGCCGCTGGTGGGCTGGAGCAATCCGGAAGGGGTGACCGTGCTGGGTAACGGTTTGCTGGCGATTGTCGATGAGCGCGAGCACTTTCTCTCGATCGTCAAAGTCGATGCCGATACCCGTGAGCTGAATATCGCCAACTTCCCTAAATACGATCTCGGCCCGTCGAAAGACCAGAACAAAGCTTTCGAAGCGATCACCTACGATCCACGCAACCAGCGCCTGCTGCTGGGTGAAGAGCGTCCACCTGCGCTGTTCACCTGGAAAAGTGACGGCAGCCAAACGCTAACCGGCGACAAGCAAAAACTTGCCAGCGACGAGCTGGATATCCGCAACCTCTCAGCCTTGGCCATCGATCCCCGGACCGGGCACACCCTGGTGTTGTCCGCCGACTCGCACCTGTTGCTGGAGCTGGACGAAAATGGCGAGCAGGTCAGTTTCATGGCCCTGCTCGGTGGCTTGAATGGCCTGAAAAAGACCATCCCCCGCGCCGAAGGCGTGACCATGGATGAAAACGGTACGTTGTTCTTCGTGAGTGAGCCGAACCTGTTTTACCGTTTCGAAAAACAGAAATAATCGTCGTCAGTTGTAGGTGATTTGGCCATTGGTTGTAGGGACAGGCGAATGGCCATTAAGCTTCAATTCAGACAGGCGTGATATTTCATCCGCCTGTTTTGATTCCGAGCCTGCCCGAATGCGTCGACTTGCCCGTCCCAAACCCCTGATGCTCATCTTTGCGGTGATTGCCTTGATCGTGTTGATCGCGATCGGCCAATACTTGCGTCTGTTCGAGCGAGCCTGGTTCAACCTGCATACACTTTGGCAGCCGATGAGCACTCAGTCCATTGGCCTGGACCAGTATCAGGTCACCGTGGAGGCTCAAGTTATCGAAGGTCTGGATGACGATGTTTCAGCGCTGACCTACGACCCGGTCCGCAAAAGCCTGTTCACCGTCACCAATCAAAATTCCGAGCTGATCGAACTGTCCCTCGACGGCAAGATCTTGCGCCGAATCGCCCTGGTCGGTTTCGGCGATCCTGAAGCTGTTGAATTCATCAGTGCCGACACCTACGTCATCACGGATGAACGCCAGCAGCGCCTGATCAAGATTCATCTTGAGCATGACACCACGTTCCTCGATGCGGCGGATGCTGAACAGATGACGCTCGGTGTGCACATGAGTGGCAATAAGGGTTTTGAGGGATTGGCTTACGACTCGGTGGGCAAGCGCCTGTTCGTCGCCAAGGAGCGCGACCCGATGTTGATCTACGAAGTGCACGGTTTTCCGCATTTCAATCCGGAAAAATCCTACGCGGTCCACGTGATCAACAACCCCAAGCGTGATGCCGGGATGTTCGTCCGTGATCTGTCGAGCCTGCAATACGACGAACGTAGCGGCCATTTGATGGCGCTGTCCGACGAATCGCGGTTGATCCTGGAGCTGGATGTAGACGGGCGACCGTTGAGTACCATGTCGCTGAACAAGGGGCGGCAAGGATTGCAAAAGACCGTGCCGCAAGCGGAAGGCATCGCCATGGATGACGATGGAACGATGTACCTGGTGAGCGAGCCGAATCTGTTTTACGTCTTCAAAAAACCATCACAACCCTAAGTCAGAAACATGACCTGTAGGCGCTGGCTTGCCAGCGATGAGGCCATCACATTCAACATCTTCGATGGATGGAACGCCGCTATCGCTGGCAAGCCAGCTCCTACAAGGGTTACGCGTGTTTCTTACTCGGCGCGCAGGGTCTTCACGCCTTCACTGGTCCCCAGCAACAACAAATCCGCCGGACGTGCCGCGAACAAACCATTGGTGACCACGCCGACGATCGCATTGATCTGCGTCTCCAGCTCCACCGGGTTGGTGATCTGCAGGTTGAACACGTCGAGGATGATGTTGCCGTTGTCGGTCAGTACACCTTCGCGGTAGACCGGGTCGCCGCCGAGCTTCACCAGTTGGCGAGCCACGTGGCTGCGGGCCATCGGGATCACTTCCACCGGCAGCGGGAATGCACCGAGGACCGGCACCAGTTTGCTGGCGTCGGCGATGCAGATGAAGGTCTTGGCTACGGCCGCAACAATCTTCTCGCGGGTCAAGGCTGCGCCGCCGCCCTTGATCAGGTTCAGGTGCTCGTCACTTTCATCGGCGCCATCGACGTAGAACTCCAGGTCGCTGACGGTATTCAGTTCGTACACCGGAATGCCGTGGCCCTTGAGACGCGCGGCGGTGGCTTCGGAGCTGGCGACCGCGCCATCGAACGCACCCTTGTGCTGCGCCAGGGCGTCGATGAAGCAGTTGGCGGTGGAGCCGGTGCCGACACCGACGATGCTCTTGTCGTCGAGTTTCGGGAGGATGAAGTCGACGGCGGCCTGAGCCACTGCCTGTTTGAGTTGATCCTGGGTCATGCGGGCTCCGAGGTGCCGAAGAGGGAACGAAAGGCCGGCATTATAGCCCCATGTCGGGCTAAAACCTCTGTAATCGTGTGGTCGTCCGGACAAAAGCCGGGTTAGACTCCGTGGTCCTGCCCAACTCGCTCAGTGATGTTTTCCGATGCTTGAACAGTACGTCAAAAAGATCCTCACCTCGCGCGTTTATGACGTTGCCGTAGAAACCCCATTGCAGACCGCCCGCCAGCTCTCCGAGCGGCTGGGCAACGAGATCTGGCTCAAGCGCGAAGACTTGCAGCCGGTGTTCTCGTTCAAGATTCGCGGCGCTTATAACAAGCTCACGCAGCTGAGCGATGAAGAGCGCGCTCGCGGCGTGGTCACCGCGTCGGCGGGCAACCATGCGCAAGGCCTGGCCCTGGCGGCCAAGGTGTTGGGCGTGAAAGCGACCATCGTCATGCCCAAGACCACGCCGGAAATCAAAGTCGAAGGCGTGCGTTCGCGCGGTGGCAAAGTGGTGCTGCACGGCGATTCGTTCCCGGAAGCCCTGGCCTACTCGCTGAAACTGGTCGACGAAAAAGGCTACGTTTACATTCACCCCTATGACGATCCCCACACCATTGCCGGGCAGGGCACGGTGGCCATGGAGATTCTGCGTCAGCACCCGGGGCGTCTGGACGCGATTTTCGTCCCGGTCGGCGGCGGCGGGCTGATCGCCGGCATCGCGGCGTACGTCAAATACCTGCGCCCGGACATCAAGATCATCGGCGTCGAGCCAGACGACTCCAACTGCCTGCAAGTCGCCATGGCCGCGGGTGAGCGCGTGGTGCTGCCGACCGTGGGCATTTTCGCCGACGGCGTCGCCGTGGCGCAGATCGGTCAGCACACCTTCGACATCTGCAAGGATTATGTCGACGAAGTGATCACGGTCAGCACCGATGAGATCTGCGCGGCGATCAAGGACATCTACGACGATACCCGTTCGATCACTGAGCCGGCCGGCGCCCTGGGTGTGGCCGGGATCAAGAAGTACGTCGAGCAGCGCGGCGTCACTGGCCACACCTTCGTAGCCATCGACTCCGGCGCCAACGTCAATTTCGACCGCCTGCGCCACGTAGCCGAGCGCGCTGAGCTGGGCGAGGGCCGTGAAGCCATCATCGCCGTGACCATCCCCGAAAAACCGGGCAGCTTCAAGGCGTTCTGCGAAGCCATCGGCAAGCGCCAGATCACCGAATTCAACTACCGCTACAACACCGGCAGCGAAGCGCACATCTTCGTTGGCGTGCAGACGCACCCGGAAACCGACCCACGCAGTGCATTGATTGCCAGCCTCGGCGAGCAAGGTTTCCCGGTCGTCGACCTGACCGACAACGAACTGGCCAAGTTGCACATTCGCCACATGGTCGGTGGCCGCGCGGCGCATGTGGTCGATGAAGTGATCCTGCGCTTCGAATTCCCGGAACGTCCGGGCGCATTGTTCAACTTCCTCAATAAGCTCGGCGGCCGCTGGAACATCTCGATGTTCCACTACCGCAACCATGGCGCGGCGGATGGTCGAGTGGTTGCGGGCCTGCAAGTGCCCCGCGATGAACGTCATCTGGTGCCCGCCGCGCTGGAAGAAATCGGTTACCCGTACTGGGACGAAAGCGACAACCCGGCGTATCAGCTGTTTCTTGGCTGAACGGCTACGCTGGTGAGCAAGGCATAAGGAAATCGAACCATGGAAACGTTAACGGCCCTGAAAGCGGCGCATATGGTGGCCACGGTGGTGCTGCTGGTGAGTGCGCTGGGTCTGGGGATCTGGGTTTGGCGGACGCGGCGTAACGGTGATGCGACGGCGGGAAGCCGCACCCTGCAACGGCCGCGTGTATTCGTCTGGCTATTGATGGGGCTGGCGCTGTTGAGCATGCCGTTTACGGGCTGGGCGATGGTGCATCTGGTGGGCTGGCCGCTGGGGCAGACCTGGTTGCTGGCGTCGAGCGTGCTGTACGCCGTGGCGGCGTTGGCGTGGTTCTGGTTATTGGTGCGGCTGAACAAATTGCGCAAGGTGCCGGGTGGGGTGGGGAAATTCAGCTTGGCCTTGGCGGTGTTCAGTTTTGTGTGTTTTGTGGCGATTGCGGGGTTGATGGGGGCCAAGCCTGTTTAGACCGCAGTGCTTCAATCGCTGGCAAGCCAGCTCCTACAGGATCTTCAGTGAATACATAATTTGTGGACGCTCGAAAACCTGTAGGAGCCGGCTTGCTGGCGATGGCGTAATCAGTCGCGCAGACTGATCACCGGCCATCCACGCTTATCTGCTTCGGCCCGCAAATTCGGATCCGGATCGACGGCCACCGGATTCGCCACCTGCTCCAGCAGCGGCAGATCATTCATCGAGTCGCTATAGAAGTAACTGTCTTCCAGCGAAAACCCGGTTTCTTCCAGCCAACGATTCAACCTTGTGACCTTGCCTTCGCGGAAGCACGGCACATCCGTGCTGCGCCCGGTATAGCGGCCGTCCTGCATTTCGCATTCGGTGGCAATCAGCGTTTCGACGCCCAGGCGCACGGCAATCGGCCCGGTCACGAAGCGGTTGGTGGCGGTGATAATCACCAGTTTGTCGCCGGCGTCGCGATGCTTGGCCAGCAGTTCAATCGCTTTCGGCAACATGATCGGCTCGATGCAGTCGCGCATGTAGTCGCTGTGCCACTGGTCCAGCGTGGCCATTTCGGTGCGGCCGAGGACTTCCAGGCAGAAGTTCAGGTAGGCGGCGTTATCCAGCTTGCCGGCCAGGTAGTCCTGGTAGAACTCGTCGTTGCGTGTCTTATAGGCGACGGCATCGAGGAAGCCGCGCTCACAAAGGTAATCGCCCCAGGCGTGGTCGCTGTCGCCGCCCAGAAGCGTGTTGTCCAAGTCGAATAAAGCCAGCCGCATTGCAGTTACTCGCTGAAAAGTCTGTAGAAAGGCGTCCAGAATACGGACTTTTCACAAGAGTGCACATAAGGTAGGCCGGCGCGTTGCTGCCTTCACAACCTTTGTGGAACAATGCGGCGACATGCGTTTGCGAGGTTGTTGCCGTGATCGACCCCGATGGTTTCCGTCCTAATGTCGGGATCATTCTCACGAATGATGCCGGACAGGTGCTATGGGCTCGCCGTATCAATCAAGATGCCTGGCAGTTTCCTCAAGGCGGGATCAACCCCCAGGAGACGCCGGAAGACGCCTTGTACCGCGAGTTGAACGAAGAAGTGGGTCTGGAGCGCGAAGATGTTGAAATTCTCGCCTGCACCCGGGGCTGGTTGCGCTATCGTTTGCCGCAACGTCTGGTCAGGACGCATAGCCAACCGCTGTGTATCGGCCAGAAACAGAAATGGTTTCTCCTGCGCCTGATCTCCAACGAGCAGCGGGTGCGGATGGATTTGACCGGTAAACCGGAATTCGATGGCTGGCGCTGGGTCAGCTATTGGTATCCGTTGGGCCAGGTGGTGACATTCAAGCGCGAGGTGTATCGACGCGCTCTCAAAGAGCTTGCCCCGCGCCTTTTAGCGCGCGACTGACGACGGAGTTCGACCCCGAGCCATGCTCAATACGCTGCGCAAGATCGTCCAGGAAGTTAACTCCGCCAAGGATCTCAAGGCGGCGTTGGGGATTATTGTGTTGCGCGTCAAAGAGGCCATGGGCAGCCAGGTCTGCTCGGTCTACCTGCTTGATCCCGAGACCAACCGTTTCGTGCTGATGGCCACCGAGGGCTTGAACAAGCGCTCGATCGGCAAGGTCAGCATGGCCCCCAATGAAGGTCTGGTCGGCCTGGTCGGCACGCGTGAAGAACCCCTGAACCTCGAAAACGCGGCGGATCACCCGCGCTACCGCTACTTCGCCGAGACCGGTGAAGAGCGCTACGCCTCGTTCCTCGGGGCGCCGATCATTCACCACCGTCGCGTCGTCGGCGTGTTGGTCATTCAGCAAAAAGAACGTCGCCAGTTTGATGAAGGTGAAGAAGCCTTCCTCGTGACCATGAGCGCGCAGCTCGCCGGCGTTATCGCCCACGCCGAAGCCACCGGTTCGATCCGTGGCCTGGGACGTCAGGGCAAAGGCATACAGGAAGCCAAGTTTGTCGGTGTGCCGGGCTCGCCGGGTGCAGCGGTCGGTACCGCGGTGGTCATGCTGCCACCGGCCGATCTGGACGTGGTGCCGGACAAGACCATCACCGACATTGATGCCGAACTCGGGCTGTTCAAGACCGCCATCGAGGGCGTGCGCGCCGACATGCGCGCATTGTCCACCAAGCTTGCCTCGCAACTGCGCCCCGAAGAGCGCGCCTTGTTCGACGTCTACCTGATGATGCTCGACGACGCCGCGCTGGGCAGCGAAGTGACCACCGTGATCAAGACCGGGCAGTGGGCCCAGGGCGCATTGCGTCAGGTGGTCACTGATCACGTCAACCGTTTCGAATTGATGGACGACGCCTACCTGCGGGAGCGCGCTTCGGACGTCAAGGACCTCGGCCGCCGTTTGCTCGCCTATTTGCAGGAAGAACGCCAACAAACCCTGGTCTATCCCGACAACACCATTCTGATCAGCGAAGAACTGACGCCGGCGATGCTCGGCGAGGTGCCGGAAGGCAAGCTGGTCGGTCTGGTTTCGGTACTGGGCTCGGGCAACTCCCACGTGGCGATCCTGGCGCGTGCCATGGGCATCCCGACGGTGATGGGCCTGGTCGACCTGCCGTATTCCAAGGTCGACGGCATCCAGATGATCGTCGACGGCTACCACGGCGAGGTCTACACCAACCCGAGTGAGGTCCTGCGCAAGCAGTTCGCCGAGGTCGTCGAAGAAGAGAAACAACTGGCCCTTGGGCTCGATGCGCTGCGCGATCTGCCGTGCATCACGGTCGATGGCCATCGCATGCCGCTGTGGGTCAACACCGGTCTGCTGGCGGACGTGGCGCGGGCACAGAAACGTGGTGCCGAAGGCGTCGGTCTGTACCGCACCGAAGTGCCGTTCATGATCAACCAGCGCTTTCCGAGTGAAAAGGAACAACTGGCGATCTACCGCGAGCAACTGGCCGCGTTCCACCCGCAACCCGTGACCATGCGCACCCTGGACATCGGCGGCGACAAGTCACTGTCGTACTTTCCGATCAAGGAAGACAACCCGTTCCTCGGCTGGCGCGGCATTCGCGTTACCCTCGATCACCCGGAAATCTTCCTGGTGCAGACCCGCGCCATGCTCAAGGCCAGCGAAGGCTTGAACAACCTGCGCATTCTGCTGCCGATGATCTCCGGCACCCATGAACTGGAAGAAGCGCTGCACCTGATCCATCGTGCCTGGGGCGAAGTACGCGACGAAGGCTGCGACGTACCGATGCCACCGATTGGCGTGATGATCGAGATTCCGGCGGCGGTTTATCAAACCAAGGAACTGGCGCGGCAGGTGGACTTCCTCTCGGTCGGTTCCAATGACCTGACTCAGTATCTGCTGGCCGTGGATCGGAACAACCCACGGGTCGCCGACCTCTATGACTACCTGCACCCGGCGGTGCTGCAAGCGCTGCAAAATGTGGTGCGCGATGCCCATGCCGAAGGCAAACCAGTGAGCATCTGCGGCGAAATGGCCGGTGACCCGGCGGCGGCGGTGTTGTTGATGGCGATGGGCTTCGACAGCCTGTCGATGAACGCCACCAACTTGCCGAAAGTGAAGTGGATGCTGCGCCAGATCAACCTGAGCAAGGCCAAGGAATTGCTGGCCGAGCTGATGACCATCGACAACCCGCAAGTGATTCACAGCTCGCTGCAATTGGCGCTGAAAAATCTTGGGTTGTCGCGGATGATCAATCCGGCGGCGATCAAGCCTCTCTAAAACGCTGAAGGCCCCATCGCTGGCAAGAAAGCTCCTACAGAATTGATGCGTTCACGTATTTTGCGAGCGCCACGAAACCTGTAGGCGCCGGCTTGCCAGCGATGGCGTCCTCAAACGCGCCGAACATCTAAACCCTGACCTCAACTTCCCCAAGATGCCCGCCATACGGCCCGAAACTCCGTTCGAGCAAATGTCGCGAGCCATCCGCCTGCACGATCAACGCCGTACTCGCGCGAGTCCCGTAGCTCTGGCTGGCAATAAACACACTCGACAGCAACGTTTCGGTCGCCAGCCCCACGCCGGTGTCCGGCAATTCGGCGAACGGTGCGGTCTGTGGATCGTTCAGCAAGGCCAATAGCGCCTGAGGTTGCGGATCGTCCAGCACCTCGCTCAACGCGGCCCGTGCCTTTAGCAGTTTCGGCCACGGCGTATCCAGGCCGGCGTTCGACAGCCCGTAAACCCCTGGCGGCAACATCACCGCTTCCGATTCCCGCGCGTTGAAATGCCACAGCTCGTTGTTGTTGCCGATCAGCAGGTTGAATCCGCCATATTCGGGCGAACGGGCGACAACGTCGTCTAAATAGTCGTCAATTGGCATGTCTTTGCTGAGAAAGCCCGCCACCAACTCACCGCGAGACCGACGCCCGGGCGGCTGATGCGGATCGCGGATATTGGTCAGCGCGGCGAAGCGGCCGTTGGCGCCAACACCGAGCCAGGTACCGCCGGCCTCGAGGTCGCGGCCGGCGTAGACCTGCGGCGCTTCGGACCATTGCGCCAGCGGCAGGCTGGGCCGGGCATAGAATTCGTCGCGGTTGGCCGCGACGATCAGCGGTTGGGCGTGACCCGGTCGCCAGGCAAAAACAATCAGGCACATAAGGCAGTCCTTCGGTGTTTTTTGCCCACTCTACGCAGTCATCGTGCGGGTATCCATCGCCATCCAGTGGAGCGCAAGGCCATGCATCCGTTACCATGCCGCTCCGGTTTTGGGGTTGGGTGGGGAAACAGCATGGAATTTCTGCTCTATCTGGCGCTTGGCGCTTGTGCCGGGGTGCTGGCCGGCCTGTTTGGCGTGGGCGGCGGGATCATTATTGTCCCGGTGCTGGTGTTCAGTTTTACCCTTCAGGGTTTCGATGCGTCGATCCTGACCCACCTGGCCGTCGGCACGTCCCTGGCCACGATCATCTTCACTTCGGTCAACGCTGTGCGCGAGCATCACCGACGTGGCGCCGTGCGCTGGCCGATCTTCGTCTGGATGACCGTTGGCATTCTGATGGGGGCCGGTTTCGGCGCACTGACTGCAGAAGCGATCTCCGGGCCGAACCTGCAGAAGATCATCGGCGTGTTCGCCCTGGTCATCGCCGCGCAACTGGCGCTGGACGTCAAGCCCAAGGCCAGCCGGACGGTGCCGGGTAAAGTCGGTCTGACCCTGGCCGGCAGTGTGATTGGCTGGGCCTCGGCGATTTTCGGGATTGGCGGCGGTTCGTTGACCGTGCCGTTCCTGACCTGGCGTAGCGTGCCGATGCAGCAAGCGGTGGCGACATCATCGGCTTGCGGCCTGCCGATCGCTTTGGCAAGTGCATTAAGTTTCATGATTCTGGGCTGGCACGATCCGTTGTTGCCGGCCCATAGTCTCGGTTTTATCTATTTGCCGGCGCTGCTGGGCATTGCCCTGACCAGCATGGTCTTCGCCCGCCTCGGTGCGCGACTGGCCCACAGGCTGTCGCCGAAGTTGCTGAAAAGACTGTTTGCCGCTTTGCTGTTCTGCGTCGGCCTGAGTTTTCTGCTCTGACGTATAGCGCAATCCTGGCTTAATCCTGAGGTGGCAGCGTCGCCCGGGAATTGATTTGAACTCATGAGGAGTCGCAATGCTGCCTTACCCGCAGATCGACCCGGTGGCCCTGGCCATCGGTCCGCTGAAAATCCACTGGTACGGCCTGATGTACCTGATCGGCATCGGCGGCGCCTGGCTGCTGGCGTCCCGCCGGTTGAACCGCTTCGACCCGACCTGGAGCAAGGAGAAACTCTCCGACATGGTGTTCTGGATGTCGATGGGGGTAATCGTCGGAGGCCGTTTAGGGTATGTGTTGTTTTACGATCTGCACGCTTACCTCGCCAATCCGACACTGATTTTCGAAGTGTGGAAGGGCGGCATGTCGTTCCATGGTGGCTTCATCGGCGTAATGCTGGCGGCCCTGTGGTTCGGCAAGAAGAACAACAAGTCGTTCTTCCAGCTGATGGACTTCGTTGCCCCGATGGTGCCGATTGGTCTGGGCGCGGGGCGCATTGGCAACTTCATCAATGCCGAGTTGTGGGGCAAGGCGACCGACGTTCCGTGGGCGATGGTTTTCCCGCCGTTCAGCGATCCGGCGCAGTTGCCGCGTCACCCGTCGCAGCTGTATCAGTTCGCCCTCGAAGGCGTCGCGCTGTTCCTGATTCTCTGGCTGTTCTCGCGCAAGCCGCGGCCAACCATGGCGGTCTCGGGGATGTTCGCGCTGTTCTACGGCATCTTCCGTTTCATCGTCGAATTCGTCCGCGTACCGGACGCGCAACTGGGCTATCTGGCCTGGAACTGGCTGACCATGGGTCAGGTGCTCTGTGTACCGATGATCGTCGGCGGGCTGTTCCTGATCTGGCTGGCGTATCACCGCGCCCCGGCGACTCCAGCGGCCGCCGTATAAATTCGAATCCCGCAGCCACGGCTGCGGGTTCAAGGACACAGGTAACTCATGAAGCAATATCTCGAACTGGTCGCCCACGTCATCAAGAACGGCACCAAACAGGCCAACCGCACCGGCGTGAATACCATCAGCTTCCCCGGCGCGATGCTGCGTTATGACCTGAAGGAAGGTTTCCCGGCGATCACCACCCGCAAGATGGCCTTTAAATCCGCCATCGGCGAGATGTGTGGTTTTCTGCGTGGGGTGAACAACGCTGCCGAATTCCGAGCGCTGGGCTGCAAGGTCTGGGATCAGAACGCCAACGAAAACGCCCAGTGGCTGGCCAACCCGTTCCGTCAGGGCGAGGACGACCTCGGCGAGATCTATGGCGTGCAATGGCGCAAATGGCCGGCGTACAAGCAGATCCCGGTCAGCAACCCGGCTGCAATCGAGCAAACCCTGAGTCAGGGCTATCGCCAGATCGCTGAAGGCGAAGAAAACGGCCAGGCCTACGTGGTGTTGTACAAAGCCATCGACCAGGTTCGCCAGTGCGTGGACACCATCATCAAGGACCCTGGCAGCCGTCGCATCCTGTTCCACGGCTGGAACGTCGCCCAACTCGATGAAATGGCTCTGCCGCCGTGCCACCTGCTGTACCAGTTCCACCCGAATGTCGAGACCAGGGAGATTTCCCTGACTCTCTACATCCGCTCCAACGATCTGGGTTTGGGCACGCCGTTCAACCTCACCGAAGGCGCCGCGCTGCTGAGCCTGATTGGTCGCCTGACCGGCTACACGCCGCGCTGGTTCACCTATTTCATCGGCGACGCCCACGTCTACGAAAACCACCTGGATATGCTGAATGAGCAGCTCAAGCGCGAGCCGTTCCCGATGCCGAAACTGGTGATCAGCGATCGTGTGCCGGCGTTTGCCGAGACGGGTGTGTATCAGCCGGAGTGGCTGGAGTTGGTAGAGCCGAGCGATTTTTCGCTTGAGGGTTATCAACACCACGCACCCATGACCGCGCCGATGGCGGTCTGAGACTGGCACCGCTTCGCGGTGATCGCTGGCAAGCCAGCTCCTACGGGTTCAAACCGAATCTGTAGGAGCTGGCTTGCCAGCGATTGGCGTACTCAATGCCCATGACTTCTCCCGACATGGGAGTGCTCCACCTCCGTCGCCACAACCCCGCCACTGACTTCCAACCGCTGCAAAATCCCGCATTGATCGACATCCGGCCCTTCGCCACAGCGTTGGCGCAGGTCGAGCAGTTGTGCCTGCAACGCCAGCAATCCATCGATCCGTGCCTTGACGTGGTGGATGTGCTCATCGATCAACGCATTCACGCTCTCGCATTGATCCTGCGGGCTGTCGCGAAACGCCAGCAGGCTGCGGATTTCTTCGAGGGTCATGTCGAGGGTGCGGCAGTTGCGGATGAACGTCAGGCGCTCGGCGTGGGCCTGGGTGTAGACACGGTAGTTGCCGTCGCTGCGTGCCGGCTCCGGCAGCAGGTTTTCGCGCTCGTAGTAGCGAATGGTCTCCACGGCGCAGTCGGTGAGTTTGGCCAGTTCTCCAATCTTCATGACGGCAATCTCCAAATGGGTGCTTGACCCTATAGTGGCTACAGGGTCTTTACTTGGCAACAGGCACCTTCAAGGACGCGACCCGATGAGCGATTCCCTACATATTCACAAACCCGATGCTGATCACGATCACGGCCATAAGCTGCAGCCTGTGCAGAAGCATGAGCATGGCAGCCACGGGGATTCCTGCTGTTCCGCGAAAGTGGCGGCGCCATCGCTGATCAAATTGAGCGAAACGCCGACCGAAGGCGCGCGGCTGAGCAGTTTCCGCATTGAGGCCATGGACTGCCCGACCGAGCAAACGCTGATCCAGAACAAGCTCGGCAAGCTGACGGGCGTGCAGCAGCTGGAATTCAACCTGATCAACCGCGTACTAGGTGTGACCCACGACCTGCCCAGCACTGCGCCAATTATCGACGCGATCAAATCCCTCGGCATGCAGGCCGAGCCACTGGAGCAGGGCGTTGAAACGCCCGCCTCGGCGCCGGAGAAAAAACACTGGTGGCCGTTGGCGTTGTCCGGCGTCGGTGCTCTGCTGGCCGAGGTCATCCACTTCACCGGCACCGCACCAAACTGGGTGGTGGCGGTCATCGCGCTGATCTCGATCCTCAGCGGTGGCCTCGGTACGTACAAGAAGGGCTGGATCGCCCTGAAGAACCTCAATCTGAACATCAACGCCTTGATGAGCATCGCAGTCACCGGCGCGATCCTGATCGGGCAGTGGCCGGAAGCGGCGATGGTGATGTTCCTGTTTACCGTGGCCGAATTGATCGAAGCCAAATCCCTGGACCGGGCGCGCAACGCCATCAGCGGCCTAATGCAGATGGCGCCGGAGCAGGCTACGGTGTTACAGGCCGATGGCAGCTGGATGGCGCAAGACGTCAAGACCATCGATCTCGGCGCGCGGGTGCGGGTACGGCCCGGCGAACGCATCGGTCTGGACGGCGAAGTCGTGTCGGGCAGTTCAACCATCGATCAGGCACCGATCACCGGTGAAAGCCTGCCAGTGGAGAAGAGCATCGGCGACAAGGTGTTCGCGGGCACGATCAACCAGGCCGGCTCCCTGGAATATGCCGTAACGGCGGTGGCAAATAATTCGACGCTGGCGCGGATCATCCACGCCGTTGAACAGGCCCAAGGCGCGCGGGCGCCGACCCAGCGATTCGTCGACCATTTTTCGAAAATCTATACCCCGGCAGTGTTCATCCTCGCCCTTGCGGTGGCGGTGATTCCACCGCTGTTCATGGGCGCGTTGTGGTTCGACTGGATCTATCGAGCACTGGTGTTGCTGGTGGTCGCATGTCCGTGTGCACTGGTGATTTCCACGCCCGTGACCATCGTCAGCGGCCTCGCTGCAGCGGCGCGCAAAGGCATCCTGGTGAAGGGCGGCGTTTATCTGGAGGGCGGTTACAAGCTCGATTACCTGGCGCTGGATAAAACCGGAACGATCACCCATGGCAAACCGGTGCAGACCGATTACCTGTCACTTGATCCCGCTACCGAAGCAACGGCTCCGGCGATTGCTGCCGCACTGGCCGCCCGCTCGGATCACCCGGTATCGCTGGCCATCGCCAATGCGGCTGTGGATAAACAACACGCGTCGCTGATTGTGGATAACTTCGAGGCGCTGGGCGGGCGCGGGGTGCGCGGTGTGATCGACGGCCAGACCTATCACTTGGGCAACCATCGTCTGGTGGAAGAGCTGAACCTCTGCTCGCCGGAATTGGAGGAAAAGCTCTTCGCCCTGGAAAAACAGGGTAAATCCGTGGTGCTGTTGCTCGACGAATCCGGCCCGTTGGCGCTGTTCGCCGTGGCCGACACGGTGAAGGAATCCAGCCGCGAAGCGATCCAGCAACTTCACGACCTGGGCATCAAAACCCTGATGCTCACCGGCGACAACGTCCACACCGCCCAGGCGATTGCCGCGCAAGTAGGTATCGATCAGGCCCAGGGTGATTTGCTGCCGACTGACAAACTGCAAGCCATCGAAGCGCTTTATGCACAGGGCCATCACGTCGGCATGGTCGGCGATGGCATCAACGACGCGCCAGCACTGGCCCGTGCCGAGATCGGCTTCGCCATGGCCGCCGCTGGCACCGATACTGCCATCGAAACCGCCGATGTCGCCTTGATGGACGACGATCTGCGCAAGATTCCAGCGTTCATTCGCCTGTCGCGCCAGACATCGAGCATCCTCAAACAGAACATCGCATTGGCATTGGTCATCAAAGCGATCTTTCTTGGGGTAACCTTCGCCGGGCTCGCTACCATGTGGATGGCGGTGTTCGCCGACATGGGCGTGAGCCTGTTGGTGGTGTTCAACGGTTTGCGCCTGTTGCGTAAATAGACGATGAGGGATGGTTGTGCTGAGTGCCGAGCTGAAGGCGTTTTACATGGTGGCCCGCCTGGGCAGCATCACCCTGGCGGCGAAGAAGCTCGGCTTGAGCCAACCCACGGTGACGACACAGATTCGCAATCTCGAAAGTCAGTACTCGGTTGAACTGTTCTACCGTGGCGGCCGCCGTCTCAGTGTCAGCGACGAAGGCGCGCGGCTGTTGCCGATGGTCAAGGCGCTGATGCAGCAGGAAGCCGACATCGAGTTTTTCCTGCGCAACAGCGGTCAGGTCCAAGGCACGTTACGCATTGCGGCCACGGCGCCGTATTACATCCTCGATCTGGTGAAGACCTTTCGCGAGCGCTTGCCGCAGGTGGAAGTGTCGGTGGAAATCGGCAACTCCCAGCAGGTGCTCGAAGCGCTGGAGGAATACCGGGTGGATGTCGCGGCGTCCTCGCAGTTGCTGGAGGATGCGCGGCTGATTCGCCGGGTGCTTGGCAGTGATCCGCTGGTGCTGGCGGTGCATCGCAATCATCCGCTGGCGGTGCACGACCATGTGCCGCTCAGCGCACTGGCCGGGCATACCTTGTTGATGCGTGAATCGGGCTCGACCACGCGGCGCATGACGGAAGAGTTGCTGGCCGGCGCCGGGGTCAGTATCGGGCCGCTGCTGGAGATCGGCAGTCGCGAGTCGATCCGCGAGGCGGTGTTGCGCAACATTGGCATCAGCCTGATCGCCCGCCAGGAAGTACCCCACGATCCGCACTTGCGGGTGCTGACCATCGAGAACGCGCCGTTGCTGCCGGAGTATTTGTATTGCCTCAAGGAGCGAAAAGGCGCGCGGTTGCCGGCGGCGTTTCTGGGGTTGGCGCAGGAAATGTCCCCGGCTTGAGATCTTATTGGCTGTTCTGGCCTTATCGCTGGCAAGCCAGCTCCTACAGGGGAGCGCGATAACCTGTAGGAGCTGGCTTGCCAGCGATGGCGTCGGTCCAGACAACAAAGCACTTGAACCAAAATCCTCGAATACCACTATCAGCCGTTTTTGCCTCACTGCCACATGACGGACGCATTACAACTCTAGGATGGCGTTCATCTGCTAGATGAGGCCTGTCCATGAACAACGCGATCGCAACTGCCCTGACCAACCCCGGCGCACCAATGAAAGTGCGCGGGGTGCAGAAACGCTTCGGCGCGTTTACCGCGCTGGACAACGTTTCCCTCGACGTGGCGGCCGGTGAGCTGGTGTGCCTGCTCGGCCCGTCGGGCTGCGGCAAAACCACCTTGCTGCGTTGCATCGCCGGTCTGGAAAAACAAGACAGCGGCGAGTTGTACCTCGGCGATCGCGACGTTTCCCACCTGGCGCCCCAGGCCCGGGACTACGGCATCCTGTTTCAGTCCTACGCGCTGTTTCCCAATCTTACTGTCGAGGCGAACATTGCCTACGGCCTCACCGGCAGCGGTCGCGATGAAGTGCGCCAGCGTGTCGGTCAGATGTTGGAATTGGTCGGCCTGAGCGGCAGTGAGAAAAAGTACCCCGGCCAGTTGTCTGGCGGTCAGCAGCAACGCATCGCACTGGCCCGCGCCTTGGCACCGGCGCCTTCGCTGTTGTTGCTGGACGAACCGATGTCGGCCCTCGATGCGCGGGTTCGCGAGCATCTGTGCACCGAATTGCGTCAACTGCAACGCAACCTCGGCGTCACCACCCTGATGGTTACACACAATCAGGATGAGGCCATGCTGATGGCCGACCGCATCGCGGTGATGAACAACGGCAAGGTCGAGCAATACGCCACGCCGCAGGAAATCTACAACCGCCCGGCCACGCCATTCGTGGCGGAGTTCGTCGGTCAGGGCAACTGGCTGCCATTCAGCCGCAACAGCGACAGTCATGCCCAGGTCGGCGGAATGAACATGCGCCTGGCGGACGGCAGCGCCAAGAACGCTTCGGGCCGTTTGTTCTGTCGCCCCGAAGCGATCAACGTCAACCCGCCGGTGCACGAAGAAAACCTGTTTCCAGCCAAGGTCCGCGAAATCACTTTCCTCGGCAACCGCTGCCGCATGAGCTTCGAACTCGACCAGTTGCCGGGCCATGCCTTGTTCGCTGAGCTGGCGCCGGAAGCCATGCCGCGTCTGGGCTCACAGCAGATCATGGTTGCCTTGCCGCCGCGCAGCCTGCAGGTGTTTGCCTGATGAGCGCGAACATCGCGCTGCCGATTCCGCACAAGCAGGTTCGGCAAGTTTCTCGTGCCGAGATCGGCGACCGGATCTTTGTGGTGGGTGGCAAAGTCCTTTTGCTGGTGTTGCTCGGCGTTGCGGTGTTGATGCCGTTGCTGGCGATTTTCTGGCGAGGTTTCAGTTCCGAGGCCGGGCAGGGTGGTGGTTGGGTCGCTGCTCGTGAGTTGGTGACCAGCGAAAATTTCCACTGGTTGTTGGGTAACAGCTTGAAGGTTTCCCTCAGCGTCGCGGCCATCGTCGTACCGCTTGCCTACCTTTTTGCTTACGCTCTGCAACGCACAATGATCCCGGGCAAGGGCATCTGGCGCGGCATCTCGTTGCTGCCACTGATGGCGCCGTCGATGTTGCCGGGGATTGCCCTGGTTTACCTGTTCGGCAACCAAGGCCTGCTACGCGGCTTGCTCTCGGACAACATCTACGGCTTCTGGGGCATTGTTCTGGGTGAGGTCATCTACACCTTCCCACACGCCTTGATGATTTTGCTGTCGGCGTTGTCCCTGGCGGATGCGCGACTGTTCGATGCCGCTTCCAGCATGGGCGCCAGTCCGGCGAAAGCCTTTCGCAGCATCACTTGGCCGGCGACCCGTCAGGCTGTTTTCGCCGCGTTCTGTTTGGTATTCACCCTGACCATCACCGATTTCGGCGTGCCCGTGGTGGTCGGTGGTGATTATCAAGTATTGGCGCTGGAAGCCTACAAAGCCGTGGTCGGCCAACAGCAATTCGGTCGCGGCGCACTGATTGGCATGGTTCTGCTGCTGCCGGCGCTGTTCAGTTTCGGTGTCGACGCCTGGTTGCGTCGACGCCACGGCGATTCCATGAGCGGTCGGGCGCAGGTGTTCAAGCCGGCGCCATCAAAGCTGCGCGACGGCTGCTACCTGGCCATCGTCCTGTTGATTTGCACCGCGCTGCTGCTGGTGTTCGGCATGGCGGTGTTCTCGTCGCTGGTGAAATTCTGGCCGTATAACCTGTCGCTGTCGCTCAACCATTACCAGTTCAACGACACCGCAGGCGGTGGCTGGCTGGCCTACGGCAATAGCGTGAAGATGGCGCTGTGCACGGCGCTGATCGGTAGCGTGCTGATTTTTACCGGCGCCTACCTGATGGAAAAAACCAAGGGCCAGCGCGGCTTGAATCTGACCCTGCGCATGCTCAGTTTCGTGCCGATGGCAGTGCCGGGCCTGGTGTTGGGGCTGGGCTACGTTTTCTTCTTCAACCTCACCGGCAACCCGCTGCACGTGCTCTACGGGAGCATGACCCTGCTGGTGGTCTGCACCATTGCTCACTATTTGACCACCGCGCAAATGACCGCCACCACTGCGCTGCGCCAGCTCGATGCCGAGTTCGAAGCCGCCGCGCTGTCGCTCAAGGCGCCGCTGTACCGCCACTACTTGCGCGTCACCGTGCCTATCTGCCTGCCGGCACTGCTGGACATCGTGCGCTACCTGTTCGTCTCGGCCATGACCACCGTCTCGGCGGCGATCTTCCTCTACAGCCCCGACACCATCCTCGCGGCGGTGGCGGTGCTGAACATGGATGACGCCGGCAACGTTGGCGGCGCGGCGGCGATGTCGACCCTGATTCTGTTCACCTCGGCGGGCGTGTCCCTGCTGCTGGCCTGGGCCTCGCGCGGTTTGCTGCGCCGCTCACAGGCCTGGTGGCAGACCGCGCCCGGTCATTGAAACCGCACAACCCCTCAACTCACAAAACAGGAAAAGATCATGTTCAAGCCTATGGCCCTGGCCGCTGCTGTCCTCACCGCTTTCAGCCTGAACGCCTTTGCGGCGAAAACCGAGTTGACGGTGTACACCGCCCTCGAAGCCGAACAACTGAAGACCTATAAAGAAGCCTTCGAAAAAGCCAACCCGGACGTCGAGATCAAATGGGTACGCGACTCCACCGGCATCATCACCGCCAAACTTCTGGCCGAAAAAGAACGCCCGCAAGCTGATGCCGTTTGGGGCCTCGCCGCTTCGAGCCTGGCGATCCTCGACCAGCAAGGCATGCTGCAAAGCTACGCGCCAAAAGACCTGGGCAAGATCGGCGGCAACTACCGCGACGCTGCCAACCCGCCAGCCTGGGTCGGCATGGACGTCTGGGCCGCGACCATTTGCTTCAACACCGTCGAAGCCGAGAAGCAGGGCCTGACCAAGCCTGTGAGCTGGCAAGACCTGACCAAGCCTGAGTACAAAGGCAAGATTGTCATGCCGAACCCGGCGTCGTCCGGCACCGGTTTCCTCGACGTCAGCGCCTGGCTGCAAACCTTCGGCGAGAAGCAGGGCTGGGCTTACATGGACGGCTTGCACCAGAACATCGGCCAGTACGTTCACTCCGGTTCCAAGCCGTGCAAACTGGCGGCGGCGGGTGAATTCCCGATTGGCATTTCCTTCGAATACCCGGCTGTACAGCTCAAACGCCAAGGCGCGCCGCTGGACATCATCCTGCCTAAGGAAGGTTTGGGTTGGGAGATCGAAGCCACTGCAGTGATCAAAGGCACGCCACACGAAGACGCGGCGAAAAAACTGGCGGACTTCTCGGCCAGCCCGGAAGCGATGGAACTGTATAAAGAGAACTTCGCCGTCCTCGCACAGCCTGGCATTGCCAAGCCACAGACCGAACTGCCGGCCGACTATGAGCAGCGTTTGATCAAGAACGACTTTGCCTGGGCGTCGAAAAATCGCGACGAGATCCTGACCGAATGGCGCAAGCGTTATGACGGCAAGTCGGAGAAAGTGGCGGCCAAGTAAGCTCTTCGTCGGCTGAAAGGGCCTCATCGCTGGCAAGCCAGCTCCTACAAGTGCGACGCGTAGGAGCTGGCTTGCCAGCGAGGGCGGTCTACAGTTCACAGCAACTTTCACTGCATCGGGAGACCTCTGATGGACCGCAACGAGCAAGCCGTCGCCAAGGTATTCGCACTGTACGAACGCTTCGGCAGCGATGACTACATCGGCGAGCCGGTGTCGCAGATCGAGCACATGTCCCAAGCCGCGCAATGCGCGATGGCCGAGGGCTTTGATGACGAAGTGGTGCTGGCGGCGTTCTTCCATGACATCGGGCATATCTGCGCCGAAGGTGCCGAGAACATGGGCGGCTTTGGTGTGGTCAGTCATGAGCGTTTGGGCGCCGATTACCTGCGCAACGTTGGCTTTAGCGAGCGCATGGCGCGGCTGGTGGAATACCACGTTCAGGCCAAGCGCTATCTCACGCTCAGGGAGCCGGGTTACTACGCACGATTGAGCGAGGCCAGTCGCCGTACTTTGGAATATCAGGGTGGGGTGATGACTGAGGCTGAGGCTGAGGCTTTTGATAAGGACCCGTTGTGTGAGGTCAGTTTGCGCATGCGGCAGTGGGATGAGCTGGCCAAGGAGATGCATGTGCCGGTGATTGATCTAGAGGTGTTGAAGCGTAAGGCGGTCACTGTCCTGTCCCGCGAGGTCTGCTGAAGCGTCTGACGGCGGATAGAGAAAACACGCATGGTTTACCTTGTTGGCAGCGCTCAAGCTGAGCTTTTCCCAAGGAGGCGAATGGATGCGTTTTTTGAAAGTGGTTGCACAGGATCGAAGTGGGAATGGGGCCGCCGATACGCTGCGGTTGCAGTTTTTTGAAGATAAACAGTGGCTGCGTGACGCGACGGACGACGAAGTTCTGCGGCTGAAAACCTTTGGCGCTCACTACTTCAAGTGCCGATGGTTCAACGACGGTGAAGGTGAGGAACGGCATCTGCGCATGTTCACCCTAAACCCCACCGCCGACGGAACGCCGGACTCGGTGCACCTGCATTTCCATGAAGGCCCGAACATTGCCTACAAGGCAACTGTTCATGACCTCGACAACGATGGCGCTTTCGAGATTGTGCTGTGCTCCGATGTGGACAACGACGGCCGTGCCAATCGCACGGATCGAACGCGGGTCAATGCGTTGGTCCGCGAATACCTGAAGTCAGGTTGGCAGTGATCAAAGTTCGAAACCGCGTCACAGCCATGGCGTCAGTCCAGGCAAAGCAAGTGTTCCTGCCTCTACAACTGCTGCGCCAACACTTCAATCTGCTCCTGCCGCTCCGCCTGATTCAGCTTCGCATGCGGGTTGAGCGACGACCACTGCGGATACGCCCGCGCCTTGTTCAAGGCTTCCGGCAGTTTTCCCTCACGCCAGGTCTTGTCCTGGGGCGTGGCCACCTGAATGCTGTCCATCGCCGCGTGTCCACGGGCGTCCAGTGCTTGCAGCAATTGCCGTTGGCGCAGCGCCAGTAACCGCAGCACGTTGTCATCGACGGTCAATTCGCGTTGGCCTTTGATCTTGCCCAGCAAGCGGCTGCCATAGCTGCGTGCGGTTTGCAGGGCGCCTCCAGCGATAGCCCCGGCCAGGGCAGCCGCACCGAGGGTGATGCCGCCGACCAGCAGATCGACTCCGGCTCCGGCGGCGGCCCCTGCGGCGATGCCGCCACCGACCCGCACGCCCAATTGTTTTAGGGTTTCGGGGTTGAACAGATCATCGCCCCAGCGACCGTCGAGCAGCGGCAGATCACTGGCCGCCGCATCCTGCGGACGAAACGCGTAGAGCTTGAGCAAGGCTTCGACGCAACGTTGTTCCCGTTGGCGCACGGCTTTGCGCAGTTCGCTGATGGCTTGCTGTTCCTGCACTGCATCGCTGACCACGCTGCGCCGGCATGCGGCGCAATCGAGCAACAACTCGGCAATCAATCGCGCCGCGCTCTGCTGACGCGCCAGGCGTTGCGCCTGTTGATCGGCGATCAAACGTTCAAGTTGCGGCCGCGCATGTTCGAGCAGCAGCGCGAGGCTTTCATAGAGTCGACGCTCGCCATCCTCGGGCGGCGCGACGCTGTCGAAACGCACCAGCGCATGCAAACCGAGGCGCGCCAAGGCTTCACGCCAAGCGGGTTCGCGATGGTTGGCGCTGCTGACGAAATTCAAAACCGGCAACAGCGGTTTGCCACAACCGGCCAGCACTTCCAGTTCGTCGCGGTACTTGGCCAGCACCGGCTCGCGGGCGTCGATCACGTACAGGCCGGCATCGCAGGTCAGCAGTTGCCGCAGCACCTTGGCCTCTTGTTCGAAACGCTGCCGCGCTTCACTGCCCTCAAGGAAGCGCGCCAGCCGGGCCGGACCGTCCAGGCGTTCGCCTGGCCGTTCCAGGCGTTCGAGGTAGTCGAGCAGTGCGATGGCGTCTTCCAGGCCGGGGGTGTCGTAGAGGTCGAGCAAGGGCTCGCCGTCCACCGACAGGCGTGCGCCTTCGACGTGTCGCGTGGTGCTGGGACGATGGGACACGTCACCGAACCCGACATCACGGGTCAGCGTGCGCAGCAACGAGGTCTTGCCGACGTTGGTGTGGCCGACCACCGCGAGTTTCAAAGGCTTAGTCATGGCCCGTCTCCAGCCAATTCAACGGTGCGCAATCGGCGAAGGGCAACTCCAGCTGTTGCAGCGCCGCATGCCAGTCGCCGAGACGGTCGGCGTCCAGCGCTTCACCGGGCGGCGCTTGCAGCAGCCAGACGCGGGTGGCGCTGGCACTCCGGGCCAGTTCGGCGATTAACGCCAGGCTGCCGCGATCCGGCGAGCGCCTTGGATCACAGGCAATCGCCAGCCGCGCGGGCGGAAAACGGCTCAACTGTTCGAGGAGTTTGTGCCGCGATTCGCGGCTGTCGAGAATGCCCGCGTTGCTCACGTTGTTCGGCAATTGCGGCGGCCACGGGCGGTCGTCGTCCAGTTCGATGGCGACCAATAGCGCACCGTCGCTTTGCTGTTCACTGACGCCACTTTCGACCCGATGAAGTTGCTCAGGCGCCGTATCGCTGATGCCCAGGCGTTCGCTGGTGGGCATCAACCGTTCGCGCAGTTGCGAGTAGCCGGGCAGGTTCAAATCGAGACGCAATGCTGCTTGCCCGGTTTTCCAGCGCCACAGGCAAAACAGCGCCAGCAGCAGACGCGGCAAAACACCGTAGACCAGCAACACGCCCACCAGCCACGCCGCCCACGCCTGGCGAGCGCTTTCGATGTTTAGCGCGGCATCGCCGCTGGCGCGGATCATGTCCACGGTTGGAATGCTGAAACCGAGCATGGCGGGCAACGCGCCGAGGGCTTGGGTCATGGTGATAAAAGTATCGGCGCCGAGAATGGTGGTTTCCCAGACGAAACCATAGCGCCGGGTCGCCATCAACGTCAGCAACATCACCAGCGCACTCAACATCGCCAGCAGCCACAAGCCGTTGACCAGCACGCCGATGGCCCAGCGATTGAGTTTCTGGCGTTGCAGCAACAACAGCAGTGCCGGCGCCAGTTGCGCGGCTTTGGCATCGCGAGCGAGTTTTTCGCTGAGCCACAACCACAAGCGCCCCAGCGTTGCGCCATGCTCGCCGGCAAACACCAGGCCCAAAGTCCAGCTCAGCAGCAGAATCAGGTTTAGCCCGAGCAGACTGCCCAAGGCCCAGAACACGTTCACCGGTGTTTGTCCGTCACCGAGTGCGGCAAACGCCAGGCCGGCGCCGCTGACCACGGCCAGCACCGCCATGACGATCAGCGCCAGTCGTGCGCCTTGCAGCCAGTGTTTGAGCGCATCGCTCAGGCCATCGCGGTCCGCCAGCCACAGGGCGCGGCGTTGAATGCGCATCGGCAGGTCGCCGCCAGCGCTGCGGGCCAGGCGATTGGCTTCCAGATCCTCCAGAGGCCCGGCGTGTTCTTCGCGCAAGCGGATGGTTTCTGTCAGCCAGAGGTTATTCAGTTCAGTCACGCGGCATCCCGTCGCTTCGATTGAGCTGAGAGCATAACCGCTGTGGCGCTTGTCGGGGGGCTACGTTGCGAGAAGCCGAGCCTCTGGTATCCTCGCCGGCATGACTAAATCACTCCCCCTCAGCCTGATCGCAGCCCTCGGTGAAAACCGTGTGATCGGCATCGACAACAGCATGCCCTGGCACTTGCCGGGGGACTTCAAATACTTCAAGGCCACCACCTTGGGCAAGCCGATCATCATGGGTCGCAAGACCTGGGATTCGCTTGGTCGCCCGTTGCCGGGCCGCTTGAACATCGTGGTCAGCCGTCAGGCAGATCTGGTGCTGGAAGGCGCGGAAGTTTATCCGTCGCTGGAAGCCGCTGTGGTTCGCGCGCAAGAATGGGCGAAGGCGCAGGGCGTCGATGAGCTGATGCTGATTGGCGGCGCGCAGTTATATGCGCAAGGGTTGGCGCAGGCCGATCGGTTGTACCTGACGCGCGTGGGGCTGAGCCCGGAAGGGGATGCGTGGTTTCCGGAATTTGATTTGGGCCAGTGGAAACTGGTGTCGAATGTGCCGAACCCGGCGGAAGGGGATAAGCCGGCGTACAACTTTGAGGTTTGGGAGAAGGCCTAAAAGCATCGCTGGCAAGCCAGCTCCTACAGGAAGTGTGTTGATCGCAGGATTTGCGTACGACACAACCCTTGTAGGAGCTGGCTTGCCAGCGATAGCGGTCTTACTGACGCTACTTAAGCGTGCGCCAACGCCGAATGCTCATCCGCATCCAGCAGCGCTTTATCCGTCTGCTGCATCAACTGACTGGTAATCGCACCCGCACTGATTGAACCACTCACGTTCAACGCCGTGCGCCCCATATCAATCAGCGGCTCGACCGAAATCAACAACGCCACCAGTGAAACCGGCAAGCCCATCGCCGGCAGTACGATCAACGCGGCAAACGTCGCGCCACCACCAACACCAGCCACACCGGCCGAACTCAGCGTGACAATCGCCACCAGCGTCGCGATCCACAGTGGGTCGAGCGGGTTGATGCCCACGGTTGGCGCAACCATCACGGCCAACATCGCCGGGTACAGACCGGCACAGCCGTTCTGGCCAATCGTCGCACCGAACGAAGCAGCAAAACTGGCGATGGACTGCGGAATGCCCAGACGGCTGGTCTGCGCTTCGATGCTCAACGGAATGGTCGCGGCGCTCGAGCGGCTGGTGAACGCAAACGTCAGCACCGGCCAGATCTTGCGGAAGAAACGCAGCGGATTGATCCCTGCCGCCGACACCAGCAGGCCATGGACCACAAACATCAGGCCCAGGCCAATGTAGGAAACAACGACGAAACTGCCGAGCTTAATGATGTCTTGCAAGTTGGAACCGGCAACGACTTTGGTCATCAGCGCCAATACGCCGTACGGGGTCAGCTTCATGACCAACCGCACCAGACGCATCACCAAGGCTTGCAGAGTGTCGATGGCGTTGATCACTTTCTGACCTTTGTCCGCGTCGTCCTTGAGCAGTTGCAACGCCGCTACACCGAGGAACGCAGCAAAGATCACCACGCTGATGATCGACGTCGGCTTGGCCCGCGCCAGATCGGCGAACGGGTTCTGCGGGATGAACGACAGCAGCAGTTGCGGCACATTCAGGTCGGCGACCTTGCCCGCGTAGTTGGTCTGGATGGTTTGCAGGCGGGCCATTTCCTGGGTGCCGGCGACCAGGCCTTCGGCGGTCAGGCCGAACAGGTTGGTCAGGCCGATGCCGATCAATGCCGCGATGGCAGTGGTGAACAGCAGCGTGCCGATGGTCAGGAAACTGATCTTGCCCAGGGACGAGGCATTGTGCAGACGGGCCACAGCGCTGAGGATCGAGGCGAACACCAGCGGGATCACGATCATTTGCAGCAACTGCACGTAACCGTTGCCCACCAGATCAAACCAGCCGATTGAGGCTTTCAGCACCGGATTACCGGCACCATAAACAGCGTGCAACGCCACACCGAACGCCACGCCCAGCACCAAAGCGAGCAGGACTTTTTTTGCCAGGCTCCATGTAGAGTGGCGGGTTTGGGCGAGACCAAAAAGTAACGCGAGGAATACCAGCAGATTGAGGATCAGCGGCAGATTCATGAGAACTCCGAAAGTAACTTGTGTCAGCCACCTTCCGGGGCAGCTGCGAACCGGCAAGCCTAACAGCTTGATTTACAATGAATTAATATCAAAAACGTCTGGCAGCTGTCGTTTTTGGAATAAGCGGATGTCGCTCCCGAGGATGCAGCTGGCGCGGAAGGCACGTTAGCGGTCGCTGACAGACGAGGACTGTCACACTTATTTGTTAGCGTCGATCTCTTTGAATCAGGGAGATTTGACGATGAGATTCGCACCGAAATTTCTGGTTGCAGCACTTTGCCTGGGCCTCGCCGGCCAGGCACTTGCCACGGATTTGAAGCACTGGCCAGCCGATCAGGCCAAGGCGCTGGACGCGATGATCGCCGCCAATGCCAACAAAGGTAACTACGCGGTGTTCGACATGGACAACACCAGTTACCGCTACGACCTCGAAGAGTCGTTGCTGCCGTTCATGGAAAACAAAGGCCTGATCACCCGCGACAAACTCGATCCCTCCCTGAAACTGATGCCGTTCAAAGACACCGCCGACCACAAGGAAAGCCTGTTCAGCTATTACTACCGCCTCTGTGAAATCGACGACATGGTTTGCTATCCGTGGGTCGCTCAGGTGTTCTCCGGCTTCACGCTGCAAGAGCTCAAGGGCTACGTCGACGAACTGATGGCGTCCGGCAAACCGGTGCCGGCGACGTATTACGAAGGCGACGTAGTGAAGAGCCTCGACGTCAATCCGCCGAAAATCTTCACCGGCCAGCAAGAGCTCTACAACAAGCTGATGGAGAACGGTATCGAGGTCTACGTGATGACCGCCGCCTCGGAAGAGCTGGTGCGTATGGTCGCTGCCGATCCGAAATACGGCTACAACGTCAAACCGCAGAACGTGATCGGCGTGTCGCTGCTGCTCAAGGATCAAAAAACCGGCGAATTGACCACCGCGCGCAAGCAGATCACCGCCGGCAAATATGACGAGAAGGCCAACCTCGGCCTCGAACTGACCCCGTACCTGTGGACCCCGGCGACCTGGATGGCCGGCAAGCACGCGGCGATCCTGACCTACATCGATGAGTGGAAAAAACCGGTACTGGTGGGCGGCGATACCCCCACCAGTGACGGCTACATGCTGTTTCACGATGTCGACGTGGCCAAGGGCGGCATTCATTTGTGGGTCAACCGCAAAGACAAATACATGACCCAGATCCAGGGCATGATGGCCAAGCACGCTGCGGCCCAGGCCAAGGAAGGGTTGCCGGTGACGGCGGACAAGAATTGGGTGATCGTGACACCGCAAGAGATTCAGTAAGACCGGGTCGCCTGCATCGCCAGCAAGCCGGCTCCTACAGTCGTGCGAACGACACAACCCTCTGTAGGAGCTGGCTTGCCAGCGATGAGGCCATCACCTGCAGCGCCAATGTTGCCCGGCACACCGCAATCGCCAGCAAGCCGGCTCCTACAGTCGTGCGAACGACACAACCCTCTGTAGGAGCTGGCTTGCCAGCGATGAGGCCATCACCTGCAGCGCCAATGTTGCCCGGCACACCGCAATCGCCAGCAAGCTGGCTCCTACAGTCGTGCGAACGACACAATCCTCTGAAGGAGCTGGCTTGCCAGCGATGAGGCCATCACCTGCAACGCCAATGTTGCCCGTCACACCGCAATCGCCAGCAAGCCGGCTCCTACAGTCGTGCGAACGACACAATTCTCTGTAGGAGCTGGCTTGCCAGCGATGAGGCCATCACCTGCAGCGCCAATGTTGCCCGTCACACCGCAATCGCCAGCAAGCTGGCTCCTACAGTTATGCGAACAACACAACCCTTTGTAGGAGCTGGCTTGCCAGCGATGGGGCCATCACCCGCAACACCATAGTTGCCCGGCACACCGCAATCGCCAGCAAGCCGGCTCCTACAGTGGGCATGCCAGTCAAAGCGATTAGGAAAAAAATACCCCGCACTTGGCGGGGTATTTTTTTGTTCGATGGTTAAGCCTTACAACCCGTCGAGCATCGCCTTGTTACGCACAGCACCCTTGTCGGCGCTGGTGGCCAGCAGGGCGTAGGCCTTCAGGGCGGTGGTCACTTTGCGTGGACGCACTTCCACCGGTTTCCAGCCTTTCTTGTCCTGCTCGACCCGGCGTGCCGCCAGTTCTTCGTCGCTGACCAACAGGTTGATCGAGCGGTTCGGGATGTCGATCAGCACTTTGTCGCCGTCCTGCACCAGACCGATCGCGCCACCGGCAGCGGCTTCAGGCGAAGCGTGGCCGATGGACAGGCCCGAAGTGCCGCCGGAGAAACGGCCGTCGGTGAGCAGGGCGCAAGCTTTGCCCAGGCCTTTGGATTTCAGGTACGACGTCGGGTACAGCATTTCCTGCATGCCCGGGCCACCTTTAGGGCCTTCGTAGCGAATGATGACGATGTCGCCTTCTTTCACTTCGTCAGCGAGGATGCCGCGCACGGCGCTGTCCTGGCTTTCGAAGATCTTGGCGTTGCCTTCGAACACGTGGATCGACTCATCGACACCGGCGGTTTTTACCACGCAGCCATCGAGGGCGATGTTGCCGTAGAGAACGGCGAGGCCGCCTTCTTGCGAGTAAGCGTGCTCGACACTGCGGATGCAGCCGTTTTCACGGTCGTCGTCCAGGGTGTCCCAACGGGTCGATTGGCTGAACGCGGTTTGCGTCGGGATACCTGCCGGACCGGCCTTGAAGAAGTGATGCACGGCTTCGTCGTTGGTTTGGGTGATGTCCCACTTGGCGATGGCTTCTTCCATGCTGCGGCTGTGCACGGTCGGCAGCTGGGTGTGCAGCAAGCCGCCACGAGCCAGCGAACCGAGGATGCTGAAGATCCCGCCAGCACGGTGCACGTCCTCCATGTGGTACTTCTGGATGTTCGGCGCGACCTTGCACAGTTGCGGCACGTGACGGGACAGACGGTCGATGTCGCGCAGGTCGAAATCGATCTCGGCTTCCTGGGCAGCGGCCAGCAAGTGCAGGATGGTGTTGGTGGAACCGCCCATGGCGATGTCCAGGGTCATGGCGTTTTCGAACGCCTGGAAGTTGGCGATGTTGCGCGGCAACACCGACTCATCGTTCTCGCTGTAGTAACGCTTGCACAGCTCGACGATGGTGCGGCCGGCCTGCAGGAACAATTGCTCGCGGTCGCTGTGGGTGGCCAGGGTCGAACCGTTGCCCGGCAATGCCAGGCCCAGGGCTTCAACCAGGCAGTTCATCGAGTTGGCGGTGAACATGCCGGAGCACGAACCGCAAGTCGGGCAGGCGCTGCGCTCGTACTCGGCGACTTTCTCGTCAGAAGCGCTGGAGTCGGCGGCGATCACCATGGCGTCGACGAGGTCGAGACCGTGGCTGGCCAGTTTGGTCTTGCCGGCTTCCATCGGGCCGCCGGAAACGAAGATCACCGGGATGTTCAGGCGCAAGGCAGCCATCAACATGCCCGGGGTGATCTTGTCGCAGTTGGAAATGCACACGATGGCGTCGGCGCAGTGGGCGTTAACCATGTACTCGACGGAGTCGGCAATGATCTCGCGGCTCGGCAGCGAATACAGCATGCCGTCGTGGCCCATGGCGATGCCGTCATCGACGGCGATGGTGTTGAATTCTTTTGCCACACCGCCGGCGCGTTCGATCTCGCGGGCGACCAGTTGGCCCAGATCCTTGAGGTGGACGTGGCCCGGTACGAACTGGGTGAAGGAGTTGGCAATGGCGATGATCGGCTTTTTGAAGTCGTCATCTTTCATCCCCGTGGCGCGCCACAATGCGCGGGCACCGGCCATGTTGCGGCCGTGGGTGGATGTTTTCGAGCGGTAATCAGGCATGAAGCACTCCGGGCGGCTAATCAGGTATCAAAAGGGAAGTGAGCTTCTATTGACGTCTGGAACACTCAGAAATGGCCGTGTGTCCGGAAGTTGCCGATAACTTTGCGGGATCGCCGCGCGCTTCAGCTTGAGCTCATAAACCCGCCGGGGGATGACTGGCGATGAATCTCGCGATTCTACACGGCTGGCGGCTGGAGGGAATGCCGGGAAGCGTTGATCCCGTGTTGACGGTGCGTGCGAGATGACGACTGGCAGGTATCAGCCGATATCGAGTGCCTGTTTATTCCGTTGGTTGATCACTGCATTCAGTCCCAGGCCTGCGAAGCTCAACGTCAGGAAGCAAATGGCCAGAGCGGTGGTCAGGGTCAGGTCCTCCGGTACCCGGTTGACCACCGTACTGATCACGCCACCGCAAAGGAACATCAGCACACCGCCGACCGAGGTCGAGGTCCCGGCATATTCCGGATGAACACTCATGGCCTTGGAGTTGACGACGGGTCTGGTAATAGTGGTGCCGATCGTACAAATCAGCATGGAAATCAGCACCGTCCCGGCAGAGAGACCGAAGTGGCGAGTCAGCCAAAGCATCACCACGCCCGAAACCGCGATCAACCCCAGGCCGAGAATGATCTGAGTGTTGGCTTGCAAACGTTGATGCAGGAAGTTGGCTACTGCGCCGCCGCCTATATACGCAACGCCGTACAGCAACAACGCCCAGGCGTACTCGTAGGGTGAAAGGGCCAGATGCTCCATGAAAATAATGGGTGAAGTGACGATGAACGAAAAATGACAGGCGAAGGCCAAGGCTGAAATCAGCCAATAACCCAGGAAGCGAGCATCTGAACAGACATGCCGGTAAGCGCGGAAAAATCCCCCACGCGATGCCGGACGCAACGACGAGGACTCCTTGAGCAGCCAACAGGCGCTTAACCAGACTAAAACGGCGAGGGTGACAAACACGTAGAAACTGCCCTGCCAGCCAAGCTGCAATTGCAGCCAGGTCCCCAGCAACGGCGAAATTGAAATGAATACCCCGCCTCCGGTCACCATCCAGATCCTGAGTCGCAGCCTTTCATGGCCAATGAATAAATCCTGCACCAGCGCTTGTGACAGCGAAAAGGCTCCGCAACCGATCGCCTGGACCACACGAAAACCCAGAAACCAGCTGTACTCGCTGGTTGCTGCACATCCAATTGCGCCAATCGCCGCGAGGGCGATACCTCCCAGCAATAGCTTCTTGCGACCCCACATGTCCGACAGCGGTCCAACCAGCATCACGGAGAATGCCAGGCTGACGGCGAACAGGCTGACAGACAGGGCAACGTCGGGCGGCGGGATTTGAAAGAAGTCCGACAGGTCGGGAAAGGAAGGAAGAACCACGTCCAATGGGAAAACGCCCAGTAGGGTCATGGTCATCAACAACAGGACGATTAACGGCTTTTCTCGGGCGTTTCTGGCGGGGGGCATCAATCAACGCACTCATTCCGTGAGGGGTGAACGAGGATTGATTTAATGGAAAAGCAAGTCAATGCAGGCAAGCGTGGGGGATTTCTGAATCCTTTGTAGGAGCGAGCCTGCTCGCGAAAAACGTCAACGATAATGCGGTGTATCTGGCTATCCGCGGTGTCTTTGCGTTTTATCGCGAGCAGGCTCGCTCCTACAGGGAACAGCGGTTAGCTGTTAGGCAGCAACCGGCAGGTAATGCTCTTGATATAGCGGGTTTCGGCGATGGCCGGGTGCACCGGGTGATCCGGGCCCTGGCCGCCGCGTTCCAGCATCTGGATGTTGCGGTCCAGGTGGCGGGCGCTGGTCAGCAGGATGTTCTGCAGATCGTCTTCCGGCAGGTGCATCGAGCACGATGCGCTGACCAGAATACCGTCCTTGGTGAGCAGGCGCATGGCTTGCTCGTTCAGGCGGCGGTAAGCGCCTTCGCCGTTCTTCATGTCCTTCTTGCGTTTGATGAACGCCGGTGGGTCGGCCACGATCACGTCGAACCGTTCTTCGCTGGCTTTCAGCTCTTTCAGGGCTTCGAACACGTCGCCTTCGATGCAGGTCATTTTGTCGGCGAAGCCGTTCAGCGCGGCGTTGCGCTCTACGCCGTCGAGGGCGAAGGCGGACGCGTCGACGCAGAACACTTCACTGGCGCCGAAAGCGGCAGCCTGCACGCCCCAGCCGCCGATGTAGCTGTACAGGTCCAGCACGCGCTTGCCTTTGGCATACGGGGCCAGGCGAGCGCGGTTCATGCGGTGATCGTAGAACCAGCCGGTTTTCTGGCCCTGGATAACCGGCGCTTCGAATTTCACGCCGTTCTCTTCCAGTGCAACCCACTCCGGTACCAGGCCAAACACGGTTTCGACATAGCGGTTGAGGCCTTCGGCGTCACGGGCGGCGGAGTCATTCTTGAACAGAATGCCGCTTGGCTTGAGCACTTGAGTCAGCGCCGCGATCACGTCATCTTTATGGGCTTCCATGGTCGCCGAAGCGATCTGCACCACCAGGATGTCGCCGAAACGATCGACCACCAGACCCGGCAGCAAATCGGAATCACCGTAGACCAAGCGATAGAACGGCTTGTCGAACAGGCGATCACGCAGCGACAGGGCGACGTTCAGGCGATGCACCAGCAGCGACTTGTCCAGCGGCAACTTGATGTCGCGCGACAGCAAACGGGCGCAGATCAGGTTGTTCGGGCTCATGGCAACGATGCCCAGCGGCTTGCCGCCGGCGGCTTCGAGGATCGCCTGGTCTCCGGCCTTGAAACCGTGCAAAGGTGTCGCGGCTACATCGATTTCGTTGCTGTAGACCCACAAATGACCGTTGCGCAGACGACGGTCGGCATTGGCTTTGAGGCGCAGGCTAGGCAGGGACATGTCGTCGCTCCGGAAAAAAGAGCGGGAGTATAGCGTGTTGCGCAAGGCCGCGGTTTGGCGGATGGACATGCGGTGATGGGGTGAAACTTCAATCGATGCGCCGGTCAAGGTGTCGGATCCAATTCAGAAAAGCTAGAATCTGCGCCTGGCCCAGAGTGTGTACTTATGTCCCAAGAGCTGACTCCCGAACAAATCCAGCAATCCCTGCAAGGGATCAGTGTGCCGGCCCAACCGCAGATCATGGTGGACCTGCAGATGGAGCAGTACATGCCTGACCCGGACCTGGAGGTGATCGCGAAGCTGATCTCCCAGGATCCTGGCCTCTCTGGCTCGTTGTTGAAAATAGTCAACTCGCCGTATTACGGGCTGAGCAACAAGATCGCCTCGATCCAGCGTGCGGTGAATTTGCTCGGCAGCCGGTCGATCATCAACCTGATCAACGCACAGTCGATCAAGGGCGAGATGAACGACGACACCATCGTCACCTTGAACCGTTTCTGGGACACCGCCCAGGATGTGGCGATGACCTGCCTGACGCTGGCCAAGCGCATCGGTGTGCAGAACGGCGATGAGGCGTATGCGCTGGGTCTGTTTCACGACTGTGGCGTGCCGCTGATGCTGCAACGATTCCCCAACTACATGACTGTACTGGAAGAGGCTTACGCCAACGCCAGTGCTGAATGCCGGGTGGTGGACACCGAGAACCAGGCGTTCAACACCAACCACGCGGTGGTCGGTTATTACACGGCCAAGTCCTGGCGCCTGCCGGATCACGTGACCGCCGCAATCGCCAATCACCACAATGCCCTGGCGATATTCAGCGACGAGTCGTCGCGCAACAGCTCGTTGAAGAACCTGTTGGCCATCCTGAAGATGGCCGAGCACATTTGTGCGTCCTACCGGGTGTTGGGCAACCAGACCGAGGACCACGAGTGGAACAGCATCGCGCATCTGGTGCTCGATTACGTTGGCCTCTCGGATTACGATTTCGAGACGCTCAAACAGACGATTCGCGACCTTGGCTCTCACCGCTGAGTCTCGGACGTTCTTCTTATACGAGAGCCTGACTCGAGAGCGCCATGCCTGAACTGCCAGAAGTCGAAACCACCCGTCGCGGCATTGCGCCGCATCTGGAAGGCCAGCGCGTCAGCCGGGTGATCGTGCGGGACCGGCGTCTGCGCTGGCCGATCCCCGAAGACCTGGACGTGCGCTTGTCCGGTCAACGCATCGTGTTGGTGGAGCGGCGTGCCAAGTACCTGCTGATCAACGCCGAAGTCGGAACCTTGATCAGCCACTTGGGCATGTCGGGGAATTTGCGTCTGGTGGAAGTCGGCATGCCGGCGGCAAAGCATGAGCACGTGGACATCGAACTGGAGTCGGGCCTGGCCCTGCGCTACACCGACCCGCGACGGTTCGGCGCGATGCTCTGGAGTCTAGACCCGCTCAATCACGAATTGCTGATTCGTCTGGGGCCGGAGCCGTTGACCGACCTGTTCGACGGTGAGCGCTTGTTCCAGCAGTCCCGTGGGCGTTCGATGGCGGTTAAACCGTTCATCATGGACAACGCGGTGGTGGTCGGCGTCGGCAATATCTACGCGACCGAAGCGCTGTTCGCCGCGGGTATCGATCCGCGCCGGGAGGCCAAGAGCATTTCTCGTGCGCGTTATTTGAAACTGGCAATCGAGATCAAACGCATACTGGCCGCCGCCATTGAGCGCGGCGGTACTACGTTGCGCGACTTTATCGGTGGTGACGGCCAACCGGGCTATTTCCAGCAGGAATTGTTCGTGTACGGCCGTGGCGCCGAACCCTGCAAGGTCTGTGGCACGCAGTTGCGGGAAGTGAAACTCGGGCAGCGCGCCAGCGTGTTTTGCCCACGCTGCCAGAGCTGAAACGCCTGCGGTCTATAGTCAGTGTTCTGACTGACTTGCCGAAGGACCGCGCCATTGCCCGCGATGGCTGCGTAACTGATATCGAATATTCAAGCCTTGCCGGTAATCTTCCGGTACTTCTCCATCAACTGCTCTTCAGTCTCCGGATGGGCTTCGTCCAGCGGAATGCAATCCACCGGGCAGACCTGCTGGCACTGCGGTTCGTCGTAGTGACCGACGCATTGCGTGCACAGGTTCGGGTCGATCACGTAGATCTCTTCGCCTTGGGAAATGGCGGCGTTCGGGCACTCGGGTTCGCAGACGTCGCAGTTGATGCAATCGTCGGTGATGATCAGGGACATGCTAACTCCAGCCGGGGCGGCAGGCCCGGGCGCAATAAATCAATGCGCGCAATTGTGCCGCATTGGCGCCCGTAGTGCACGCGGGCGCCGATTGAGCGGTGGTTACTTCTTGAAGCGTTCGGTAAGAGCGTCCGCCACCACAGGGTGCACGAACTTGGTGATATCGCCGCCCAGGGCAGCAATTTCACGGACCAGCGTCGAGGAAATGAACGAATACCGCTCGGATGGGGTAAGAAACAGACTCTCCACATCCGGGGCCAGTTGGCGGTTCATGTTGGCCAGCTGGAACTCGTATTCGAAGTCCGACACGGCGCGCAAACCGCGCAGGAACACGTTAGCGTTCTGCTCTTTGGCGAAATGCGCCAACAGCGTCGAGAAGCCGACGACTTCAACGTTCGGCAGATGTTTGGTGACCTCGCGGGCCAGCTCCACACGCTGTTCCAGAGGAAACAACGGGTTTTTCTTCGGGCTGGCGGCGACGGCAATGATCACGTGATCGAACAGGCGCGAGGCGCGTTCGACCAGATCGCCATGGCCCTTGGTAATAGGGTCGAAGGTACCTGGGTACAACACTCGGTTCATCGCGGCGTCCTGGCGGGAGTGCGTTGGGGAGTCGGATGGTATCGCAGCCTTCCCGGTCGGGAAAGTCGCCTGTTGGGTAAGAAAGCACTATAGACGATAGGAATAATCGTCGTTTTCATGAGTTTTTTAAACGTTCGGCCAGTGAAGTCGCCAGTTGCGCCGTCAGTCCGTAGACCGACAACTGCGGGTTTGCGCCAATGCTGGTGGGGAACAGCGAGCCGTCGTGAATCGACAGATTGCCCAGTTGATGGTGGCGGCCGAGGCTGTCGGTCACGGCAGTTTTCGCATCTTCACCCATCGCGCAACCGCCCATGACGTGAGCGCTGCCCAGCCGCGTGCGGTACAACTCCAGGCTCAAACCATCGATCAGCGTGCGCGCTTCGCCCAGGGTTTTCACATAACGAGCATCGGCGTGCATCGGCATGACAGCCTTGGCGCCACCGGCGAACTGAATCTCGGCCATGCTGTGGAACGCCCGGCGCAAACCGTCCCAGACATAAGGTGACACCTGGTAATCGAGCACTGGCGTGCCGTCACTGCGAAGTTCGACGCTGCCACCGGGGCTGTCCGGGTGAAAGCCGTCGCGCAGCAACGCGAGCATGGCATGGGTGTGCGGCAGGTTGGCCATGTGTTGGGCATTCTCCTGACCGAAACCACCCAGCAGCGTCGCTGCCAGTGCCGGGTGCAGTGGCGGGACCTCCAGTTTGTAGGCCATCTTGCCGGTGGTGCCGTCCTGCCATTGGAAATGGTCGGAGTAGATTGACTGCGGCGCGCCGTAGAAGGGGTTGATCACCTCATCGAACAAACCGGCGGACATGTTCACTACATGCAGAAAGGTGCGTTTGCCCAACCGCTGGTGCGGATCGGGCGCATCTGAGCGCAACAGCAGCGCCGGGCTGTTAATCCCGCCGCCGGCCAGCACGTAGTGCCGCGCCTTGACAGTGATACGGCGCCCGGTAGGTTCGACGCAACGCTCGTCCATCGCCACGCATTGCAGCCCGGTGACTTTATCGCCGCTGATCACAAGGTTTTCGGCACGGGCCAGATAGAGCAGCTCACCACCTTTTTCCAGCGTCGCCGGAATGGTCGTGACCATCATCGATTGTTTGGCGTTGGTCGGGCAGCCCATACCGCAGTAGCCGAGGTTCCAGCAGCCGCGCACATTACGCGGGATGACATGCCAGCTGTAACCGAGTTTTTCGCAGCCTTTACGGATGACGTCGTTGTTGGCGTTGGGCGGGACCATCCACGGCGCGACGCCCAGGCGCTGTTCCATTTTCTCGAACCACGGCGCCATCTCCGTCGGTGAGTGGCCCTTCACGTTGTGTTCTTTGGCCCAGTGTTCAAGGGTCGGCTGCGGCGTGCGGAAACTCGAGGTCCAGTTGATCAACGTGGTCCCGCCCACGGCGCGGCCCTGGAGGATAGTGATCGCGCCGTCCTTGCTCATGCGGCCGATACCTTCCTGGTAAAGGCTGGCGTAGGCCTGGTCTTCAAGCAGCTTGAAGTCGCTGCTGGTCTTGAGCGGGCCTTCCTCGATCAGCAGCACTTTGTAACCGGCTGCGCTGAGGATTTCCGCTGTGGTTCCGCCGCCAGCGCCACTGCCAATGATCGCCACATCCGCTTCAAGGGTCAGGTCCTGGCTCAGTTGCGAGCCGTTGTAGGTTTTCCAGCCACGGGCCATGCCTTCGCGGAACGGGTCGGGTACGGGCATCTTCAGGGTTCTCTTTTTATTATTTGAAATAGGCGGTGAAGCGGCTGACGCTATCGCCAGCAAGCTCGGCTCCTACAGGATTGAGTCGCGGTCTCAAACGGTGGGCGGCCCGGGATACCCGCAATGAGCCCAGGATTCCTTGCGCCCGTACCAGGCCATCATTACCAGTTGCACCAACGAACTGTGGCCCATGCGCAGCAGGCTCAACGAGCTGTTTTCCCAACGATCGAGAAAGTGCCGGATCTCACCGGCGCTGGCATTCTCCCAACTGCCCCAAATTCCGGTCAGCGGTCCACGGGTCACCGCCATGCCGAGCACGTCGAACAATTGCCGGGTCAGTTTGAGCATTTCCGGCGACAGGTGGTCGAGGTTGAAGTCCAGGCTCTTGAGGGTGCCTTCGACGGCATCGGGCATACGTTCAGCGGCCACCGCGCCTTCGAGCATCACCGCAATCAGTGCCCGCAAAAACAACAGATCGCCACTGCGCAGGGCTGCGAAACCGCTCGCCGCAACGCTCGACGAGCAGCCACTGAGGCTGGCGCCTAACCCGGCAGTGGCGAGAAAGGCGCTGGCGCCGAGGCTGAATTTAAGCAGGCCGCGCCGTGACAGCGCGGGTGTATCGGACAGGCTTGGGCTCATTCTTGTTATTACCCGGCGGTGTGGATCGTTAGCGAATAAACAGTTTCTGAATCAGTTTCTGAATGGATTTGCCATACGGCGGGTAAATCAATTTCGCCGCGTTGAAGCGCTGTTTGATCAGCACGCCCTTGGCTTTGCTGAAGGTCAGGAAGCCTTCGTGTCCGTGGTAATGGCCCATGCCCGAGGCGCCAATGCCGCCGAACGGCATGTCGTCCTGGGCGACATGCAGCAGGGTGTCGTTCAGGCACACGCCGCCGGAATGGGTTTCGTGGAGGACGCGATTTTGCTCGCGCTTGTCGTAGCCGAAGTAGTACAGCGCCAGTGGGCGAGGGCGCTGATTGATATAGGCAAACGCCTGATCCAGATCCTTGTACGGCACGATCGGCAGCAGCGGGCCGAAGATTTCGTCCTGCATCACGGTCATCTCATCGCTGACGTTTAACAGCAGGCTATGCCCCATGCGGCGTCCCTGACCCTGCTCGAACAGCGGAATCAGCTGCGCGCCCTTGCTGGTGGCATCGCTGACGTAGCCGTTGAGCCGCGCCAGTTGTCGGTCATTGATGATCGCGGTGTAGTCCGGATTGTCGGCCAGGGTCGGATAAAACCCGCGAACCACCTGACGATAAGCGTCGACGAAGTCATCCACACGCGCTTCCGGTACCAGTACGTAATCCGGTGCCACGCAGGTCTGGCCAGCGTTGAGTGTTTTACCGAAAGCGATGCGTTCGGCGGCGTCTTTGAGGGGCACGTCGTGGGAAACGATGGCAGGGGACTTGCCGCCCAGTTCCAGCGTCACCGGCGTCAGGTTCTCTGCCGCCGCGCGCATTACGTGTTTGCCAATGCTGGTGGCGCCGGTGAAGAGCAAGTGATCAAAGCGCAGGCGCGAAAACGCGACACCGATATCGGCTTCGCCCAGTACCACGCAGACCAGGTCTTCGGGGAAGATCCGCCCCAGCAATTCCTTCATCAGCAAACCGGTGGCAGGCGTCGACTCGCTGAGTTTGAGCATTACTCGATTGCCCGCCGACAACGCACCCACCAAAGGCCCGATGGCCAGATACAGCGGGTAGTTCCACGGTACGATCACCCCAATCACGCCCAGCGGCTGGTACACCACTTTCGCCGAGGCTGGCTGGAAAGCCACGCCAACCTTGCGTCGCGACGCCTTCATCCAGCCGTTGAGATGCCGGCTGGCGTAATGGATACCGTGCAGGCTCGGCATCAGTTCGGCGAGCAGGGTTTCGTCGGCGCTGCGGTGGCTGAAGTCCTGGCTGATCGCATCGATCAAGGCCTGACGTTCATTGTTCAACAAATCCTTCAGCGCCTTGAGCCACTGCTGACGCTGGGCGGCAGGTGGCATCGGGTTGGCGGCATAGGCTGCGCGTTGGGCATCGAACAGGGATTGGAGCTCATCCAAAGGCTGCTGTAGGTTTTGCAGGTAGGAAATGTCAGCAGTCATGGTCGGCTCCGGATTTATTGTAATGAGGGACTTTTTAGAGTCTATGCTCTAGAAAGTCAAATGACATTCTGGCGCAGCTTTGTTTTATCCCCTTGCGGATAGGTCGTAAGATGCCCGGCAACGCACTCTGAAGTTAAGCTCAAGCCATGGCCCCACGGATAAAAACCAGCGAGCGCATCGTGCAGAACAGCCTGGAGCTGTTCAATCAGCAGGGCGAGCGCAGCATCAGCACCAACCACATTGCTGCCCACATGGAGATTTCTCCGGGCAACCTGTACTACCACTTCCCTAACAAGCAGGCGATCATCGCCGTGCTGTTCAGTGAGTACGAAAGCCTGGTGGACAGCTTCCTGCGTCCGCCTCAGGGCCGCGCTGCCACGGTGGAAGACAAGCGCTTCTACCTCAAGGAATTGCTCTCGGCGATGTGGCGCTACCGGTTCTTGCATCGCGATCTTGAGCACTTGCTCGATAGCGACTCTGATCTGGCCGCGCGCTACCGGCGTTTTTCACAGCGTTGCCTGATCCAGGGCACGCACATCTACGAAGGCTTCGTTGCGGCCGGCATCCTCAAGATGGATCGAGTGCAGATCGAATCCCTGACGCTCAATGCCTGGATCATCCTCACGTCCTGGGTGCGCTTTCTGTGCACCACGCGAGAAAACTCCAGCCATCTCAGCGAGCAAGCGATTAAACGCGGGGTGTATCAGGTGCTGGTCCTGGAGGCCGGATTCGTCACCGATCAGGCCCGGGCCGAGGTGAACGCCTTGTTCGAAGAATTTTACGTGCCGCTGGCCCAAGCGCTGGAAGAAGTGCAGTAGGATCGGGTTTCGCCCAATCACAGGAGCCCGTTATGCCCATTGCGCAACTGATCAGCCCGCAAGCACTGGACCTGAAAAAGGAGCAGCCAGGGTTGGTGGTTCTGGATTGTCGTTTTGCCCTCGAAGACCCGGATTACGGTCAGCGCAGCTATGCCGAAGGACACATCGCCGGATCGAGTTTTGCCGATCTGGAACGTGATCTCAGCGGGAAAGTGATCAAGGGCGTGACCGGGCGCCATCCGTTGCCGGAGCCGGCCGATTTGATCGAACGCCTGCAAGCTTGGGGCATCAACGCCGACACTGAAGTGGTTTTGTACGATGATGGCCCGGGTGCTTTCGCGGCGCGGGCCTGGTGGTTGCTGGCCTGGCTGGGCAAGCGCGATGGCGTGTTTATCCTCGATGGCGGGCTCAAGGCCTGGCACGCGGCCGGTTTGCCGTTGAGCCTGGATGCACCGTCGATCACCCGCGGGTCCTTTGCCGGCACGCCTGACGATTCGCTGCTGCTCAGTGCAGAACGGTTGCAGAAACGTCTCGCCAAACCCGAACTGACCTTGCTCGACGCCCGCGCGTTGCCGCGCTTCAAGGGTGAAATGGAGCCGATCGACCCGATTGCCGGGCACATCCCCGGTGCGCAATGCGCGGCGTTCGCCGACAACCTCGGCAGCGACGGGCGTTTTCTGCCGGCGGATCAGCTCAAACAGCGTTTTGCCGCGAAGCTGGGTGATCGGTCGCCGAATGATCTGGTGGCGTATTGCGGCTCCGGCGTGACGGCTTGCCATAACCTGTTTGCGTTGTGTCTGGCGGGTTATCCGCTGGGGGCGTTGTATGCCGGGTCCTGGAGTGAGTGGATCAATGACCCTTCACGCGGGATCGCCACAGGCGATTAAACGCACACTTCTGTAGGAGCTGGCTTGCCAGCGATTGAGACGACGCGGTGCTTCGGATTGATGGCGTCACCGTTCATCGCTGGCAAGCCAGCTCCTACAGTTCGACACACGCTCTGAGAGATTGCCCGGCACTGCGATACGCCCCCGGCCCCACGCCATACACCTGCTTGAACTGCCGACTCAAATGACTCTGATCGGCAAAGCCCAATTGCGTCGCGACCTCCAGCGGTAAACAACCACTCTGCAACAACGCCCGCGCCCGGGCGATGCGCTGCTGCATCAGCCAGGTGTGCGGCGGCATGCCGGTAGCACGACGGAACACCCGGGCAAAATGGAACGGCGACAGGTTCACCGCCGCTGCCAGTTCTTCCAGCGAGGGCGGCGCGGCCAATTGCGTGTGCAGCAAGTCCTTGGCCAATGCCACCGCCCGGTGTTCCTTGCCAGGTTTGCCGGCATCAGGCACCGACCCGTGACGCTGCAGCAGCGACAGCATCAGCTCCCGCCATGCGGTTTGTTGTTGCAGTGCGGTGACTGGGCTTTCGAGCAGGCGGTGCAGCTGGCAAAAACCGTTCACCAGGTCCGCATCGCGATACAGCGTGGCGCCAAACGCTGGCAGGTTGTGGGTCGGCAGTTCGAGTTCGGCCAGCAGCGAGAGAATCTGCCCGCTGTCCGGATAAAACGCCCGATACAACCAGCCGTCCTCCGTGCCCTTGTGACCGGTGTGCAGTTCATCAGGGTTGATCAGCACCAGCGTGCCACTGCCCGCCAAATGCTCCGCACCGCGATAGCGATACCGTTGGGCGCCGGCCATGATCATGCCAATCACATAGCCGTCATGCACGTGAGGCGCGAAACGTTGCTCGATATAGCGCGCCGATAGCAACTCGACTCCGGCCAGCGGTGCCGTTTGCCAGAAGTGAATCGATTCGCCCTGATCGCTGCCCATTGCTTACTCGCGACCTGCCGAGGTCAGCCATTGGGGAATGCGGCGTTCCAGGTAATAGCCCGGCTGGCGTACCGAACCGTCGACGAATCCGACATGACCGCCCTTGGCCTGCAACTCGAATTGCGTGCAGGCGGACAATTCATCGGCGTGCGGCAAGCTGTGAGGAAAGACGAAGGGATCGTCCGCAGCCTGAATGATCAGGGTCGGCGTACGTATTTCCCCAAGGAAGTAGCGGCTGGAAGCGCGGCGATAGTAATCCTCGGCGTCGTCGAAACCGTTCAATGGTGCGGTTACCCGGCCATCGAAGTCCCAGAACGTGCGCATGTTTTCCAATGAGCCGAGCGCGGCCAGTGCAGCCAGGCCATCCTCGCGCCCGTCATGCTGGAACTGCCGTTGCTTGTTCTTGATGTACGCCAGCATCTCACGCATGAAATGCGCCTGGTACACCTTGGAAAATCCTTGGCCGATCCGGTCGGCGCATTGGTCCAGCCGAAACGGCACCGACACCGCTACTGCGCCGAGCACGCCGCTGTTGCTGCCGGTTTCGCCCAGATGCTTGAGCAAGACATTGCCGCCCAGGGAATAACCGACCGCGTACAACGGTGCGAGTGGGCGTTTGGCCCGCAGGTGCCTGATGGTTTCGGCCAGGTCTTCGCTGGCGCCGGAATGGTAGCTGCGCGGCAACAGATTGGGTTCGCCCGAACAACCGCGCCAGTTCAGCGCGACGCTGGCCCAACCTTGATCCCCGAGAGCCTTTTGCATCCCGGCCACATACGGCGAATTCGAAGAGCCGGTCAGCCCGTGCAACACCAGCACCAAAGGTGCCTCGGCGCTGTGCGGGCCGTGCCAGTCGAGGTCGAGAAAGTCGCCATCTTCAAGCCACAAGCGTTCGCGCTCGCGCTCGATGTGCGTGGTTTTGCGCCACAGCGGTCCCCATAAGGTCTGCAAGTGCGGGTTGCCGAGGCCGAAGGCGGGGGTGAAGGTTTTCATGGGGAATTGGGGGGTGGCTTGTAGTGAGACATTCTATTCAATTGCAGACCGTTGCTTGCGAAATGCAGAGGAGCACATGGAGCGTGTCGTGCTCGCCGCAAGTTGCTAACTTGCCATAAACCAGATGGATTCGCGACCGATGAAAACAGGCCCCTGTGCAGTGGGAACACCGGGGCCGGTTTTCCAGAACTGATGATCAGGCAGAGGTCCCGGTTACGTCGGAGGTATTTTTCTCGATGGGAAACACATGAGCCACGGTTGCGCGTTCGCGGGTGAAGCAAGCGTTGGCTGCCCGCTGAATATCCTGCGCAGTGACGCTGCGTAATTGCGCGACCTCAAGATCGATCAACTGCCATGGCTGAGCAGTTGCAACAAGATGACCGATGCTCCTCGACCGTTCAAAGGGGTTGTCATAGAGCGCTTGCAGAGTGGTGCTTTCCTGCATGGTGGCGGGCTCGATTTCCTCGTGAGTGAACGGCACGCGCTTGACGTCATCCAGCAATGCCCACAGATCAGCTTCGGCTTGCTGCGGATCACCCTTGAAGTAGAAAGCGAGGGTGAATTGATTATTGGCTCGACAGAGTCGAAAGACATTCGCAAAGATTGTCGAGCGGTCGTCATTCTCGAATGACTTCAGGCGTGCGGAGGACTTAAACAGGCAATCCAGGACTTCCAGTGCTCTGACGGATTGCGGGTCGGCGGCGTTTTCCATCCCCGGTGTGTTGAATATGAAGAGCATCAGCGGGTAGTCGGTATCCAGAAATTGCGTTATCTGGCGGTAGCCGGGTTCTGTCGGTCCTTTTATCAAGGGCCTGAAGGGAGCGACGCGCTGGTCCTCCGATCCAAAGTGTCGCTCGACCAGTCGTTTTGCCTCTTCAGCCTCGACATCGCCGACAATCACCAGGCAGGCATTACTGGGGCAATACCGGCTCTGGCGCCAGTTTCTGAGATGTTCGAAGGTCAGTCGCTCAAGATTGTCGGCAATCGTTTCCCGGGGCCTGTAGTAACTGTGCCCGGTGGTTACCAGTGCGTCGATTTCCGGACTAAAACTAACTGCAGATATGAACAAGGACTTTTCCTTGTTGTACAGAAGTGCCTCGTCCAGACAAGTGCGCAGCAATTCATCCGATAGTTCGTCCGTCATGATGGTCGACTGGATTTTGAGAGCGCTTTCCAGGTGTTCGGGGGCGATCAGTAGGCTGTCGCTCAACCTTTCAAGGCCTCCGAAGTTTTGATGAGTGGCTCCGGTCTCTTTGATGAAGTCGTCATAGTCACGCATCAGAGCATCTTGTAATACCGCTGTGACCCCGAAATCTTCGGGGCGCTCGTCATCAGTTCCTACGGCAAAAACCAGTGTGATTCCGACCTGAGGGCTTCTGTGATCCTCGCGGACAATGACCCTCAGGCCATTGTCGAGGGTTAACTCATGGGTGGGGTTGGGCGTTCGTTCAGTCGTTAGCTTGTTCATCCGTTAATCATCCATGCATCCATGCGAGACATTTCGCACGTTTACGATGAGCCAGAAACAGAGAAACAAACCACTTCAGATGTGTTGCGTTTTAAGAAACAGCCGTCGTACCGGGCAGGCCAGCGGCCTGCCCGTGCGCTTTATTCAGCGGGTTTTTCAGCGAGGCGTTGCCACAACGAGTAATACACGCGCCCGGATTTTTGCTCCCGGTGCAGGCGCCAGTTGCCCGGCAGGCCGAGGGTCGACGGCGCGGATTCGCTTTCGGTGTACACCCACGCATCCTCTGCCAGCCATTGGCGCTCTTCTAACAGCGTGCAGACGGCAGGCAGCAGGTTTTGATTGAACGGCGGGTCGAGGAACACCAAGTCGTAGGCGACCGCTGGTTGGGTTTCCAGATAACGCAGCGCATCGGCGGTCTGGACCTGGCCGTTGGTGCAGCGCAGGGTGCCCAAGTGCTCCTTGAGGCTGGACACGGCGAGGCTGCTGGCGTCCAGCGCCTGGCCCATGGCGGCGCCACGGGACAAGGCTTCGAGAAACAGCGCGCCGCTGCCGGCGAATGGATCGAGCACTTTGGCGCCAGGAACGTATGGCGCGAGCCAGTTGAACAGGGTTTCGCGCACCCGGTCCGGCGTCGGGCGCAGGCCCGGAGCGTCAGGGAAGCTCAGCTTACGGCTGCGCCATTCGCCGCCGATGATGCGCAATTGGTTCACGCCGTTATGCACGTTATGAACTGGTTTTTTTGGGCGAGAAGTGGCCATTAATGCTCCGGAACCCCGAGCGGTTGCTCGGCAGGTTTATCAGATGGGGCCGGTAACGGCTTTTGCGGCACGGTCGGGCCAGCGCTGACGATGACCATTTTGTCCGTGCTCAAGTGTTTGTTCAGTGCGGCTTTGACTTGCTCGACGGTCAGGTTCTGGGACTGTTGCATGAAGTCTTCCAGATGACTCAGCGGCAGATTATAGAAGCCGATGGCGCCCAGTTGGCCGACGATATCGGCGTTGCTGGCGGTGGACAGCGGGAAGCTGCCGGCCAGTTCGCGCTTGGCGTCGTCGAGTTCTTTTTCGGTCGGCCCGGTTTTAAGGTAATCGGCGAGAACGTCCTGCACCAGTTTCAGGGTGCCTTCGCTCATTTCGGCGCGGGTTTGCAGGTTGATCATGAACGGGCCACGCGCCTGCATCGGGGTGAAGCCCGAATACACGCCGTACGCCAGGCCGCGCTTCTCGCGTACTTCGCTCATTAGCCGAGTACCGAAACCGCCGCCGCCAAGAATCTGGTTACCCATGGACAGTGCCGCGTAGTCCGGGTCGTCACGGTCGATACCCATTTGCGCGAGCATCAGGTTGGTCTGTTTCGACGGGAATTCGATGTGACCGATGCTGGCCTTGGGTTCGGCCGGTTGCGCGATCTTCGGCAGGGCGGGTCCCTTGGGCAGGCCGGCGGACACCTGCGCGGCAATGGCTTCAGCTTCGGCGCGGGACAAATCGCCAACCAGTGCGATCACCACGTTACCCGCCGCGTAGGCTTTCTCGTGGAAGGCCCGCAACTGCGCGATGGTGATGGCTGGAACAGTGTTGGCAGTGCCATCGCTGGCGTGCGCGTACGGATGATCGCCGTACAGGCGGTTCATCAGTTCCAGGCTGGCGAGTTTGCCGGGGTTCTGTTTCTGATACTCGAAACCGGCAAGCATCTGGTTCTTGATGCGGGCAAACGAGTCGGCGGGGAAGGAGGGTTTGCCGACGACTTCGGTAAACAACTTCAATGCCGGTTCACGTTTATCCACAGCGCTGAGGCTGCGCAGGGACGCAACGGCCATGTCTTTGTAAGCGCCATTGCCGAAATCGGCGCCCAGGCCTTCGAAGCCCTGGGCGATGACGCTGACGTCCTTGCCGGCCACGCCTTCATTGAGCATGGCATTGGTCAGCAGTGCCAGACCGGGCGCGGCGCCATCCTGGCTACTGCCGGCGGCAAAGATCAGGCGCATGTCGAACATTGGCAACTCGCGCGCTTCGACAAACAACACCTTGGCGCCTTCGGCGGTGTTCCAGGTCTGCACGTCAAGTTTGCGGTGGCTCGGTGGCTTGCCGTTGAGTTCGGTCAGCGATTGCAGCTTCTGACTGGCCTTGGCTTTGTCCAGCGCTTCGCTGGCATTGGACTCTTCTGTTTTTGAGAAATAGAACGCGGCGGACCCGATCAGGGCGACGACGATCAGGCCGAGCAGGGCCAAGCGTGGTTTTTTACGCTCACTCATGAGTCGTCTCCTCTGGCAGAACATGGGCAACGCTGAGACGTTCGCGGGTGAAATACAGCTTGGCGGCGTTCTGGATATCTTGTGGTGTCACGCTTTCCAGATCGGCGAGTTCGGTGTCCATCAGTTTCCAGGACAGGCCGACCGTTTCCAGTTGACCAATGGCGGTGGCCTGGCTGGTGATCGAATCCCGCTCGTAAACCAGGCCGGCGATGACCTGCGCGCGCACGCGCTCCAGCTCTTCTGTAGACGGCGCAGTGGTTTTCAGCTGTTCGAGCAGCTTCCACAAACCGGCTTCAGCCTGGTCGATGGTTTTGTTTTTCTGCGTGTTCGGTGAGGCCGACAGGGTGAATAGGCTGTCACCTCGGGTGTAGGCGTCGTAGCTCGACGAACCGCCGGACACCAGCTCTTCGCCGCGTTCCAGTTGTGTCGGGATGCGTGCGCTGTAGCCGCCGTCGAGCAGGGCGGAAATCAAGCGCAAGGCATTCACCGAACGTTTGTCTTCGGCGGTGGCGATGCTCGGCACGTTGAAGGCCAGCATCAGACTGGGCAATTGGGTCTTCACGTGCAGGGTGATCTGGCGTTCGCCGGGCTCGGCCAGTTCCAGAGGAATCTTCGCTGATGGCACGTCGCGCTTGGCGATCGGGCCGAAATAACGCTGGGCCAGGGTTTTGACTTCGTCCGGGGTCACGTCGCCCACTACTACCAATGTGGCGTTGTTCGGTACGTACCAGGATTGGTACCAATGGCGAAGTTCTTCGACCTTCATGCGGTCCAGGTCCGCCATCCAGCCGATGGTGGGCGTGTGATAGCCGCTCGCCGGGTAAGCCATGGCCTTGAAGCGCTCGTAGGCCTTGGACATCGGCTTGTCGTCGGTGCGCAGGCGGCGTTCTTCTTTAATGACTTCGATTTCCCGGGCGAACTCGTCGGCCGGCAGGCGCAGGCTGGCCATGCGGTCGGCTTCCAGTTCGAAGGCCACGCCCAGGCGATCACGGGCCAGCACCTGGTAATACGCGGTGAAGTCGTCGCTGGTGAAGGCGTTCTCTTCGGCGCCGAGGTCACGCAGGATCAGCGAAGCTTCGCCTGGGCCGACTTTGTCGCTGCCCTTGAACATCATGTGTTCCAGGGCATGGGACAAACCGGTCTGACCCGGCGTCTCGTAACTGGAGCCGACTTTGTACCAGACCTGGGAAACCACCACCGGAGCACGATGGTCTTCGCGGACAACGACCTTCAAGCCATTGTCGAGGGTAAATTCATGGGTGGGTTGCGGGTCGGCAGCCAGGGCCGAAAGGGGCAGGCAAACTGTGCTGAGCAGCAGGCCTGCGGCGCGGCGGGCTAGAGCATTCATTCGTTTTTAAACCTTTGGGGCTGCCCGCTTGTTCTTAGCGTCAGCGGGCGAGAGGGTGCTAGGATACTGATCCGTTTTAGCGGCGACCACGCCTATCAGGTCTTTATGCTTGATCAGGTTGAATCGGTTTGCGACGGAAGGTCTGGATTTATCAACTGAATTCCGCTTTTTCGCCGATTTTGCTGCTTTAGTCCAATGAGAAATCGATTTCCTTGAGGCGCTGGTGAGCACCTCGACAAAATGTTGCGCGTGAACAAGCTGGGTCAATCGCAGTCTGTTCTGCATCGAATTTTTATTTGCCGGGGCGCCATTGGCGCGTCGCTACCGTGAGATAGCCGTCCTCCATGTTTGGTTCCAACGACGACAAGAAGACCCCAGCTGCGGCTGGCGAGAAGAAAAGCCTGTTCGGATGGCTGCGTAAAAAACCGCAGGAACCCGTCGTCGAACAGCCACAGCCACTTCCAGAGCCAACGCCTGCGCCGGTGATGGATGCAGAGCCAGCGCCCGTTGTCTTGCCCATCGCCGAACCGGTGTTGCAACCAGTTGCCGAGCCCGAACCTGAAATTGTGGCCGAGCTGCCGCTGACCCCCGTCGCCGAACCTTGGCTGACGTTGCCGGTGGCGGAAGAACCGGTTGCGCTGGTCGAAGATGAGCAGGCGCCGCACGTGACGCCGCCGATTCCTGTGCAGGTGGCTTTGGCACCTGAACCGGTTCAGGCTCCGGTTGTTGAACCTGTTGTTGCGCCAGTCGTTGAGGCTGCGCCCAAGCCAGCGGTCCCTGCATTCGTTCCGCCGGTTGCGCCGATTGTTCAAGCGCCTGCACCTGCACCTGATATCACTCCAGTTGTCGTCGCACCGGTCGAAACACCCGTCGAGCCAGTACGCACCGAAGAAACCAAAGCCGGTTTCTTCGCCCGCCTCAAGCAAGGCCTGTCCAAGACCAGCGCCAGCATTGGCGAAGGCATGGCCAGTCTGTTTCTGGGCAAGAAAGCCATCGATGACGAACTGCTCGATGACCTCGAAACCCGTTTGCTGACCGCTGACGTCGGCGTCGAAGCCACCTCGGTGATCATTCAACGTCTGACCCAAAAGGTCGCGCGCAAGGAATTGGCTGATTCCGATGCACTGTACAAATCCCTGCAAGCCGAGCTGGCGGCGATGCTCAAGCCTGTCGAGCAGCCGCTGAAAATCACTTCGCAAAACAAGCCGTTTGTGATTTTAGTGGTTGGCGTCAACGGCGCCGGCAAGACCACCACCATCGGCAAACTGGCGAAGAAGCTGCAACTGGAAGGCAAGAAAGTCATGCTCGCCGCTGGCGACACCTTCCGTGCTGCTGCGGTCGAGCAATTGCAGGTGTGGGGTGAGCGCAACAAGATTCCGGTCATTGCGCAGCACACCGGAGCTGACTCGGCATCGGTGATTTTCGATGCCGTGCAGGCCGCCAAGGCCCGTGGCATCGATGTGTTGATCGCCGACACCGCTGGCCGCCTGCACACCAAAGATAACCTGATGGAAGAGCTGAAAAAGGTTCGCCGGGTCATCAGCAAACTCGATGCCGACGCGCCGCACGAGGTGTTGCTGGTGCTCGACGCCGGTACCGGCCAGAACGCCATCAACCAGGCCAAGCAGTTCAACCAGACCGTCGAACTGACCGGGCTGGCGCTGACCAAGCTCGATGGCACCGCCAAGGGCGGGGTGATTTTCGCCCTGGCCAAACAGTTTGGCCTGCCGATCCGCTATATCGGCGTCGGTGAAGGCATCGACGATTTGCGTACTTTTGAAGCCGAACCCTTTGTCCAGGCACTGTTTGCCGAGCGGGAGCGTTCATGATTCGTTTCGAACAGGTCGGTAAACGCTACCCGAACGGTCACGTCGGCTTGCATGAGCTGAGCTTTCGAGTCCGTCGGGGCGAGTTTCTGTTTGTCACCGGCCACTCCGGCGCCGGTAAAAGCACCCTGTTGCGCCTGCTGCTGGCCATGGAGCGACCAACCACCGGCAAATTGCTGCTGGCCGGGCAGGACCTGAGCACCATCAGCAATGCGCAGATTCCATTCCTGCGGCGGCAAATCGGCGTGGTGTTCCAGAACCATCAGCTGTTGTTCGATCGCACGGTGTTCAACAACGTCGCGCTGCCGTTGCAGATTCTTGGTCTGTCCAAGGCTGAAATTGCCAAGCGCGTGGATTCGGCCCTGGAGCGCGTGGCGCTCTCGGACAAGACCGACTTGTACCCTGGCGACCTGTCTACCGGTCAGCAACAGCGCGTAGGTATTGCTCGCGCCATCGTTCACCGCCCGGCACTGCTGTTGGCGGACGAACCGACCGGTAACCTCGACCCGCGACTTGCGGCAGAAATCATGGGCGTGTTCGAAGACATCAACCGTCTGGGCACGAGCGTGTTGATCGCCAGTCACGACCTGGCACTGATCGCCCGCATGCGCCACCGCATGCTGACCCTGCAACGTGGTCGATTGATCGGCGATGGGGAGGCTGGCGTATGAGTGCGACACGCAGTCCAAAAGTATCCGAGCGCGTCGCGCCGAAGGCCGCTGACCCGCAACCGACCAAGAAAAAACGCGACGACGATGACGGCCCGGACTTCGCCACGCTGTTCCGTGCCTGGATCGAAAGTCATCGTGCCAGCCTGTTGGACAGCTTGCGTCGTTTGGGCAAACAGCCTATCGGCAGCTTCTTCACCTGCATGGTGATGGCCGTCGCCCTGAGCTTGCCCATGGGGCTGTCACTTTTGCTAAGTAATGTCGAACGCCTTGGCGGTTCCTGGCAGCGTGCGGCGCAGATTTCCCTGTATCTGGAACTCGAGGCAAGCCCTGCGCAAGGCGAAGCGTTGCGCGAGCAGATCAAAAGTATGCCTGGCGTGGCTGATGCTGAATACGTTGGCCGGGATCAGGCACTGGAAGAGTTCCAGCAGCAGTCTGGTCTGGGTGAAGCGCTCAAGGAACTGCCGGAAAACCCGTTGCCTGGCGTGGTTCTGGTGACACCAAACGAAGTCGACAAGCCGGCGCTTGAAGCATTAAGACAAAAACTTTCCGAGCTGCCGAAGGTGCAACAGGCACAGCTTGATCTAGTCTGGGTCGAGCGTCTGGCAGCGATCCTCAAGCTCGGTGACCGATTTGTCTTTGGTCTGACGGTGCTTCTGGTTTCTGCATTACTTTTGGTGATAGGCAATACCATTCGTCTTCATATTGAAAACCGCCGCACAGAGATAGAAGTGATTAAACTGGTCGGCGGCACTGACAGCTATGTACGCAGGCCCTTTCTGTACATGGGCGCGCTGTATGGCTTCGGTGCGGGGATTCTGTCCTGGGGTGTATTGGCGTTTGGCCTGAATTGGTTGAACGACGCGGTGGTTGGACTGGCCGGTTTGTACGGCAGTGATTTTGCGCTGGCCGGAGTGCCAGTTGCCGACGGTCTGTCTCTCTTGCTTGGCGCGGTGCTGTTGGGGTATATCGGTGCATGGATTGCAGTCGCACGCCACCTGAGGGAGCTTGCGCCAAAGTAGTATCATTTTGCTCGTATTGACCTTTCAGCGTTTTTGGGAACTTGTCTTTCGGTTTCCGGTCAATTTTCGCAGTGCTGAACTGCACGAGTTTGTAAGTGGGAGGTTTTTTCGTATGACCAATTCTTTGCAACCTGCATATGCTCTGGTCCCGGGTGCGAACCTGGAGGCCTATGTGCACACCGTCAACAGCATTCCATTGCTGACGCCGGAGCAGGAGCGTGAACTGGCCGAGAGTCTCTATTATGAGCAGGATTTGGGGGCGGCTCGGCAGATGGTGCTCGCCCACCTGCGTTTTGTCGTACATATCGCCCGTAGCTATTCCGGCTACGGTCTGGCTCAGGCTGACCTGATCCAGGAAGGCAACGTCGGTCTGATGAAGGCTGTGAAGCGTTTTAACCCGGAAATGGGCGTGCGCCTGGTGTCTTTTGCTGTGCACTGGATCAAGGCTGAGATTCACGAGTTCATTCTGCGCAACTGGCGCATCGTGAAAGTCGCGACCACCAAGGCCCAGCGCAAGCTGTTCTTCAACCTGCGCAGCCAGAAGAAACGTCTGGCATGGCTGAACAACGAGGAAGTCCATCGTGTGGCGGAAAGCCTCGGCGTAGAGCCGCGGGAAGTGCGCGAGATGGAAAGTCGCCTGACTGGCCACGACATGGCCTTCGATCCGGCAGCAGAAGCCGACGACGACAGTGCTTTCCAGTCGCCGGCCAACTATCTGGAAGACCACCGGTACGACCCGGCCCGTCAACTGGAAGACGCCGACTGGAGCGACAACTCCAACCACAACCTGCACGAAGCGCTGGAAGTGCTGGACGACCGCAGCCGTGACATCCTCTACCAGCGCTGGTTGGCTGAAGAGAAAGCCACGCTGCACGACCTGGCGCAGAAGTACAACGTGTCGGCCGAGCGAATTCGTCAGCTGGAAAAGAGCGCGATGAACAAGCTCAAGTTGTCGATCGCCGCATAACCGGCGAGCAGGCAATAAAAAACGCCCCGATCATTGATCGGGGCGTTTTTGTTTGTGCACGAAGTCTTGGGTTCGGCGATGTTTTTTGTAGGAGCCGGCCTGCTGGCGATCCAGGCGGCACGGTGTATCAGGCAAATCGAAATCGCTGGCAAGCCAGCTCCTACAGGGGGGCGGTGTTATTGGGACCAAGGTGCCCGACGCGAATCGTTGAGCCCCACCAGATAACTATCCCCACCCAACTGACTCATCTGTCGCCGTATCCAGCCTGCGCGTCGCGCCACGTAGCCGGTGGGATGGCTCGCACTCCAGACTCTCGGGTTGGGTAAGACGGCTGCCAGCAAGCTCGATTGCTGGCGGCTGAGAGCTTTAGCGCTCACACCAAAGTGGTGCCTGGCCGCAGCCTCAGCGCCAAACACCCCGTCATCCCACTCGACACTGTTGAGGTACACCTCAAGAATCCGCTGCTTGGGCCAGAACACTTCGATCAGCGCGGTAAACCAGGCTTCCAGACCTTTGCGAATCCAGCTACGGCCGGACCACAGAAACAGGTTCTTCGAAACTTGCTGGCTCAGGGTGCTTGCACCGCGGATAGTGCCGCCGAGTTCATTATGGGCCAGGGCTTTCTGGATCGCGCCGAAGTCAAAGCCCCAATGCTCGGGGAATTTCTGGTCTTCGCCGGCAATCACCGCAACCTTCAGATCGTCGGAGATTTCATCCCACGGTTTCCAGGTGCGTTGCAGGTCAATGGGCTCGCCGTCGATCCAGGATTCGATCTTGCGCTCGACCATCAGCGTTGTCCCGGGCGGCGGCACCACTCGAAAAATCAGCACCAGCAATACGCTGCCGCCCATGAACCAGAGCACGGCCTTCGTGAAACGACGGAAATAGATACGCAGCATAGAGATGGCTTGGCCGAACCCGTGGAGCGGGCCATTATACAGACCCTGTTGATCGAGTCTGACTGGAGTTCTTCATGCTGCGTGGCTTTCTGATGCTGGCTGCTTTTTTCGGCTTCACCGGGGTCGGCCTTGGGGCGTTTGCCGCCCATGGCCTGAAAAACCGCCTGACGCCCGAGTACCTGGCTATTTTCCACACCGGCGTCACCTATCAATTGGTGCACACCCTGGCCCTTTTGGGTGTCGCGTTGTTGGCCACGCAGATTCCCGGGCGCCTGGTGACGTGGGCCGGCGCATCGTTTGCCATCGGCATCTTGCTGTTCTCCGGAAGCCTGTATGTGCTGACCCTGACCGGTGTCAGCAAGCTCGGCATCATCACGCCATTTGGCGGGCTGGCGTTTCTGGTGGGCTGGTTCTGCCTGGGGCTCGCCGCCTGGCGGTTGAGCTGACTGCACGGTCCATTTCATGACGAATGGCTTGGGTCGCCCAGTCTGATCGGGCTAGAATGCCAGCCCTTAAAAATGATGGCGGCATCCAGCATGCGCATTCAGTTGAACGGCGAATCCTTTGAACTGCCCGACGGTGAAACCGTTGCGGCCCTGCTGACCCGTCTGGACCTGACCGGACGCCGGGTGGCGGTCGAGCTCAATCTGGATATCGTCCCGCGCAGTCAGCATGCAGACACCACGCTCAACGACGGCGACAACGTCGAAGTCGTGCACGCCATCGGCGGCGGCTAGCCGTCTGGCCCGCATGGGCCGAGAATTCTGCAAGACCCTCACCCCTACAGAGGATTTCCCATGAGCATCGTTCGTAGCGACAAGCCCTTCGTCCTGGCCGGTCGTACTTACCAGTCGCGTTTGCTGGTCGGTACCGGCAAGTACCGTGACATGGAAGAAACCCGTCTAGCCATCGAGGCCTCGGGTGCCGAGATCGTCACGTTCGCCGTGCGTCGTACCAACCTTGGCCAGATCGAAGGCGAGCCGAACCTGCTCGAAGTACTGTCGCCGGACCGCTACACCTTCCTGCCGAATACTGCCGGTTGCTACGACGCTATCGAAGCCGTGCGCACCTGCCGCCTGGCCCGTGAGTTGCTCGACGGCCACAACCTAGTGAAGCTGGAAGTCCTGGCCGACCAGAAAACCCTGTTCCCCAACGTGATCGAAACCCTCAAGGCCGCCGAAACGCTGGTCAAGGAAGGCTTCGACGTGATGGTCTACACCAGTGATGACCCGATCATCGCCCGTCAATTGGCGGAAATCGGCTGCATTGCGGTGATGCCGCTGGCCGGTCTGATCGGTTCGGGCCTGGGAATCTGCAACCCGTACAACCTGCAGATCATCCTCGAAGAAGCCAAGATCCCGGTGCTGGTGGATGCCGGTGTCGGTACGGCTTCCGACGCCACCATCGCCATGGAGCTGGGTTGTGACGCGGTGCTGATGAATTCGGCTATCGCCCACGCCCAGCAGCCGATCATGATGGCCGAAGCCATGAAACACGCGATCGTCGCGGGCCGCCTGGCCTACCTCGCCGGCCGTATGCCGAAAAAACTCTATGCCAGCGCCTCTTCGCCGCTGGATGGTCTGATCAAGTAAGAGCCATTGATGACTGAATCGAACGACACGCCAATCCAGACGGAAGAAGGCGACGAGCGCCAACACCGCCGCATCAAGAGTTTCGTGATGCGCGCCGGGCGCATGACCGAAGGCCAGCAAAAAGGCCTGGAGCAGGGCACGCCGCTGTTCGTGCTGCCATTGGCCGACGCGCCGGTGGACTTCGACCAAGTGTTCGGTCGCTCGGCGCCGCGCTCGCTGGAAATCGGTTTCGGCATGGGCCACTCGCTGCTGGAAATGGCCGCTGCTTCGCCGGAGCAGGATTTCATCGGCGTGGAAGTGCACCGCCCGGGGGTGGGTGCGTTGCTCAATGGCGTGCTGACCCAGGGTTTGACCAACCTGCGGGTCTACGATTGTGACGCGATCGAAGTGCTCAACCGTTGCGTGGCCGACAACAGCCTGGACCGCTTGATGCTGTTTTTCCCGGACCCTTGGCACAAGAGCCGTCATCACAAGCGCCGCATCGTTCAGGCATCGTTCGCTGAACTGGTGCGCAGCAAGTTGAAGGTCGGCGGTGTGCTGCACATGGCCACCGACTGGGAACCGTATGCCGAGTACATGCTGGAAGTGATGAACGTTGCGCCGGGTTATCGCAACCTGGCTGAAGACGGCAAGTGCGTTCCGCGCCCGGCCGAGCGGCCGATCACCAAGTTCGAACGCCGTGGCGAACGTCTTGGGCATGGCGTGTGGGATTTGAAGTTCGAAAAACTGTCCTAAGCCAAACGCTACAAACCTGTAGGAGCCGGCTTGCTGGCGATGGAGTGTCAGTCAACATTGATGTGTCTGACACTCCATCGCCAGCGAGCCGGCTCCTACGGTTTTTTTTGTGCCTGTGGAAATCAGCGGCGATCAGCTACTACGCCAATCAACACCAACACCACCAGCAGCACGGGCGCCAGGCTGTAGTTGTTGAACTGGCTCAAGCCTTTGACGATCCACGGCGTGGCGTAGATCAGCGCCGCACCGCTGCCGACCATGCAAAGCAGAGACATCAGCGGTACGCGCAAGGCGCCGGCGACACTGCCCAGGCGCTGTTCGACCCAACCTTTGAAATCAGCACCAAACAACACCAGCAGGCAGCCCACCAGGGCCAGGGCGATTTCCGAGAGGTTGCTGCGGCTCCAGCGAGACACGGTGGCGAGCAGGTCGAGTACCAAATCCATTCGATTTCCTTATGTCAGAAATTTCTGCAGCAAGTCGTTGAGGAAGAGTTGTCCGCGCTCGGTGGCCGCCAGACGTGACGGTTCGACCTGCAACAGGCCGCTTTGTTCGGCTTCGCGACGAGCTTCGGCAAGGCTTTCCAGCGACAGTCCGGTGCGTTCCGGATATAGCCGCGATTCGACACCATCAGTCAGGCGCAAAGCGTTCATCAGGAACTCGAACGGCATTTCGTCGTTGGTCAGGGCTTTCTCGCCCGCCTTGAAGTTTTTTGCCGGGTTTAGGTAATCCTTCGGCAGGCGGGTCTTCCAGGTGCGGATAATGCGCCCGTCCGGATGGCTGAGTTTGCCGTGGGCGCCGGCGCCGATGCCGATGAAGTCGCCGAAACTCCAGTAATTGAGGTTATGCCGCGCCGGACGCCCCGGCTGGGCATAGGCCGAGACTTCGTACTGCGCGTAACCGTGCTCGGCGAGCAGCGCCTGACCGGCTTCCTGAATGTCCCACAGCGTGTCGTCTTCCGGCAGCGTCGGCGGCTGGTTCCAGAACACGGTGTTCGGTTCCAGGGTCAGTTGGTACCAAGACAGGTGCGTGGGTTTCAGGGCGATGGCGGTGCGCAGATCGGCCAGGGCATCGTCCAGAGTCTGATTCGGCAAACCATGCATCAAGTCCAGGTTGAAGTTATCGAACCCGGCCTGGCGCGCCATGCCGGCGGCTCGCACCGCTTCGTCGCCGTTGTGGATGCGGCCCAAGGCCTGCAGTTTTTCCTGCTGAAAACTCTGGATGCCAATCGACAGCCGATTGATCCCCAGTTTCCGGTACGCCACGAACTTGTCTTGCTCGAACGTCCCCGGATTGGCCTCCAGGGTGATTTCGATGTCGCTGGCAAACGCAATGCGCTGTTCCACGCCCTTGAGCAAACGGCCCAAGGCTTCGGCACTGAACAGGCTTGGCGTGCCGCCACCGAAGAAAATCGAGCTCAGTTGGCGGCCATAAACGGCATGCAGGTCCTGATCGAGGTCAGCCAGCAACGCATCTACATACTCTTCTTCCGGCAGCACAGGGCTGGCGGTGTGGGAGTTGAAGTCACAATAAGGGCATTTGCGTACGCACCACGGAATGTGGATGTACAGCGCCAGGGGCGGCAGCACAGAAAGGGCGGCCCGAGGCGATTGAGCGTCGCCGCCGAAGATCAGCGGCGACGCGGATGATTCAACGGTCATTTCAAGCCCAGACGCTGGCGCAGCAGATCCATTGCACGGGCGCGGTGACTGATCTGGTTCTTGTCGCCCGGGCTCAGTTCGGCGCTGGAGCAATCGCGCTCCGGGACCCAGAACAACGGGTCGTAACCAAAACCGTGTTCGCCGCTGGCCTGGGTCAGGATGCGCCCGTGCCACAGACCTTCGCAGAGAATCGGCAGCGGATCGTCGGCATGCCGTACCAGCGCCAGTACGCAGACGAACTGCGCACCGCGCTCGGCTTCAGGCACATCCTTCAGTACGTCGAGCAATTTGGCGTTGTTCGCCGCATCGCCCTTGCCGTCGGCGTAACGCGCCGAGTAGATGCCCGGCGCACCGCCAAGGAAATCCACCGCCAGCCCGGAATCATCGGCCAAGGCCGGCAAACCGGAGATGCGCGCGGCATTGCGCGCCTTGAGGATGGCGTTCTCGACGAACGACAGGCCGGTTTCTTCAGGCTCGACCTGGCTGAACTCGCCGATCGAGCGCAGTTGCACCGAGTCGCCGAGCATGGCCTGGAGTTCCTTGAGTTTGCCGGCGTTATGGCTGGCCAATACGAGTTGCGTGAAATTGATCATTCGCCGGGAAAGAGCTCTTGGTTGAAATTGATGGTGTTGATTTTGTCACCGGTCTGCACCTTGATGTCGAAGGTGCGGGTTTCCTGCTGATCCACCGGGAACTGGGCGATGTAGTAGATCGCGCCTTGTTCGGTGATCTGGCGGAAGTTCAGGTTCACGCTCTGGCTGGTCAGGTCTTTGATCGTACCGCTGACCTGGGCCATCTGCGGCTTGCCGTCCTTGATCACCGAAATGTTGATCACGCCCTGGTTCTTGCTACGGGTGAGCTCCGCGGCTTTGGCGATATCCGGCGTCAGGAAGGTGGAGTTGAACGTGTTGTAGTGCACCGTCACATCGCCGAATTTTTCCTGGCGTTCACCTTTGATGGCATCTGCGGCCATGGCGGTGACGCTCAGGCAGGCGGTAAGCAAAAGCAGCGCTAGACGACCCATGATCATTCTCCTCGAAAAGTGGTGATTCAGACCGCGACCTTGTGGTCTGCAAGCCCCGGGCTGCTGACGCGGTAAATGCCGATCTCACCTAACAGATTAGGCCATAGCTTACTGGCCCACCCGTGCCGATGCTGTTGATCCACGGCAAGCCGATCAATGACCTTGGCTTCACGTTCGCGACAAAGTTCTTCAAAGTCTTCGAAGGTGCAGAAGTGGATGTTCGGCGTGTTGTACCAGGTGTACGGCAGGAACTCGGAAACCGGCATCCGTCCCTTGCTCGCCAGGTACCAGCGGCAACGCCAGTGACCGAAGTTGGGGAAGGTGATGATGCATTGGCGGCCGACCCGGAGCATTTCGTCGAGGATCTTGTCCGGGTAGTGCACCGCTTGCAGTGCCTGGGTCATGACCACGATGTCAAAACTGTTGCTGGCAAAATTGCCCAGGCCCTTGTCCAGGTCCTGTTCGATGACGTTGATGCCCTTGGCCACGCACTCGGCGATGTTGTCCGCGTCGTTTTCCAGGCCATAACCGGTGACCTGCTTGTTATCGCGCAGCCAGGTCAGCAGTTCGCCATCGCCGCACCCGAGGTCGAGCACGCGGCTGCCGGCGGGGATCCATTCCTGGATGATTTCCAGATCAGCTCTCATGTCTTCCTCAAAGCGAAATGCGGTTCATGTAATTGCCGAATGCCTGCAAATAACGCGGGATCGGAATCAGGAAGGCGTCATGGCCCTGTGGCGCGTCGATTTCCAGGTAGCAGACGTCCTTGCGCGCGGCCATCAGGGCATCCACCAGTTCCCGGGAGCGAGCAGGGGAAAAGCGCCAGTCGGTGGTGAACGACATCACGCAGAACCTGGCTTTTGCGCCTTCGAAGGTTTTGGCCAGGTTATCGTCGAAGTTCGCCGCTGGATCGAAGTAGTCCAACGCTTTAGTCATCAACAGATACGTATTGGCGTCAAAGCGTCCGGAGAACTCTTCGCCTTGATAGCGCAAGTAGCTTTCAACCTGGAATTCGACGCTGTGGAAGTCGTAGTTGAGCTTCTCGCTTTTCAGGCCGCGACCGAATTTCTCACCCATGGAGTCGTCGGACAGGTAAGTGATATGCCCGACCATCCGCGCCAGCATCAGTCCGCGCTTGGGAATCACGCCTTGTTCCTGGAACGAACCGCCGTGGAACTCGGGGTCGGTGAGAATCGCCTGGCGCGCCACTTCGTTGAACGCAATGTTCTGCGCCGACAACTTGGGCGCCGAGGCGATGGCCAGGCAGTGCCGCACGCGGTCCGGGTAGGTGATGGTCCACTGCAAGGCTTGCATGCCACCCAGGCTGCCGCCGATGACGGCGGCCCATTGGCCAATGCCGAGCAGGTCGGCCAGGCGCGCCTGGCTGTGCACCCAGTCTTCCACCGTCAGCACCGGGAAGTCGGCGCCGAACGGTTTGCCGGTTTCCGGGTTAATGCTGCTCGGGCCGGTGGAGCCATTGCAGCCGCCGAGGTTGTTCAGGCTGACCACGAAGAATTTGCTGGTGTCGATTGGCTTGCCGGGACCGATGCAGCTGTCCCACCAGCCGGGTTTGCGGTCGTCGGCGCTGTGGTATCCCGCCGCGTGATGGTGGCCGGACAAGGCGTGGCAAATCAGCACGGCGTTGCTCGCCGAGGCGTTCAGCGTGCCGTAGGTCTCGTAAATCAGGTCATAGGCTGGAAGCGAGCGACCGCAGGCCAATGCCAGGGGTTCGCTGAAGTGCGCCACTTGCGGCGTCACCAGACCAACAGAATCGGGGGAAAAGGCAGCTGGCATCGACCCTGCTCTCGTTGAAATGAGGCGTAAGTCTAAAGACCGCTGCCTTTAGCAGCAAGCTAACGCTTTCCCTCTGCAGGAGCCGGCTTGCTGGCGAGGCGGAGAGCCTGACGGACCACGTTGTCCGGATCGCTGGCAAGCCAGCTCCTACAAGGGATGTGGCGGTCGCGGAATGAACGCGACCTGTAGGAGCCGGCTTGCTGGCGATGAACGATGAACGATGACTCGGTCAACCAGGCTGTCGCAACAGAATCAAATCAGCCCGAACAATTCCTTCGGCATCAGCGCGTAGTAAGCAAGGCGCGGGATCAGCCAGCTCTGCAGCAATTGCAGCGCAATGAAGGCGAAGATTGGCGAGATGTCGAGGCCGCCAAGGTTCGGGATGATCCGGCGGAACGGCGCGAGTACCGGCTCAGTGATCTGCTGCACCAGTTCTGCGCCCGGGTTATGACTGCCCGGCGCGACCCAGGACAGGATCACGCTGATGATCATCGCCCAGAACAGGATTTTCAAAAACAGCGCGAAAATGCCGATCAACGCCCACGGAACGAGGAACAGCACGTCGACCGAGTAGCCGCTGAGCAGCAGGATGACCGCGAACAGCGCCATTTGTACGATCAACGCCAGTACCAGCGACGACATGTCCAGCCCGAACATGCTCGGGATAACCCGGCGCAGCGGCTTGAGTAGCGGTTGAGTGGCCTTCACGGCGAATTGGCAGAGCGGGTTGTAGAAGTTCGCCCGCACCAGTTGCAGGATAAAGCGCAACAGCACGATCAGCAGATACAGGCTGCCCAGGGTTTGAATCACAAAAATGGCAGCGTCATTGAGTCCGAGCATTATTGATTCCTTTGTAAGAGCTGATTAGCGGCCGAGTTGCTCAGCCATTTCGGCGGAGCGGTGCGCGGCGGCGCCGAGTGCTTTTTCTACCAATGCTTCAAAACCGTCGGCCTGGAACGACTTGATGGCGGCTTCCGTTGTGCCCGCAGGCGAAGTCACGCGGCGACGCAGTTCAGCGGCGTCGACATCGCTGGCCACGGCCATGTGCGCGGCGCCCAAGGCAGTTTGCAGGGTCAGTTGCGCGGCGATGTCCGCCGGCAGTCCGAGTTTCACCCCGGCGGCGGTCATGGCTTCGATCAGCAGGAAGAAGTACGCCGGACCGGAGCCGGACACGGCGGTGACCGCGTCCAGTTGCTGCTCTTCGGTCAACCACAAGGCGATGCCCACGGCGGACAGCAGCTCTTGCGCTTGCTGGCGCTGATCGGCATTCACTTCGGCGGTGGCGAACAAGCCGCTCACACCCTGACGCAGCAGCGCCGGCGTGTTGGGCATGCAGCGCACGATCGGCTGGGCGCCGAGCCAATTGTTCATGCTGGCGCAGGTGATGCCGGCGGCAATCGACACCACCAGTTGATTCGGTTTGAGACTTGGGCGGATCGCCTCGCAAACGGCTTTCATCGCCTGGGGTTTGACCGCTAGTACGATCAGGTCGGCGTCCTGGATGGCTTCGGCGTTATCGGCGAATACCTCGATACCGTGCTCGGCCTTGACGCGCGCACGGGTTTCTTCACCCGGATCGCTGGCGCGGATCTGCGCGGCGTCCAGACCTTTGGCCCGCAGGCCGCCGATCAAACTGGCCGCCATGTTGCCGGCACCGATAAAGGCAATTCGAGTCTTGCTCATGTCAGATCCTTATAAACAGAAGAGTCAGCCATGGATCATGGTTGGCTATGCATTTGTTGAGAGCCGCGAGCGCCGAACAGGGCTGTTCCGATGCGAACCCACGTGGCGCCCATGGCAATGGCCGATTCGAGGTCGTGGCTCATGCCCATGGAAAGTGTGTCGAGTGGCAGGTTCAGGCTGGCTTGCAGGCTTTGCACGGCCGCGAAAGCGGCATCCTGGACGGCGCGATCTTCGGTCGGCTCGGGAATGGCCATCAACCCGCGCAACTTCAGGTGCGGCAGTTCACTGATGGCGTTGGCCAGGGCTGGCAGGTCGGCCGGAGTACAGCCGGACTTACTGGCTTCACCGCTGACGTTGACCTGGATGCAGATATTCAACGGTGGCAAATCGGCGGGACGTTGTTCGGACAAGCGTTGTGCGATTTTCAGACGATCCACGGAATGCACCCAGTCGAAGTGCTCGGCGATGGCGCGAGTCTTGTTCGATTGAATGGGGCCGATGAAGTGCCAGATCAAGGGCAGGTCGGCCAATTCGAGCTGCTTGCCCAAGGCCTCCTGCAAGTAGTTCTCGCCAAAGTCGCGCAGGCCGGCGGCATAGGCTTCGCGCAGGGCTTGTGCGGGCTTGGTCTTGCTCACGGCCAGCAGCTGGACGCTGTTTTCGGCGCGGTTGGCGGCGATTGTTGCCGCGTGTATGCGCGAACTAACCAGTGAAATGTTGTCTGCTATGGTGGACATCAAGAGGCGCCAACGGTCTGAAGGTTGGCGGCATTCTACTGGAATTGAGGAGTGCTATGGATATCACTGAGCTGCTGGCGTTCAGCGCAAAACAAGGAGCTTCCGATCTGCATCTGTCCGCCGGCTTGCCACCGATGATTCGCGTCGATGGCGATGTTCGGCGGATCAATCTGCCGGCCCTGGACCACAAAGAAGTGCAGGCGCTGATCTACGACATCATGAACGACACCCAGCGGGTCGACTTCGAAAAGCATCTGGAAACCGACTTTTCCTTTGAAGTGCCCGGCGTGGCACGCTTTCGGGTCAATGCGTTCAACCAGAGTCGCGGTGCTGGTGCGGTCTTCCGTACGATTCCCTCCAGAGTCCTGAGCATGGATGAACTGGGGATGGGCGATGTGTTTCGCAAGATGACCGATGCGCCCCGGGGGCTGGTGCTGGTGACCGGCCCCACCGGTTCCGGCAAGTCCACGACGCTGGCGGCGATGATCGATCATCTGAGCAACCATCGCCATCACCATATCCTCACGATCGAAGACCCCATCGAGTTCGTTCACGAATCACGCAAATGCCTGATCAATCAGCGCGAGGTGCATCGCGACACCCGCAGCTTCGCCACGGCGCTGCGTTCGGCCCTGCGGGAAGATCCGGACGTGATCCTGGTCGGAGAGATGCGCGATCTGGAAACCATTCGCCTGGCCCTGACTGCCGCTGAAACCGGTCACTTGGTGTTCGGCACGCTGCACACCACATCGGCGGCGAAAACCATCGACCGGATCGTGGACGTGTTTCCAGGTGATGAGAAATCGATGGTGCGGTCGATGCTTTCCGAGTCGTTGCTGGCGGTGGTGTCCCAGACGCTGGTAAAGAAAATCGGCGGCGGACGCATTGCTGCCCACGAGATCATGCTCGGGACTTCGGCGATTCGTAACCTTATCCGCGAAGACAAGGTGGCGCAGATGTACTCATCGATTCAGGCAGGCGGATCGCTGGGGATGCAGACGCTGGATATGGGCTTGAAGGACTTGGTGACCAAAGGGCTGGTCAGTCGTGAGCACGCGCGGGAGAAGGCGCGCTCACCGGACAGTTTTTGAGGGATGGATACAGCATTGTGGCGAGGGAGCTTGCTCCCGCAGGTTGCGAAGCGGCCCCAAAAAGTGCGAGCGCTACGCACTCGAGCGGGAGCAAGCTCCCTCGCCACAAGTGCCCGCCTCAGGCGGGCGCTTTCAAATCAGCGCTGAACAACCCGCATCGCGTTTTGTTCTTTCGGAAGAACCCGCTTGGCCACTACGTAGTGCTTTTCCCAATACGGTTTCTTCAAGGTGTCGATGCTCACCGACTTGCCACGACGTGGCGCGTGGATGAAGCGGTCGTTGCCGAGGTAGATGGCAACGTGATTGACTCGACGACTCTTGATGTTGAAGAAAATCAGATCGCCCGGCTTCAGGTCGTCGCGATCGACTTTCTCGCCGTGACCGCTGGCCATGGCATTGGAGGTGCGTGGCAGGTCAAACGTAGCGTCGTTGAACGCGTATTTCACCAGGCCGCTGCAATCGAAACCTTTGCTCGGGCTGCTGCCTCCCCAACGGTACGGTGTACCGAGGACGTTAACGGCGCGGCTCAGCACGTTGCTGCTTTCCTTGGTCGCCATCGGCGGGACCAGGCTGCTGTTGTTGCTCAGTTGAGGAGCAAGCTTGACCGATTTCTTGCTTTTGCTGGATGGAGCAGAAGCATGGGATTTTGGGGTGTAACCATTAACATTTGGAAGACGTTGCTCACGATTGGTGGCGTGGGCGGCCAGTGGCATCAAAAGGCAAATGGTTAGCCATGTCTTGAAAAATGAACGCATTAGGCAGGGCTCGTATGTGTGAACGCGCAACTTTATAACAGCTTTTTTGTCCCTTCCGAGGCCGTTGGTCGATTCAACTTGTGGTCAACGGAACCAAATAAGCGGCAAATTGACGCAATTGTCGGACAGAAAGCAGGCGCCACGGGGCTTCGACAGGGGACAAAGTAGCATTTGCCATACGTCGGGAGCTCGTAAAAAAGTCACAAAGATTTAAAGAATATTTATCTATCGTGTGAATCGAGGTCATCCATGAACAGCTATCAATCCCCCGTTCCACATCAAGATACACACAGCAAAGTGATCGGGTATCTGCTGTGGATTTTCGGTTTTACCGGTGCTCACCGCTTCTATTACGGCAAGCCGGTGACCGGAACGATCTGGTTTTTCACCTTTGGTTTGCTGGGCATCGGCTGGCTGATCGACTTGTTCCTGATTCCGTCCATGGACCGTGAAGCAGACTTGCGGTTCACTGCGGGGCCGATCGAATACAACGTTGCATGGATTCTGCTGACGTTTCTTGGGGTGTTCGGCGTGCACCGGATGTATCAGGGGAAATGGATCAGCGGGTTGCTGTACCTGGTGACGGGCGGGTTGTTCTTCGTGGGGGTGCTGTATGACTTCTGGACGTTGAATGATCAGGTTTCCGTTCGAAATGCACAGAATCGCGGCGCCTTTCAGTAAGTCATCGCTAGCAGGCTAGCCCTGCTAGCGATTGAGACGACGCGGTTTTATGCCTGGTGGCTGATTCGTCCATCCACCAGGGTGTAGCGCACAACACCCGGCAGGCTGTGCCCCATGAACGGGCAATTCTCGCCCTTGGACAGCCAGCTCTCGCCGGCCACGGTCGAAGCCGTCGGGTCGAACAGCACGATATCCGCTGCGCCACCCACGGCCAGCTTGCCCGCCGGCAGGCGCAAGGCCTCAGCAGGACCGGCGCCGAGGCGTGCCAGCAGGGTTGGCAAGTCCAGCAAACCGTCTTCCACCAGCGTCATCGCCAGCGGTAACAGCAGTTCAACGCTGCTGATGCCCGGCTCGGTGGCCCCGAACGGCGCCAGTTTGGCGTCTCGTTCGTGGGGTTGGTGATGGCTGGAAATCGCCGAAACCACGCCCGACTTCACTGCCGCACGCAAACCCTCTCGGTCGGCGCGGGTGCGCAGTGGCGGCTGGACGTGATAGAGGCTGCTGAAATCGATCAGCGCCTCATCAGTCAGGATCAACTGATACAGGGCGACATCCGCCGTGACTTTCAAACCACGGGCCTGGGCCTGGGCGATCAATGCCACACCGCGAGCGCTGGTGAGCTGGCTGAAATGCGCGCGCACGCCGCTTTGCTCGACCAACAGCAGATCCCGCGCCAGAGCCACGGTTTCGGCAGTTTCCGGAATGCCCGGCAGACCGAGGAAACTGGCGGTCGGACCTTCATGGGCCAGACCGCCTTCCGCCAGGTCATGATCCTGAGAGTTGAAAATCACCGTCAGGTCGAAGGTCGCCGCGTATTCCAGCGCCCGGCACAGGGTGCGGGTGTTGCGGAAACTCTCCAGGCCGTTACCGAAAGCGACGCAGCCGGCGTCGCGCAACGCGACCAGTTCGGCTAGCTGTTCGCCGTCCAGGCTTTTGCTCAGGGCGCCGATCGGGAAAACTTTGGCGTTGCCGGCCTCGCGGGCGCGGTCGAGGATCAGTTCAGCCACGGCCGAGGTGTCCAGCACCGGTTTGGTCTTCGGTGGGCAGCACAGGCTGGTCACGCCACCAGCGGCGGCGGCGCGGGTTTCGCTGGCGATCGAGCCTTTACGGCTGTAACCCGGCTCGCGCAGGGCAACGTTGAGGTCAACCAGGCCGGGTGCGGCTACCAGGCCTTGGGCGTCGATGGTGTCGATGGCGACAAAATCGGCCGGCGCGGCGCCAATGGCGACGATCTTGCAGGCTTCAATGTGGATATCGGTGACTTGATCCAGGCCGCTGGCTGGATCGATGACGCGGGCGCCGAGAATGCTGAGCTTCACTGGGCGTTCTCCTGCTCGAATTGGCGTTGTGCTGTCTGCCCGCTCATGGCCATGGACAAAACGGCCATACGAATCGCGATGCCGTAGGTCACCTGGTTGAGGATCACCGAGTGCGGGCCGTCGGCCACCGCCGACTCAATCTCTACCCCACGGTTGATCGGCCCCGGGTGCATGACGATGGCATCGGGTTTGGCGCCGGCCAGGCGCGCGGTGGTCAGGCCGAACAGGCGATAGAACTCGCCCTCGCTCGGCAACAGGCCGCCGGTCATGCGTTCACGCTGCAGGCGCAGCATGATCACCACGTCGACGTCTTTCAGGCCTTCGGTCATGTCGGTGTAGACCTTCACGCCGTATTGCTCGATACCGATCGGCAGCAAAGTTTTTGGCGCGATCACGCGGATGTCCGGGCAACCGAGGGTTTTCAGGGCCAGCATGTTCGAGCGTGCGACCCGCGAGTGCAGGATGTCGCCGACGATGGCCACCGAAAGATTCTCGAAACCGCCCTTGTGCCGACGGATCGTGAGCATGTCGAGCATGCCTTGGGTCGGGTGCGCATGACGGCCGTCGCCGCCGTTGATGATCGCCACTTGCGGGCACACATGTTCGGCAATGAAGTGCGCGGCACCGGAGTCACCGTGGCGCACGACGAACATGTCGGCAGCCATGGCTTCCAGATTGCGCAGGGTATCGAGCAGTGTTTCGCCCTTGCTCGCCGACGATGTCGAGACGTTCAGGGTGATCACGTCCGCCGACAGGCGCTGGGCCGCCAGTTCGAAGGTGGTGCGGGTGCGGGTGGAGTTTTCGAAGAACACGTTGCACACGGTCTTGCCGCGCAGCAGCGGGACTTTCTTCACCGCCCGGGCGCCGACTTCGAGGAACGAGTCGGCGGTGTCGAGGATTTCCGTCAGCAACTCGCGGCGCAAGCCGTCGAGCGAGAGGAAGTGGCGCAGCTGGCCCTGATCATTGAGCTGCAGCGGGCGCTTGGTTTCTAGAGGCGTCATCGCGAGGGGGACTCTCAATAGGGCGAATTAAAGGGCGAGGTCTTGCACTTCGAGCGCAAGCTCCGGACCGGACAGCTTCACCCGTTCGTGGGCTGCCAGGGACAGGGTCGCGCCGACCACGTTCGGGCGTATCGGCAGTTCACCGGCGTCCAGGTCCAGCAGGCACACCAGCGTCACGCTGGCCGGGCGGCCGTAATCGAAGAGTTCGTTCATGGCGGCACGGATGGTGCGGCCGCTCATCAATACGTCGTCGATCAGCACCAGGTGCTGGCCTTCGATCTCGAACGGCAAGGCCGACGGGCGCACTTGTGGGTGCAGGCCGTTCTGGCTGAAATCGTCGCGGTAGAAGGAAACGTCGAGCGTGCCAAGCGGTTCAGCGCTGCCCAGCTCTTTCAGCAGGGCCTGGGCGACCCAGACGCCGCCGCTGCGGATACCGATGTAGCGCGGTTCGCTGATGCCACGGTGTTCCAGGTGTGCCTTGAGATCAGTCGCCATCTGGCGGATCAGTTCGGCGGGATTGGGCAGGCTCATGGTTGCTCCTTCTTTGGCCCGAGCGGGCTTGTGCTAGAGGTGGCTCGGGTTGTTACTAAAAGAGCCGCATCGCGACTCTTCAGGATTGGGTGCATCAGGATTCGAACAGCGCGCCATTTTCGTCGAGCCAGCCTTGCAACAGCAGGGCGGCGGCGATGGCGTCGACGGGATTGTCGCGGTAACTGCCTTTTTGCCCGCCTCGGGCCAGGCGTTCGCCCTTGGCCTCAAAGGTGGTCAGACGTTCATCGTGGGTATAAAAGGGCAGGTTGAAGCGACCGTTCAGGCGCCGGGCGAATTTTTCCGCGCGGGCGCACATGTCGCTGGGGGTGCCGTCCATGTTCAAGGGCAGGCCGACCACCACGGCGTCAGGTTTCCACTCTTTAATCAGGGCTTCGACCTGATCCCAGTCGGGAATGCCGTTCTGTGCTTTCAAGGTGCACAGCTCGCGGGCCTGGCCGGTGATGACCTGGCCGACCGCCACGCCGATTTGTTTGGTGCCGTAGTCGAAACCCAGAATCAACCGCAGGGCCATCAGGCGTGCCCCGCCTGGCTGGTGAGCAGGCTGAGATTGACGCCAAGGTGCCTGGCCGCCGCTTCGAGGCGCAGTTCGCTGCTGGTGTTGAACAGGATGTCGGCGTCGAACGGGCAAGTCAGCCAGGCGTTTTGCGCCAGTTCGGCTTCCAGTTGCCCGGCTTCCCAACCGGCGTAACCGAGGGTAATCACACTTTTCGCCGGACCGACGCCATCGGCGATGGCGAACAGCACGTCCTGGGAGGTCGACAGGGACAGCTCGCCTTCCAGATCAACGGTCGCCTGAAAGCTCTGCCCCGAAGGGTGCAGGACGAATCCGCGATCGGTCTGCACCGGCCCCCCGATGAAAATTGGCACGTGTTGGCAAAGCGCTGGAGGTTCGATATCCGGGCGCAATTGCTCAAGGATGTCGGCCAGGTTCAAGTCTTGCGGACGGTTGACCACCAGCCCCATGGCACCATTGGCCGTGTGCTCGACGATGTAGGTCAAGGTGTGCGCAAAGTTCGGGTCGACCATATGCGGCATGGCGATCAGGAAGTGATGCTTGAGGTAGCTGGGGCTGACGTTTTTCATGAGCGCTAGTGTGGCGTTGGAGGGGCGAACTGACAAGCTGGGGATGCTTTTTTGATGTGCTTTTGAGGGCCCCATCGCTGGCAAGCCAGCTCCTACAGGTTGCCGCAGTCTGTAGGAGCTGGCTTGCCAGCGATGGGGCAGTCCGATTACTGGATATCGGCCAGTCAGTTACTGGAAAGGCGGTCGCCGCGCGCAAATTTCCAGGTGCGGATGATTTCCAGCCGATCGATATCCGACAAATCCCCGGTAAACGGCGCAAATGGCGCTGCCAGCCGCACGATGCGTTGAGCCGCCTGATCCAGCAAGGGCTGCCCGGAGGACTCCAGCACCAACACCTCATACAGCGAACCGTCGCGGTTGATCGACACCATCAGCCGCAAGTTGCCGTAAATCTGTTTGCGCCGAGCCTCGTCGGGGTAATTGAGGTTGCCGATACGCTCGACCTTCTTGCGCCATTCGTCCTTGTACCAGGCGCCCTTGTCTTTCATGGTCGAGGCGGCGCTCAGGCGGTGGATGCGCGGACGTTTGGCATACAGCTGTTGTTCCTGGGCCAGTTCCGCTTCCAGGCTGGCGATGTCACTGGACAGCTGTTCACTGTCGAAGGTCGGCGCGGCCACGGCGGGTTTGGTGACGGGTTTGGGTTCTTCGGTTTGCGCTGCGGCTTTTTTCGGTTTCGGTGCGACGGTGGTCACGGCGGCCTTCGGCGCCGCTTCCTGGACTTCAGGCTTGGCGGCTGGCGGTGGCGTCACTTTCTGTACTTTGTTGTCCTGGAAAGGCGCGACCTCGGTGGTCTTGGGGATCGCCTTTTTATCCAGGGTGCCGCTGCCCTGCTGATTTTCCTGAGCGAGGAAATCGGCTTTTTCAGGCTTCTTTTCGCTTTTGAAGGTGGCGAGGGTGATTTCCAGGGTTTTGCTGATTTGCTTGGGCTCGACCATGGTAAAGCCGACGCCCAACAGCAACGCCAGATGCACCAGCGCCGCGAGAAACAGGGTAAAACCGAGGCGATCGGCCGGGCGCACGCCGTCATGGGCGAGTTCGGGAGGCAGATCGGACGGGAGTGTCATGACAAGGAAACCAACATCGCGTTTTCACAGGCCGCGCATGATAACGCAATGTTGGTTTGGCTAATCAACGAGCCTTGAGCTTCTGATCGATGGCATCCATCAACAGGCCGCCAATATCGGTGCCGAAGGCATTATCGATTTCGCGGATGCAGGTCGGGCTGGTGACGTTGATTTCGGTCAGGTGCTCGCCGATCACATCCAGACCAACGAACAGCAGGCCTTTTTCGCGAAGGGTCGGGCCGACTTGCGCGGCAATCCAGCGATCCTTCTCGGTCAGCGGACGCGCTTCGCCACGACCACCGGCGGCCAGGTTGCCACGGGTTTCACCGGCGGCGGGAATGCGCGCCAGGCAGTAATCGACCGGTTCGCCGTCGATCATCAGGATGCGTTTGTCGCCGTCCTTGATCGCCGGCAGGTAGGCCTGCCCCATAATCTGCTGGGTGCCCAGCGCCGTCAGCGTTTCGAGAATCACCGACAGGTTCGGATCGCCTGCGCGGTGGCGGAAAATCGAGGTGCCCCCCATGCCATCCAGCGGTTTCAGGATCACGTCGCCATGCTTCGCCGCGAATTCACGCAGCACATCGGCGCGGCGGCTGACCACGGTCGGCGGCGTGCACTGCGGGAACAGCGTGGCGAACAGTTTTTCGTTGCAGTCACGCAGGCTCTGCGGCTTGTTGACCACCAGCACGCCAGCGCTCTCGGCTTGCTCCAGCAGATACGTGGAGTACACGAACTCCATGTCGAACGGCGGATCCTTGCGCATCAGGATCACGTCCAGATCGCTGAGCAGCGAGTCCTGTTCGGCTTCCAGTTCGAACCATTTTTCCGGATTGGCGAAGACCTTCAGCGGACGCATCCGCGCCCGGGCCTGGCCTTCGGCCTGATACAGGTCGCGCTGTTCCATATAGAACAGTTCCCAGCCGCGCTTCTGTGCGGCCAGCAGCATGGCCAGCGAGCTATCCTTTTTATAGGAGATGCTGGCGATAGGGTCCATGACAATCCCGACGCGAACGCTCATGGGTGTTTCCTCGAAATTAGGGGCGAAATCAATCTGCAGGAGCAAGCTCGCTCGCGATAGAGTCGACGCGGTTGTTCAGAGAGACCGTGTGTTCATCGCGAGCAAGCCTGCTCCTACCGAAGGTAAGGCCGAAGGACCATATAAAAGTGGCGTCAGAGTGGCGCTGAGTGTGTTCCCGGTCAAGGAAAAACCACTGCCCGGGTTGGCCGATAGATTGCGTTTGGAGACTGTGCTAAAAAGGCTGCCAAGTGGCGCCGGGCCTTGACGTTCAAGGGTTTCGAGCGGCCAAACGGACAAATTGTTTCACAAAGGCGACGGCAGAGCATTTATGGACCAGCAACCCAGCGCCTTGAAGGTCATGGTGATCGACGATTCGAAGACGATTCGCCGCACCGCCGAAACGCTGCTCAAGAACGTGGGATGTGAGGTCATTACGGCCATCGACGGTTTCGATGCCCTGGCCAAAATTGCCGACAATCACCCCGGCATCATCTTCGTCGACATCATGATGCCGCGTCTGGATGGCTATCAGACATGCGCTTTAATCAAGAACAACAGTGCATTCAAGTCCACGCCAGTGATTATGCTGTCGTCCAAGGACGGGCTGTTTGACAAGGCCAAGGGGCGCATCGTCGGCTCCGACCAGTTTCTGACCAAGCCTTTCAGCAAGGAAGAACTGCTCAACGCGATCCAGGCCCATGTTCCGGGCTTCGCCGCTGTTTTGCCGCAGTAAGACACGCACAGTGACGCTCGGCCAGCGGGCCGGATGTCGACAAGAAAAATGGGGTAGACCATGGCACGTATTCTGATCGTCGATGATTCGCCGACCGAAATGTACAAACTGACTGGCATGCTGGAAAAACACGGTCATGAAGTCCTGAAAGCCGAAAACGGCGCCGACGGCGTGGCCCTGGCCCGCCAGGAAAAACCCGACGCGGTGCTGATGGACATCGTCATGCCCGGCCTCAACGGTTTCCAGGCAACCCGTCAGTTGACCAAAGACCCGGAAACCGGGCACATCCCGGTGATCATCATCACCACCAAGGATCAGGAAACCGACAAGGTCTGGGGCACACGCCAGGGCGCCAAGGACTACCTGACCAAACCAGTCGACGAAGAAACCCTGATCAAGACCCTGAACAACGTGCTGGCCGGTTGACCGTCCGGCCATGAGCGAGTCGCTGACAGCCTTTGAGCTGCTGCTGCAGATCGACCAGCGCTGTCGTTTGCTGGCGGCGGATCTGCCGTCGCAGCCGACCCGGCAGGACAGCTGGAGCGGCATTGGCTTCCGTATGGGCGAGCACTGGTACGTCGCCCCCATGGGCGAAGTCAGTGAAGTGCTGCACGAGCCGCGCTTCACCCAGGTGCCGGGCGTCAGGCCCTGGGTCAAGGGCGTGGCCAACTTGCGTGGCCGTTTGTTGCCGATCATGGATTTGTGCGGTTTTTTTGGCCACGAAGGCTCGGCGGCGCGCAAGCAGCGGCGGGTATTGGTGGTGGAACACAACGAGGTGTTTGCCGGGTTGTTGGTCGACGAGGTCTTCGGCTTGCAGCACTTTGCCCAGGACAGCCTGGAGCCGGCAGATCATTCGAATGGACCGATTTCGGCGTTCATCAAGGGCCAGTTTCAGCGAGAGCAGGCCTGGCAGGTGTTCAGCCCGTTTGCGCTGGCGCGGGCGCAGGGGTTCATGAACGTCGCGATATAAACGCGGAACTCTGTGGGAGCGAGCCTGCTCGCGATTGAACGATAACGCGGTGTTCCTGAGACACCGCGGTGCCTGAATCGCGAGCAGGTTCGCTCCCGCAGGTTCTTCGGAAAGGTTTCACAGGGCGTGGATTAACAGGCGAAGACCGATGATAAAAGCAAAAACAGGCAAGCCAATGGAAGGGTCGCGCAGTCGGTCGCAGATCATCGTGCTGTTCATCGCACTGATCATCTTCATCATGCTGTTGTTCGCCAACTTCGCGTACCTCAATACTCAGGCCACCTACGACAAGCAATACATCGGCCACGCCGGTGAGCTGCGCGTGCTGTCCCAACGTATCGCCAAGAACGCCACCGAAGCTGCCGCCGGCAAGGCCGCGGCATTTAAATTGCTCAGCGATGCGCGTAACGACTTTGCCCAGCGCTGGAGTTATCTGAAAAAAGGCGACCCGGTCACCGGCCTGCCGCCGGCTCCGTCCGAGGTGCGCCCGGAAATGCGCGCCGTGCAGATGGATTGGGAACGCCTGCTGAAAAACACCGACGCCATCCTCTCCAGCGAACAGACTGTGTTGTCCCTGCATCAGGTTGCCGCCACCCTGGCCGAAACCGTGCCGCAGTTGCAGGTGGAGTACGAAAAAGTAGTGGAGATTCTCCTGCAGCGCGGCGCCCCGGCCGGCCAGGTGGCCATGGCCCAGCGTCAGTCGCTGCTGGCCGAGCGGATTCTCGGCGCGGTGAATACCGTGCTGTCCGGCGACGAAAGTTCGCAGCAGGCGGCCGACGCCTTCGGTCGCGATGCAGCGCGTTTCGGCCAGGTACTCAACGGCATGCTCCAGGGCAACACAACGCTGCGGGTCAGCCAGGTCGAAGACCGCGATGCGCGTGCACGCTTGATGGAGATTTCCGAGCTGTTCGAATTTGTCTCCGGCTCCGTCGATGAAATCCTCGAAACCTCACCGGAACTGTTCAAGGTCCGTGAATCTGCAAGCAACATTTTCAGTCTGTCGCAAACCTTGCTTGACGAAGCTTCGCACCTGGCCAGCGGCTTCGAAAACCTTGCCGGCGGGCGCAAGACCGACACCATCGGCGGTTATGTGCTGGGCCTGGCGGCACTGATGTCGATCATCCTCATTGGCCTGGTAATGGTGCGCGAAACCAATCGCCAACTGCGGGAAACCGCCGAGAAAAACGAACGCAACCAGAACGCGATCATGCGCCTGCTCGATGAAATCGAAGACCTGGCCGATGGCGACTTGACGGTGACCGCCTCGGTGACCGAAGACTTCACCGGCACCATCGCCGATTCGATCAACTATTCCGTAGACCAGCTGCGCGACCTCGTGGCGACCATCAACCTCACCGCCGGCCAGGTCGCCGCCGCCGTGCAGGAAACCCAGGCCACCGCCATGCATCTGGCGCAAGCCTCGGAGCATCAGGCGCAGCAGATTTCCGAGGCCTCCACCGCGATCAACGACATGGCCCAGTCCATCGATCAGGTGTCGGCCAATGCCGCTGAATCCTCGGCGGTGGCCGAACGTTCGGTGGAGATTGCCAACAAGGGCAACGAGGTGGTGCACAACACCATCCACGGCATGGACAATATTCGCGAGCAGATTCAGGACACCGCCAAGCGCATCAAGCGCCTCGGCGAGTCTTCCCAGGAAATCGGCGACATTGTCAGCCTGATCGATGACATCGCCGATCAGACCAACATCCTTGCCCTCAACGCGGCCATCCAGGCGTCCATGGCCGGTGATGCCGGGCGCGGTTTTGCGGTGGTGGCCGACGAAGTGCAACGGCTGGCCGAGCGTTCGTCTGCCGCCACCCGGCAGATCGAAACCCTGGTGCGGGCGATCCAGACCGACACCAATGAAGCGGTGATTTCCATGGAGCAGACCACCACCGAAGTGGTGCGCGGCGCGCGTCTGGCGCAGGATGCCGGTGTGGCACTGGAAGAAATCGAAGGGGTTTCCAAGACCCTCGCGGCGTTGATCCAGAGTATTTCCAACGCCGCTCAGCAACAGACGTCGTCTGCCGGGCAGATTTCCCTGACGATGAACGTGATCCAGCAGATCACCTCGCAGACCTCGTCCGGCTCAACCGCCACCGCCGAGAGCATTGGCAACCTGGCGAAAATGGCCAGTCAGTTGCGGCGCTCGGTGTCCGGTTTCACCTTGCCGGCCGCCAAGGCGCAGGTGGCGGACAAAGCTTGAACCGCCCTCGGGCCTTGGCGTCTTGATTGGCATTTTGACTGAAGCGGGAAGTGGAGTGGTTATGGGTGATCGGCACGACTATGTGGCCCTCGAATGGGTCAAAGGCGAGATTGCCGAAACGCTGAAGCAGGCTCATCACGCGATTGAAATCCAGCTTGATGATCCGCAGGCAACTCACGCCCTGAGCGATTGCCTGGCGTGCATCCATCAGGTTCACGGCAGTTTGCAAATGGTCGAATTCTACGGCGCGGCCCTGCTCGCCGAAGAGATGGAACAGCTGGCCACAGCCCTGCAACAGAACCGCGTCAGCCATCGTGACGAGGCGCTGCACCTGATGCTGCAAGCCCTCGGGCAGTTGCCGATCTACCTCGACCGGGTGCAAAGCGCCCGCCGCGATTTGCCGTTGGTGGTGCTGCCGCTGATCAACGATCTGCGCAGTGCCCGTGGTGAAAGCCTGTTGTCGGAAACCAGTCTGTTCAGCCCGCAACTGCCCGAGCTGCCAGCCCTGGACGAAGAGGCGCTGAAGCGGCTGGAACCGGCAGATCTACCGAGCGTGCTGCGCAAGTTGCGGCAAATGTTGCAGATGGCCCTGGTCGGTTTGCTGCGCGAGCAGGATGACGACACGCATCTCAGTTATCTGGCGACCGTGTTCAGCCGACTCGAAAGCCTGTGCGGCAACGCACCCCTGAGCCCGCTGTGGCAGGTGGCTTCGGCTTTGGTCGAAGGCATGCGCGGCGGCGCGATTGCCAACAGCCCGGCCTTGCGCAGTCTGTTCAAGGACGCTGAGAAAGAACTCAAGCGTCTGCTCGAACAGGGCATGCGCGCAATCAATCAGCCGGCACCGCCGGAGCTGCTCAAAAGCTTACTGTTCTACATAGCCAAAGCCGAACATCCCACCGGGCAGATGCTGACCATGAAAGATCGCTACGGACTGGACGAGGCGCTGCCCGACAGCGCAATGGTCGATGAAGAACGCGCACGCCTGGCCGGTCCCGACCGCGATGCCATGCGTTCGGTATTGGCGGCGCTCTGCGAAGAGCTGGTGCGGGTCAAGGAGCGCCTGGACCTGTTCGTGCGCAGCGACCGGCAACACACCGCCGATCTCGACAGCCTGTTGGCGCCGCTGCGGCAAATCGCCGACACCCTGGCGGTGCTGGGCTTCGGTCAGCCGCGCAAGGTCATCATTGATCAACTGGCGGTGGTGCTGAGCCTCGCTCAGGGCCAGCGTGCGCCGGATGATGCGATTCTCATGGACGTCGCCGGGGCGTTGCTCTACGTCGAAGCGACCCTGGCCGGAATGGTCGGCACCGTGGAACCCGAGAGCCAGGAAGAGAGCCGCCTGCCCACCACCGACCTGACGCAGATCCATCAGATCGTGATCAAGGAAGCGCGTATTTGCCTGCAACAGGCCAAGGACATGATCGTCGACTACATCGACGCCGACTGGGACCGCCAGCATTTGCAAGCGCTGCCGGCCTTGTTGACCCAGGTACGCGGCGCATTGGCGATGATTCCGCTGAGCCGCGCGGCGAGCCTGATCGAAACCTGTAACCACTTCATCCGCGAGCACCTGTTGCTCGATCCGGGGCAGCCCGGTTGGCAGGAACTGGACAGCCTGGCCGACGTGATTGCCAGCCTCGAATACTACCTTGAGCGCCTCAACGACGACCCCGAAGCACCGGGCGAGCAGTTGCTCGACATCGCCGAACAAAGCCTGGCATCACTCGGTTTCTTCCCCAGCGAACACCATGTCCCGGTGCTCGAAGATGTATTGAGCCCCAGCGAAGCGCAGGTCATGCAACAAATGCAGGAACTGGACGACCCGGCCATCGTCCAGACGTTGGCCGATGTGTTGGCCAGCCCGGTTTCCGCCCTGAACCCGCCGGCCCTGACCACGCCGGGCAGCCTGTTGCCGCCGCCCGCCGGTGAAGAGCCAGTGGATGAAGAATTGCGCGAAGTGTTCCTCGAAGAAACCGACGAGGTGCTGGAGATTCTTCGTGAATACTTGCCGCGCTGGTCGGCCAACCCCGACAACACTTCAGCCCTGAGTGAAGTGCGCCGCGCCTTCCACACCCTCAAGGGCAGTGGCCGGATGGTCCGTGCCCTGGTGCTGGGCGAGCTGGCCTGGGCCATGGAAAACCTGCTCAATCGCGTGCTGGAGCACAGCGTCGCGCCGGGCAACGCGGTGCAACAATTACTTGGCGAGGTGGTGAAGTTGCTGCCGGACCTGGTGGCCGAATATGCCGACAACGCCCAACGCCAGCGTAACGATGTCGACCAATTGGCCGCCCGCGCTCATGCCCTGGCCAAGGGCGAGGAGTCGGCCGCCGATGAAGACACCCAGGACGTCGCGGCTCTTGATCCGCTGTTGCTGGAGATCTTCCGCAAAGAAGCCGAAACCCATCTGAACAGCCTCAATCGCTTCCTCGATCAGGCCGCCGAGCACCTACCCTTACAGGCCAGCGACGAGTTGCAGCGCGCCTTGCACACACTCAAGGGCAGCGCGTCGATGGCCGGGGTTTTGCCGATTGCCGAGTTGGCCGCGTCGCTGGATCAACTGGCGCGGGAGTACAAGGCCCACCAGATCGTCCTCGACCTCGATGAAGTCGAAGTGCTCCTTGAAGCCGAAGGCTTGTTCCGTCTCGGTTTGCGCCAGCTCAAGAGCGATCCGTTGGCGGAGATTCCAGACGCTCCAGCATTGATCGAGCGTACCCAGACATTGCTCGCCGAACGTCTAGCCAGCCTGTCAAACACGCCGAGCACGGGTTTGCGGACCAAGCGTAATCCGCAGTTGATCAATAACTTCCTGGCCCAGGGCATGGACATCCTGCTCGACGCCGAGAGCCTGCTGCAACGCTGGCAACAACACCCCGGCGAGCGCCAGGAACTCAGTGCGCTGCTGGATGAACTGACCACCCTCGGCGAAGGCGCACACTTGGCCGACCTGCATCCGGTGGATGCACTCTGCGAAGCCTTGCTCGATCTTTATGGCGCCGTGGAAGAAAGCAGCCTGGCGGTCAGCGAGGTGTTTTTCCATGAGGCGCAAAGTGCCCATGAAGCACTGATCAACATGCTCGACGAATTGGCCGCTGGCCAGGAAGTCAGCCCGCAGCCGGAACGAATTCGCGCCTTGCACGGTTTGCTCGACCAGAGCCTCGATCCGTCCGCCATGGGGCTGATTCGCAGTGACGGGAGCCGTTCCCTGAGCATTCGCGACCTGTCCGATGCCACCGCCGAACTGGCACAAGCCACCGTGGAAGAACCGGCACAAACCACTGTAGGAGCTGGCTTGCCAGCGATGGACTCACAGGCGCCGCGTTTATCCAATGAAAACGCGTCATCGTTAACGCCCATCGCTGGCAAGCCAGCTCCTACAGGGGAGCGCATTGCCGACCTGGATGACGAGATCGTTTCGATCTTCCTCGAAGAAGCGGTGGATATTCTCGAAAGCGCCAACCAGGCCTTGCAGCGCTGGTTGAGCGAGCCGCACAACGCCGCGCCGCTATCGTCCTTGCAACGTGACCTGCACACCCTCAAGGGTGGCGCACGCATGGCCGAGGTCGAGCCGGTCGGTGACCTGGGCCATGAACTGGAAAGCCTTTACCAAGGCCTGGTGGACCGCCGCTACAGCCAAGGCGAGGGGCTTTCGCAGTTGCTGCAACAGAGCCATGACCGACTGGCGCTGATGCTTGAACAGCTGCAACAGCACCAACCCGTGGACGACCCCAGCGAACTGATCGAGGCTATTCGCGCGTTCCGCCAAGGCCACGCGGGCAATGCCGAGGTTGCGGAACCCGCCGCGAGCGATGACTCGACTCATCATGACAGCGAGTTGCTGGACATCTTCCTCGAGGAAGGTTTCGACATTATCGAAAGCTCCGGTGCAGCGCTGGTGCGTTGGCAGGCTGAACCTTCGAGTCGCCAGGAAATGGAAACCCTGTTGCGCGACCTGCACACCCTCAAGGGTGGCGCGCGCATGGTGGAAATCGCGCCAATCGGCGATTTGGCCCATGAACTGGAATTTCTCTACGAAGATTTGTCCGCTGGCGTTCTAAAGCCCACTTCGGCGTTGTTCGAGCTGCTACAGCGCAGCCATGACCGATTGGCGCAAATGCTCGACGCCACCCGTGCCGGTGAGCCATTGCCGCCCGCTGATCGCCTGATCGACGCGATCAAGAATTTCAGCCACCCGGCAGTGCTGGAAGCGCCCGCACCGGTCACGTTGCCCCCCACGGTAAAAACCGAAACCCCGCTGCTGCAACCCGATGCCGGTGCAGACATGGTCAAGGTCTCGGCGGAGCTGCTCGATGATCTGGTTAACCTGGCCGGCGAAACGTCGATCTTCCGTGGGCGGATCGAGCAGCAGGTCAGCGATGCACAAGTCACGCTGAACGAAATGGAAACCACCATCGAGCGGATGCGCGACCAGTTACGCCGCCTCGACACCGAGACCCAGGGCCGGATCCTCAGCCGTCAGCAAGTAGACGCCGAACGCCTGGGCTATGAAGAATTCGATCCACTGGAGATGGACCGCCACTCACAATTGCAGCAACTGTCGCGCGCCTTGTTCGAGTCCGCCTCCGACTTGCTCGATCTCAAGGAAACCCTTGACCGACGCAACCATGACGCGGAAAACCTGCTTCAGCAGCAGGGCCGCATCAACACCGAGTTGCAGGAAGGGCTGATGCGCACGCGCATGGTGCCATTCGAGCGGATGCTGCCGCGCTTGAAGCGCATCGTCCGTCAGGTGTCCGAAGAGTTGGGCAAGGACGTCGAGTTCATCGTCGGCAACGCGGAGGGTGAAATGGATCGTAACGTCCTCGAACGCATGGCCGCACCGCTGGAGCACATGCTGCGCAACGCCGTGGACCATGGCCTTGAAACTGCCGAAGTGCGGGTCGCGGCGGGTAAACCGGCGCAGGGGCGGATCACCCTCGACCTGCTGCGCGAGGGCGGCGACATCATTTTCGATATCCGCGACGACGGCGCCGGGGTGCCGCTGGAGGCGGTGCGACGCAAAGCCGTCAAACGCGGCCTGCTCGACCCGAACAGCGAACTCGGCGACCGCGACGTGCTGCAATTCATCCTGCAACCGGGTTTTTCCACCGCCGAGAAAATCACCCAGATATCCGGGCGTGGCGTCGGGATGGACGTGGTGCACGAAGAAGTGCGGCAGCTGGGTGGCAGCATGAGCATTGACTCGGTGCCGGGGCAGGGGGTGCACTTCCGCATTCGCCTGCCATTCACCGTGTCGGTCAACCGGGCATTGATGGTGCACTGCGGCGAGGATCAGTACGCGATCCCGCTGAACACCATCGAAGGGATTGTCCGCGTGTTACCGAACGAACTCGAAGGGCATTTCCGCTTTGATCCGCCGACGTATGAATACGCCGGTCAACGCTATGAACTGTGCTACCTGGGCGAGCTGCTGAAAACCAGTCCACGGCCAAAACTGTTGGGCCAGAGCCTGCCGCTGCCGGTGTTGCTGGTGCAATGCAACGAGCGCCACATCGCCGTGCAAGTCGACGCCATGGCCGGTACTCGCGAGATTGTGGTCAAGAGCCTCGGCCCGCAGTTTGCAGCAGTGCAGGGCGTGTCTGGAGCGACGATTCTGGGCGATGGCCGGGTGGTGCTGATTCTGGATTTGCTGGCGCCGATCCGCGCCTTGCAAGCCCATGTGCCGCAACGGTCGAAAACCCATGATCTGGAGGTCGAACCGCAGCGGCCATTGCTGGTCATGGTGGTTGATGACTCGGTCACCGTGCGCAAGGTCACCAGCCGTTTGCTCGAGCGTCACGGCATGAACGTGCTGACGGCCAAGGACGGTGTCGATGCCATGTTGCTGCTCGAAGAACACCTGCCGGACGTGATGCTGCTGGACATCGAAATGCCGCGCATGGACGGCTTCGAAGTGGCGACACAAGTGCGCAGCGACGAGCGTCTGCAGCACCTGCCGATCATCATGATCACCTCCCGCACGGGCCAGAAACATCGCGACCGGGCCATGGCCATCGGCGTCAACGATTACCTCGGCAAGCCGTACCAGGAATCGGTACTGCTCGAAAGCATTGCCTTGTGGAGCAAAACCCATGCTTGAGCGGCTAATGAGCCAGCGCACCAACAACCTCACAGGCCTGCTGCTGCCACTGGCCGACCGTAACCTGATCCTGCCCAACGTAGCGGTTGCCGAACTGATCGATTACCAACCGGCGGCGTTCGATCTCGACACCCCACCGTGGTATCTCGGCCGGGTGACGTGGCGTAACCGGCAGATTCCGTTGCTCAGTTTCGAGTCGGCGTGCGGCAACAAAATCGCCATTGGCGAGCGCGCGCGGATCGTCATTCTCAATGCGCTGGGCGGTCGGCCTGAACTGAAATTCATGGCAATGCTGGTTCAAGGAATTCCGCGCTCGTACAAGCTCGACAGTCAGTTGAGCTACGTCGACGTGCCGTTGTGTCCACTGGAAAAAGCGGCGGTGCAGGTGGGCGATCAAGTGGCCAAGGTGCCGGATTTGTTGGCGTTGGAGGAGTTACTCGTGACGGCCGGGTTGTCCTGACTGGCTCCCTCGCCTCAGAGGAATGTTCGTTACGGTGACCGTAACAATCCACCACTCTGCTTGATTGATGCCCCCCACCAACGCTCCTAATGTGACCCCACGACAGCGAACCCGTGGAGTGGTCATGACAACATCAATTTCCCCCGACTCGCGATGGACGCGGCGGCGCAGCGAGAAGCAGCGGCGTCTCGAGCTGGTGCGAGGTCTCGCCGATGGTGTGGTGTTGCCCACCGACAAGATCGTGGCGGCGCTGGAAGCGTTGATCCTGCCCGGCGACCGCGTGGTGCTGGAGGGCAACAACCAGAAGCAGGCGGATTTTCTTTCCCGTTCACTGGTCAAGGCTGACCCGGCCAGGCTGCATGACCTGCACATGATCATGCCCAGCGTTGGTCGCGCCGAGCACCTGGACCTGTTCGAACGCGGTATCGCCCGCAAACTCGATTTCGCCTTCGCCGGCACCCAAAGCCTGCGCATCAGCCAATTACTCGAAGACGGCCTGCTGGAAATCGGCGCGATTCACACCTACATCGAGCTTTACGCTCGGCTGGTGGTGGACCTGATTCCCAACGTCGTGCTCTCGGCCGGTTTCATGGCCGACCGTGCTGGCAACATCTACACCGGCGCGAGCACCGAAGACACCCCGGCCCTGATCGAACCAGCGGCCTTCAGCGACGGCATCGTCATTGTCCAGGTCAACCAGTTGGTGGATGACGTCAGCGAATTGCCCCGCGTCGACATTCCGGCGTCATGGGTCGATTTCGTGGTGGTGGCCGACAAACCGTTCTACATCGAACCGCTGTTCACCCGCGACCCGCGCCACATCAAGCCTGTGCACGTGTTGATGGCGATGATGGCGATCCGCGGGATCTACGAAAAACACAACGTGCAGTCGCTCAACCACGGCATCGGTTTTAACACCGCCGCCATCGAACTTATCCTGCCGACCTACGGCGAATCCCTCGGTCTCAAAGGCAAGATCTGCCGTAACTGGACGCTCAACCCGCACCCGACCTTGATCCCGGCGATTGAAAGCGGCTGGGTCGAAAGCGTGCATTGCTTCGGCACCGAACTGGGCATGGAAAACTACATCGCCGCCCGGCCCGATGTGTTCTTCACTGGGCGCGATGGCTCCATGCGTTCCAATCGGATGTTCAGTCAGCTTGCCGGGCAATACGCGGTGGATCTGTTTATCGGCGCCACGCTGCAAGTCGATGGCGACGGTCATTCCTCCACTGTGACCCGCGGACGCCTGGCCGGATTCGGTGGCGCGCCGAACATGGGCCACGACCCGCGCGGTCGCCGTCACGGTACGCCGGCCTGGCTTGACATGCGTCACGGCGACGCTGTCGAGCCGATGCTCGAACGCGGCAAGAAGCTCGTGGTGCAAATGGTCGAGACGTTCCAGGAGGGCGGCAAACCGACTTTCGTCGAAACCCTTGATGCGGTGGACGTGGCGAAAAAAAGCGGCATGCCGCTGGCGCCGATCATGATCTACGGCGACGACGTCACTCACCTGCTGACCGAAGAAGGCATCGCCTACCTGTACAAGGCGCGATCCCTGGAAGAACGCCAGGCAATGATCGCCGCCGTCGCCGGGGTGACAGCCATCGGCCTGCGCCATAACCCGAAAGACACCGCGCGCATGCGCCGCGAAGGTCTGATCGCCTTGCCCGAAGACCTCGGCATCCGCCGCACCGACGCCACCCGCGAATTGCTCGCCGCGAAAAGCGTGGCCGATCTGGTCGAGTGGTCCGGTGGCCTCTACAACCCGCCCGCCAAATTCAGGAGCTGGTAATGCACGCCTTCAACCTGCAACCGAAAACCCTGACCCTGGCCGAACGGCTGGCGGACCTGGCGGTGGACGCGCTGATCGACGAAGCCGACCTGTCGCCGAAACCGGCATTGGTCGACCGTCGTGGCAACGGTGCTCACACTGATTTGCATCTGGGGCTGATGCACGCGTCGGCGCTGGCGTTGTGGCCGGCGTTCAAGGCGATGGCTGAAGCCGCCATTGAAATTGGCGAGATTGGATTGCCGCTGCGCGAGGCCATCGGCCAGATCGGTCGTGACGGCGAACAAGCGATGCTCGCCACCACCAACGGTGTGAACACCCACCGTGGCGCGATCTGGGCCTTGGGTTTGTTGGTCGCCGCTGCGGCGCTTGAGCCCAAGTCCACCGCCGCGAGTTCCCTCTCTTTACGCGCTGCGCGCCTGGCCTTGCTCGATGATCGTTATGCGCCGCGACCGCTGAGCCACGGCGCCCAGGTCGCTCTGCGCTACGGCGCACGCGGTGCCCGTGAGGAAGCGCAGCTCGGATTTCCGGCAGTCACTCAACGCGCACTGCCGCAACTCAAACGCAGCCGTGCTGCCGGCCATGGCGAACAGAACGCCCGGCTCGATGCGCTGCTGGCGATCATGACCAATCTGGCCGACACCTGCGTGCTGTATCGCGCTGGCGAAGAAGGCCTGCAGTCCATGCAGCTCGGTGCCCAGGCAGTACTCGACGCGGGCGGCAGTGCCAACCTCGCCGGGCGCCGTCGCTTACATGAGCTGGACCAACAATTAATTGCGTTGAACGCCTCGCCCGGCGGCGCTGCCGACCTGCTCGCAGCCTGCCTGTTCATCGACCGAATCGAGTCCGGCGACGGCATCATCCAGGGAGTTTTCTGATGGAAACCTTATCCTTTGAATTCCCCGCGGGGCAGCCGCCACGCGGCCGCACGCTGGTGGGTTGTGTCGGCTCGGGCGATCTGGAAGTGCTGATCGAACCGGGGCAGGCCGGCAAGTTGACCATCACCGTGCAAACCTCGGTCAATGGCAGCGAACAGCGCTGGCAGCATCTGTTTGCGCGGATGTTCGACGGGCAGATGCCGCCGGCGATGGACATCGATATCCACGATTTCGGCGCGACTCCTGGTGTGGTGCGCCTGCGTCTGGAACAAGGCTTCGAGGAGATCAGCCATGACTGACAGCGCAGCGTTGCTGAGCAAACACAGCTTCGTCGAGCTCGGTGCTCGGCAGCGGGCAAAAGCCTTGCTCGATGCGGGTACCTTTCGCGAATTGCTCGATCCGTTCCAGCGCGTCATGTCGCCCTGGCTGTCGCGTCAGGGCGTGGTGCCGCAAGCCGATGACGGCGTGATCATCGCCAAGGGCAGCATTGATGGTTTGCCGGTGGTGATTGCCGCCATCGAAGGCGCGTTCCAGGGCGGCAGCCTTGGTGAAGTCGGCGGGGCGAAAATTGCCGGCGCGCTGGAGTTGGCGGCCGAAGATAACCGCAAGGGCATTGCGACCCGCGCCGTATTGCTGTTGGAAACCGGCGGTGTGCGTTTGCAGGAAGCCAATCTTGGCTTGGCCGCGATTGCTGATATTCACGCGGCGATTGTCGATCTGCGCCAGTACCAACCGGTGGTGGGTGTGGTCGCGGGCAGCGTTGGTTGCTTCGGCGGCATGTCGATTGCCGCCGGTTTGTGCAGCTACTTGCTGGTGACCCAGGAAGCACGCCTCGGTCTGAACGGCCCACAAGTGATCGAACAGGAAGCCGGGCTTGAAGAATACGACTCCCGGGATCGTCCGTTAATCTGGAGCCTGACAGGTGGTGAGCAACGCTTTGCCACCGGACTGGTGGATCGCTACGCCGAAGATGACGTGGCGCAGATCCGCCAGCAGGTCAGCCAATTGCTCCAGCAAGGTTTACCAGCGCAGCATCGCAGCACTCAGGCCGAGCTGTTCCTGCAACGGCTGACGCGTCTGGACGCCGAGCCGCAAATCGAGCCTTCGGTGGTTCGCGATCTGTATCAAGGAGAGCGTTCATGAGTTCGTATTCCCTGAGAGGCTTGAACTGGTTCAACGCCTTGAGTGTTGGCGCCAAAGCGGTCAACGGCTTGCCCGCTTCGCTGAAAGTGGCCGATGGATTTCTGGGTGAGCAACCGGTGCGGTTTATCGCCGTGGTGGCCGATCCTGACAACCGATTTGTCCGTGCCCGTAACGGTGAGGTCGGTTTGCTCGAAGGCTGGGGCCTGGCCAAGGCTGTGGATGAAGTCATCGCAGCCGATCAGGACAAACCGCAAAAACGCGCCTTGATCGCCATCGTCGATGTACCGAGCCAGGCTTATGGTCGTCGCGAAGAAGCGCTGGGCATTCATCAGGCCCTGGCCGGCGCCGCCGACAGTTATGCCCGCGGCCGACTGGCTGGGCACGCCGTGATTGGTTTGCTGGTGGGCAAGGCGATGTCCGGGGCATTTCTCGCGCATGGCTATCAGGCCAACCGGTTAATCGCCCTGCGCGATCCGGGCGTGATGGTGCATGCCATGGGCAAGGCGTCGGCGGCGCGGGTGACGCTGCGCAGCGTCGAAGAGCTGGAAACCCTGGCCGCCAGCGTGCCGCCGATGGCCTATGACATCGATAGCTATGCCAGCCTTGGTTTGCTTTGGGAAACCCTGTCGGTGGAACAAATCGAACAGCCATCGAAGAGCGACCTGGCGCGGGTGACTGAATGCCTGACTTTGGCGATCAGCGATGTGGCGACGAAGGGGCACGACCTGAGCGGTCGACTCGGCGCCGTCAATCGCGCGGCGTCGAGCAAGGTGCGCCAATTGCTGAGGGAACAGTGGTGAACACGCTCCTGGCTCACGACTTGCTCTGGGGCATGGCCTCGGAGCAACTGCCTGCGGATGCGCCTGCGTGGTTGGTTGAGTCGATTAGCGCCGGGCAGCCCGTTGTGGTGCGCCGCGCATTGTCGGTGGCCGGCGAGATCGCGGTCGGCGTGCGCGGACGTTTGCGTGAGCAGCGTTATGCGACGTCGATGGCGATCACTTCAATGACTCGTCGCGTTACGCCGGAAGAACTTTGCCATGTTGATATCGATCGTGATTTGCCGGCCCTTCAAGCCTTGGCTCAACTGCGTCCGATGCTTGATGCGAGGGGCTGGGTGTGGGGTGTCAGCGGCAGCGCCGGGTTTGAACTGGCGAGTGGTTTTACGGCGTTGCACGAGGGCAGCGACCTCGACCTGATCCTGCGTACACCGCAGCCGCTGAGCCGTGTCGAATCCCGGGCGATGGTAGCGATGCTCGATACCGTCAACTGTGTGGTGGACATGCAACTGCAAACGCCATTCGGCGCCGTCGCCTTGCGCGAATGGGCGGGATCGTCGAATCGCGTGCTGCTCAAGAACGCCCGCCAGGCCTGTCTGGTGCTCGATCCGTGGAACCCACTGGAGCAAGCAGCGTGAGCAGCCTGTTGGTGTTCCCCGGTCAGGGCGCGCAGCAGCCGGGCATGCTCCAGCGTTTGTCTCGGGAAACGCTAATCGAAGCAAGTGACGTGCTCGGTGAAGATGTTCTGCTGCTGGATTCTGCCGAGGCGTTGCAATCGACGCGGGCCGTTCAGTTGTGCCTGTTGATCGCCGGTGTGGCGGCGGCGCGGCAGTTGTCGTTGCCAGCCGATTACGTCGCCGGGTTGTCCATCGGTGCGTATCCGGCAGCAGTGGTGGCGGGTGCCTTGAGTTTCAGCGACGCGCTGCATCTGGTCAGCCTGCGCGGTGAGTTGATGCAGCAGGCTTATCCACAGGGCTATGGCATGACCGCGATCATCGGTCTGGATCTGGTCACGTTGGAAGGTTTACTGGCGCAGGTGCACAGCGCGGAAACGCCGGTTTACCTGGCCAACATCAATGCCGACAACCAGGTCGTCATCGCCGGCAGCGACGCGGCGATGAAAGCCGTTGCCGGGTTGGCGAAAGGTTGCGGCGCAGGGCTGGCCAAACGTCTGGCAGTCAGCGTGCCGTCGCACTGCCCGCTGCTGGACGCGCCCGCAAAACGTCTCGCAGAAGCCTTCGCCAAGGTGCAACTGAAAACGCCGACTCTCGGTTACTTGAGCGGCAGCCGCGCCCGACCGGTGATCAACGCCGAAGCCTTGCGCGATGACCTGGCCTTCAACATGTGCCGCGTGGTGGATTGGCGCGGCACAGTGCAAAGCGCTTATGAGCGTGGCGTACGTCTACAGATCGAACTGCCGCCCGGTGCGGTGCTGACCGGGCTGGCGCGCCGGGTGTTCGAGCAGGGCACCGTAATTGCTTTCGACGGTGCCCGCCTCGATACCTTGCAGGCGCTGTTGCGTGAGGAGGGAAGCCGCCAACTCTAGAGCACCGACTCAAGCTTCGAAAACAAAAACAACATTCGACGATGCACTTTGAGGACGACAAACAATGATTATTTACGGTGTGGCGCTGTTGGCGATCTGTACGCTGGCAGGGGTGATCATGGGTGACATGCTCGGCGTGTTGCTCGGTGTCAAATCCAATGTCGGCGGGGTCGGGATCGCGATGATCCTGCTGATCTGCGCGCGGCTGTGGATGCAAAAACGCGGCGGCATGACCAAGGATTGCGAGATGGGCGTCGGCTTCTGGGGCGCCATGTACATCCCGGTGGTGGTCGCAATGGCCGCGCAACAGAATGTGGTGACGGCGCTGCACGGCGGCCCGGTGGCGGTGCTGGCGGCGATCGGTTCGGTGGTGATTTGTGGCTGCGCCATCGCCCTGATCAGCCGGACTCACAAGGGCGAACCGTTGCCCGATGAACCCGAAGAGATAAGTCCCGTTGGCACACCCGTAGGAGGTCGCTGATATGTGGGATCTCATCGAGAAAGGCCTGGAACATAACGGCCTGGTCACTGCGTTCGCCTTCGTCGGCGTGATCATGTGGGTGTCCGTGGTGCTCTCCAAACGCCTGACCTTCGGGCGGATTCACGGCTCGGCGATTGCCATCGTCATCGGCCTGGTGCTGGCCTGGGTCGGCGGCACCCTGACCGGCGGGCAAAAAGGCCTGGCGGACTTGACGCTGTTTTCCGGCATCGGCTTGATGGGCGGCGCCATGCTGCGGGACTTTGCCATCGTCGCCACGGCGTTCGAAGTACAGGCCACCGAAGCGAAAAAGGCCGGGCTGATCGGCGTGATCGCGCTGCTGTTGGGTACGGTGCTGCCGTTCATTGTCGGCGCGAGCATCGCCTGGGCCTTCGGGTATCGCGATGCGGTGAGCATGACCACCATCGGTGCCGGCGCGGTGACATACATCGTTGGTCCGGTGACTGGTGCGGCGATTGGCGCCAGTTCCGATGTGGTGGCGTTGTCGATTGCCACCGGGTTGATCAAGGCGATTCTGGTGATGGTCGGCACGCCGATGGCGGCGCGCTGGATGGGCCTGGATAACCCGCGTTCGGCGATGGTGTTTGGTGGGCTGGCCGGGACGGTGAGCGGGGTGACGGCGGGGCTGGCGGCGACGGATCGGCGGTTGGTGCCTTATGGCGCGTTGACGGCGACGTTCCACACCGGGCTTGGCTGTCTGCTGGGGCCTTCGTTGTTGTACTTCATTGTTCGGGGGATTGTCGGCTAACCCGCAGGTTGTACCGGCTGATCTGACGCAATCGCCAGCAAGCCGGCTCCTACAGGATTTGTTCCGTCCCTGTAGGAGCCGGCTTGCTGGCGATTGGCGGCGGCACAGTTTCAGGCCTGGCGATTGGCATACATCCGACACTCCGCCAGCAACGCCAGCAGATTCGGGTCGCGCTCCTTGGCTTTCAGAAACACCACACCGATGTGCTGCTGTAACCGGTACTTCTCCTGCAACGGAATCAGCTTCACCCGGTTCTCGTACACCGCCGCGATCCTTCCCGGCAGCAACGCATAACCGACGCCCGAGCTGACCATGCTCAGCAGGGTGAAGATGTCGTTGACCTGCATCGCCACCTTCGGCTCGAAGCCTGCCTGTTCGAATACCCGTTTGCCGTCCTGGTGCGTGGCGAAGCCCTGGGTCAGGGTGATGAAGGTCTCATCGCGCACTTCGGCCAGGTCGACTTCGGTCCTGTGGGCAAACTTCGAATCGGCGGGCGTGGCGAGGAAGATATCGTCGGAAAACAGCGGAATGTGCTCCAGATCCGGGTCGACGATGCTGTCGTCCAGCGACACCAGGATCGCGTCGACTTCCATGTTCTTGAGCTTGTACAGCAGGTCGAAATTCGAGCCGAGGATCAGATCGATATTGAGCTCGCTGCGGCGGATCTTCAGGCCCATGATCAGTTGCGGCACGGTCTTTACCGTCAGCGAATACAGCGAGCCGAGTTTGAAGCGTTCAGCGGAAAATCCGGCGGCTTCGCGGGTCAGGCGCACGCTTTCAACGACGTCCTGAATCAGCTTTTGCGCACGCTCTTCCAGCACGTAAGCACTTTCCAGCGGCGTCAGGTTGCGGCCCTCGTGTTTGAATAACGGGCAGCGCAGGGCGCTTTCCAAGGAGTGGATCGCCCTATGCACGCTGACATTGCTGGTCTGAAGCTCAGCGGCGGCCCGAGCCAGATTGCCAGTGCGCATGAAGGCGAGGAACACCTCGAGTTTTTTCAGGGTCAACTCTTCGTCGATCAGCATGGCGCGGACTCTTTTTGGAATGGCCCGATTGTACGGCTCTTTGTGGGAGCTGGCTTGCGAGCGATGGCGCCCTGAAGATCAACGTAAAGCCTGAGGCCCTATCCAGCAAGCCGGCTGCTACGGGAGGATTTGTGTTCTGAAACATTGCGCTTTTACGCTCGAGGCCTGAGCCTTGCGCACTGCGGGAACGAATGTCGAGGTGAGCAACACATGTATCACGGGGAAAGATTGAATGCCTGGACGCATCTGGTCGGGGCGGTGGCGGCGACGGTCGGGGTGGTGTGGATGCTGGTGATCGCCAGCATGGACGGCAGCCCGTGGAAGATTGTCAGCGTGGCGATTTACGGGTTTACCTTGATGTCGCTTTACAGCGCCTCGACCGTGTACCACAGCGTGCGCGGGCGCAAGAAAGCGATCATGCAAAAGGTCGATCACTTTTCGATCTACTTGCTGATTGCCGGCAGTTACACGCCGTTCTGCCTGGTGACCCTGCGTGGGCCGTGGGGCTGGACGTTGTTCGGGATTGTCTGGGGATTGGCGCTGATCGGCATCCTGCAGGAGATCAAGCCGCGTTCGGAAGCGCGGATTCTGTCGATCGTGATTTACGCGGTGATGGGCTGGATCGTGCTGGTGGCGGTCAAGCCGTTGCTGGCGGCATTGGGCAGCGCCGGGTTTGCGTGGTTGGCGACGGGCGGAATCTTGTACACCGTGGGCATAGTCTTTTTTGCCCTCGACCATAGACTGCGGCATGCCCACGGGATCTGGCACTTGTTCGTGATCGCCGGGAGTTTGCTGCACTTTGTGGCGATTTTCTTCTACGTTTTATAAACCGAGTCTCGGCCAATCGCCAGCAAGCCGGCTCCTACAGGTTAGGTGTCGCACTCAAAAACTGCGGACATCTGTAGGAGCCGGCTTGCTGGCGATGTCGTTTTAAAAATCTCCCCAAAGCTGCTGGGCCACCGCCAATGCCACCACCGGCGCTGTCTCGGTGCGCAACACCCGTGGGCCGAGGCGTGCGGCATGAAAACCGTTGCCCTTGGCTTGTTCCACTTCGGCGTCCGACAACCCGCCTTCCGGCCCGATCAAAAACGCCAGCGTCGCCGGTTTGGCGTGGCTGACCAGAGGCTCAGCCACCGGATGCAACACCAGCTTCAGTTGCGCCTCGGTTTGTTTCAACCAATCCGCCAACAGTACCGGCGGATGAATCACCGGCACCCGCGAACGCCCGCATTGCTCGCACGCGCTGATCGCCACCTGGCGCCAGTGCAGCAGGCGTTTGTCGGCGCGTTCGTCCTTGAGCCGGACTTCGCAGCGGTCGCTGAAGATCGGGGTGATTTCAGTCACGCCCAATTCCGTGGCTTTCTGAATCGCCCAGTCCATGCGCTCGCCACGGGACAGACCCTGGCCCAGGTGGATTTGCAAAGGCGACTCGACCTGGCCGGCGAAACTTTCATCGATTTGCACAACGACGCGCTTCTTGCCGACTTCGACCAGCGTGGCGCGAAACTCCTGGCCCGAGCCATCGAACAGTTGCAGTGCATCGCCCTCGGCCATGCGCAGCACGCGGCCGATGTAATGGGCCTGGGCCTCGGGCAATTCGTGCTCGCCGGTGCTCAAGGGGGCGTCGATAAAGAAGCGGGACAGTCTCATGATGAATCTCTAAAAAATGGATCGGAATCGCATTTGTGGCGAGGGAGCAAGCTCCCTCGCCACAGGGGTTGTGCAATGACGGTCAACCCGGATCACGGAACCCTGGATGGAAGTCCTTGGGCACTGAAACACTCACGCTGTCGCGAGTGGCAATGTCGATCCCTTCGCTGGCCACTTCGGCCAGAAAGTCGATCTGCTCCGGCGTAACCACGTACGGCGGCAGGAAATACACCACGCTGCCCAACGGCCGCAGCAGAGCACCACGCTCCAGCGCATGCTGGAACACCTTCAGACCGCGACGTTCCTGCCACGGATAGGCTTCCTTGGTGGCCTTGTCCTTGACCATCTCGATGGCCAGGACCATGCCGGTCTGGCGCACTTCGCTGACGTTCGGGTGATCGACCAGATGCGCCGTGGAGGAAGCCATGCGTTGCGCCAACGCCTTGTTGTTTTCGATGACGTTGTCTTCTTCGAAGATGTCCAGCGTCGCCAATGCCGCCGCGCACGCCAGTGGATTGCCGGTGTAGCTGTGGGAGTGCAGGAAGGCGCGCAGAGTCGGGTAGTCGTCGTAGAAGGCGCTGTAGACATCTTCGGTGGTCAGACAGGCGGCCAGCGGCAGGTAGCCGCCGGTCAGGGCCTTGGACAGGCAGAGGAAATCCGGACGAATGCCGGCCTGTTCGCAGGCAAACATGGTGCCGGTGCGGCCGAAGCCGACGGCGATTTCGTCGTGGATCAGGTGCACGCCATACCGATCGCAAGCTTCGCGCAGCAGCTTGAGATACACCGGGTGGTACATGCGCATGCCGCCAGCGCCCTGGATCAGCGGCTCGACAATCACTGCTGCAACGGTGTCATGGTTCTCGGCCAGGGTCTGTTCCATCGCGGCGAACATGTTGCGCGAGTGGTCTTCCCAGCTCATGCCCTCGGGGCGCAGGTAGCAATCCGGGCTCGGCACCTTGATGGTGTCGAGTAGCAGGGCTTTATAGGTTTCGGTGAACAACGGCACGTCGCCCACCGACATCGCCGCCATGGTTTCGCCGTGGTAGCTGTTGGTCAGGGTGACGAAGCGCTTCTTGTCCGGCAGTCCGCGATTGAGCCAGTAGTGAAAGCTCATTTTCAGCGCGACTTCGATGCAGGAAGAACCGTTATCGGCGTAGAAGCACCGGGTCAGGCCTTCCGGTGTCATCTTCACCAGGCGTTCGGACAACTCGATCACAGGTTGATGGCTGAAACCGGCGAGGATCACGTGTTCCAGCTGATCGACCTGATCCTTGATGCGCTGGTTGATCCGCGGGTTGGCGTGGCCGAACACGTTGACCCACCAGGAACTGACCGCATCGAGGTAGCGCTTGCCTTCGAAATCCTCCAGCCAGACCCCTTCACCGCGCTTGATCGGGATCAGCGGCAGTTGTTCGTGGTCTTTCATCTGGGTGCAGGGATGCCACAACACCGCGAGATCGCGCTCCATCCACTGTTTATTCAGGCCCATTTTCACTCTCCTCGAGGCGGTCCGTGACACGCGCGGACATACAATCGCGCAAGCCTATGCAATGCGTCGCACGGGGACAACCCATTGTGTCGAATGAGCTACTTTGTATAGGTCGATAGACGTTGCTGGCGGGCGTTTGAAGGCTGACGTATCCTTCGCGGTTCTTGAGTCGTCTGGCTCGCAAAACCGCTATTTTTCTCGTGTATTTCCGGAGTTCGCTGAATGTCTGTCGGTTGGCTGCGCGCCTGTGCGCTGGTGATGTTGGGGCTGTTCAGCGTGTCTGCGCTGGCAAAGGATAAAACCGCGATCGTGATCGGCGGTGGGGTCGCGGGCCTCACCGCTGCTTATGAGCTGCAGAACAAGGGCTGGCAAGTCACGCTGCTGGAAGCCAAGCCGAGCCTGGGTGGGCGTTCCGGCATGGCCACCAGTGAGTGGATCGGCAACGACAAGGCTCAACCGGTTCTGAACAAGTACGTCTCCACGTTCAAGCTGAGCACCACGCCAGCGCCTGAATTCGTGCGGACCCCGAGTTACCTGATCGATGGCGTGTATTACACCGCTGCCGATCTGGCTACCAAGGATCCAACCACGGCCGAAGCGCTCAAGCGCTATGAAAAGACTGTGGACGACCTGGCACGCTCGGTCGAAGACCCGCTGAACCCGGCAGCGAACAACACGCTGCATGCTCTGGACCAGATCAACGTGTCCAATTGGCTGGACCGCCTGAGCCTGCCGGTGACTGCCCGTCAGTTGGTGAACCAGCAGATTCGTACCCGTTATGACGAGCCTTCGCGCCTGTCGCTGCTTTATTTCGCGCAGCAAAGCAGTGTCTACCGTGGCGTTTCCGACCGTGACCTGCGAGCTTCGCGTCTGGTCGGTGGCAGCCCGGTGCTGGCCCAGGCCTTCGTCAAACAACTGAAAACCATCAAGACCAGTTCCCCGGTCTCGTCGATTACCCAGGACAAGGACGGCGTCACCGTCAAGGTCGGCAGCGTGGGCTATCAGGCTGACTACGTGGTACTGGCCGTGCCGTTGCGCGCGCTGAACAAGATCCAGATGACCCCGGCGCTGGACGCCCAGCACCTGGCCGCGATCAAGGGCACCAACTACGGTTGGCGCGACCAGATCATGCTGAAGTTCAAGACGCCGGTGTGGGAACCCAAGGCCCGCATGTCGGGCGAGATCTACAGCAACACTGGCCTGGGCATGTTGTGGGTCGAGCCTGCCTTGAAGGGCGGCGCCAACGTGGTGATCAACCTGTCCGGCGACAACGCACGGGTGATGCAGGCGTTCGGCGACAAGCAGATGGTCGATCAGGTGCTGATTCGCCTGCATGCGTTTTATCCCCAGGCACGCGGCTCGTTCACCGGTTATGAAATCCGTCGCTACAGCACCGACCCTTCGATGGGCGGCGCTTACCTGGCTTTCGGCCCGGGCCAGATCAGCAAGTTCTGGCGCATTTGGGAACGTCCGATTCAGCGCGTAGCGTTCGCTGGCGAGCACACCGACACCTTGTATCCGGGCACTCTGGAAGGTGCACTGCGCACCGGTCAGCGTGCGGCCAGTCAGGTTGAAGACCTGGCGGCGGGCAAATCGTTTGAACCGGCGAAGGTCGGTCCGGCAGCGACGGCCGCTGCTGCGGCAGGTGCTGGCGCGGTGGCGGCGAAGAAGGGCAACTTCTTCACGAACTTGTTCGGCGGGTCGGACGACGAGAAGAAGCCGGAACCGGTTAAGGCGCCTGAGCCTATTGCACCGCCAGCTCCGGCGCCTGCTCCAGCCCCGGTCGCTGCCCCGGCGCCGGTTGAAGCACCGAAGCCTGCAACTCCGGTGAAAGCCGAGCCTGCGAAGAAGGCTCCAGCCAAGACCCCGGCGAAACCGGCAGCCAAAACCGAGGCCAAAAAAGCCCCGGCCAAGACTCCGGCAAAAAAGGCTGAACCGGCGAAGAAGCCAGCAGCCAAACCGGCGGCGACTACTGAGACCAAGGCTCAGTAACGTTCAGATGTAGAAAAAAGCGCGGCCTAAGGGTCGCGCTTTTTTTTGGTTCTTCACGGATTACCGGGAAAGACGCTCTTGATCTTCATGAAAAAGAACTCGCTATCCCGGTAACCGTACGCCATCCGTTTAATGACTTTTATTCGATTGTTTATTCCTTCCAACTGACCGGTGTGCATCGGCCAGCGCACTCGGCTCACGATGCCCCGCCAGTAGCCCTTTAGCCGTTTGGCAAACTGGATCAGAGCTGGTATTTCGCTTTCATGAGCATGGCGCAGCCATTGCTTCCAGGCCGATCTCCAGGCCCAAGCAGCACTCGGCGTCCAGAGCGTTTTGAGCTCAGCTTTCATCAAATAAACCGTCATCAGCGATTGGTTGGCCGCCAACAAATCCTGCAAGTGAACCTGTTGTTCCGGCCTTTTCAGGTTCTCTGGATTGCGCAGCAACAGCCACCGCGCTTGCTTGATGACCTTGCGAGCCGGCTTGTCGTGGCGCAGTCGGTTAGCCTCGTCGACGCGGACCCGATCAATCACCTCTCGGCCATATTTGGCCACCACATGAAAGAGGTCGTAGACCACTCGCGCTTTCGGGCAGTGCTGACGAACCTCCAGGTCAAAAGCGGTGTTCATGTCCATCGCCACCGCTTCGATTCGAGCACACCCCTCTGGCCCCAGCTCCTCGAAAAAGGGCCGAACCGCCGCCCGGCTGCGGCCTTCACCGATCCATAGCACTCGTCGCGTATCGGCATCCAACACCACGCTGGCGTAGCGATGCCCTTTGAACAGCGCGAATTCATCCATCACCAGGCGTCGTGGTTGCGCCTTTGGCAGCGTGCTCAACGCCGCCTGTAAGGCTCGACGCTCCAGCAACCGAACGGTGTCCCAATGCAGCCCAAACATCTGGGCCACGTGCAGGGTGGGAAGGCGCTAGCAGGTCTGAATGACCGCATCGGCTAAGCGGCGCGTCATGCGGGCATAGCGATCCAGCCAACTGACGGCCTCCATGCGCTTGCCACAGTCGCGGCAGCCAACCCGCCTGAGCAAAACGCTGAGGCGTACCGCGCGACCGAGAATGGGAAGATCACGAACAGTTCGCTCGCAATACTCATGAGTGGTTGAACACGGTTTTTGGCAGCCGCCGCAGGAAGGGAATCGGGTGGCATGGGGAATCAGATCGATCTGTAGGGCGTCACCATCGGGCTTGATGGTGACGACAGAAAAGCCCTCCCAAAAAGGAAGGAAAGTATTAATATCACGCATAAGAACGCCGGTTTTTTAGATGTGTTTGCTCGCACGAACATCATCAATCAAATCGGCGTTCTTGTTTCTGTCTTTCCCGGGATTCCGTGAAGAACCTTTTTTTTGCTTATCTAACAAGCGGAAGACATTACTTTTTTCAAACGCAGTAATCAGGTGCCGCGATTCATGATCCTGGTCCTACACGCTTCGACCATATATCAGATTCTTCCCACAAATTAATCAGAAGCAAATGATGGGTGGCGCCTTGAATTAAAATCTATGCTTTCGGAAAATCTGGAGGGCGTATGAAAACAATATTGGTTTTAGTGGTGTTGATAACATTCACAGGATGTGTTGATGGGAAATTCACTCTTAAAAGACATGCTCCTGAATTGGCCCATAAGTGCCATATTAATCCATACGACCCAGATTGTTTGGATCCGCCTCCAATCTTCAAAAGCTCTTAAGTGTTCGATTAATGAATCATGAGGTGTTATGGAAATTTCCATATAGGAATTTCAGTGCCATCCGGAAGCACTTTTACCCACCTTTCCTTTGGCTTTGGAATGCGGCCAGGGGTGAATCCAAAGCGAGCCCAGCACATACTCCCTGTCCGTTTATCGTAGATGACTAGATTCCCGTCATCCTGAATAACCATACACGTGTTGTACCAAAGCGATTTATCAATGCTGTGAGTGCTGTCAGCAATCCATAAGCGCCGTCTGGACGGGTCATAAAGAAACCCATTATTGCTAATCACAAACATCAGAGGCTCACGCATCTTTTTCGGATATAAGGTTCTGCTGTAAATCTGATTGCCATCTGCAATCCAGACTACAGCGCCGTTATCGGTGATTACTAAATTGCCATCCACTTGCAGCACCAAGCGAAATCGCCCGTTTGGGGACATGAGATATTGACCCGGCGTCATCGTTTGGTTGGGCGGTAGTACTGGCGAGCCACTTGCTTGAAATGGTGTGTATCTGATAGCCATGTTTCATTCCTTAATCAATGAGTTGTTGAGCACTCATTGAATCAAGCTCGAATACGGAAATGGCGATACATATGTATTACAAGCCAATTAATTAAGCCGCAACGCGTTCCGCGTAGCAGCTGCCGAAGGCTGCGTTCGGCTGCGCAGCAGTCGTAAGCCAGTGGCACCGGCCCCAGCACCTGCTCCGACGCCAGCCCCGGCCGCTGCACCGGCGCCGGTTGAAGCGCCGAAGCCTGCGACGCCAGTGAAAGCCGAGCCTGCGAAGAAGGCTCCAGCCAAGACCCCGGCGAAACCGGCAGCCAAAACCGAGGCCAAAAAAGTCCCGGCCAAGGCTCCGGTGAAAAAGGCTGAACCGTCGAAGAGGCCAGCGGCCAAGCCGGCGGCGACTACTGAGACCAAGGCTCAGTAACGTTCAGGTATAGAAAAGCGCGGCCCGAGGGCCGCGCTTTTTTTCTGATCCGATTTACATGAACTGAACTCTGTAGTCGCAAAGCGATGATTTCAGTCCTACAAGCTTCAGCGATGTATCAGATACTTCTCACAACATAATCGGAAGCGAATGATCGAACTGGTTGAGCTTGAAGTATAGGCTCTTCAAAAAATCTGGAGCCTATATGAAACTAATATCAGTAATTTTAATATCGATAATACTTTCTGGTTGTGTGGTTGGCAAAAGCAGGGATCCACTGAGGATTCAAATGCTTCCCAAGCGCGACACTGAGTTAGCCCACAAATGTCGGATTGATCCTTATAAGCCTGAATGTTCAGTCAATTAGATGTTAAAAGGGTTTTAATTTCGGTAAGTGCTCGTAATCAAGATTAATTAAAGTCCCAGTGAAAGATAGGTATGCCCTGAACTATCACATTAAGCCGCTTTTGTTTAGGGAAGCGGCCAGGAACAAATCCAGAGCGAGCCCAACGCAGATCTCCTGTTCGCATATCGTAGATGACCAAATTTCCATCATCTTGAATAATCAAACAAGTGTTGTGCCAAAGTGATTTATCCGTGCTGTGAGTGCTCTCAGCAATCCACAAACGACCCCGAGATGGGTCATAAAGAAAACCGCTATTGCTGATCACGAACTGCAAAGGCTCACGCATTTTTCGTCGGTGCAATGTTTGGCTATAGGGTTGGTTGCTGTCTGCAGCCCAAATAATAGTCTCGCCGTTCTTGATGACTAAGTTTCCGTCAGTTTGCAAGATTAGTCGAAACTGTCCATTTTGTGATGTGAGGAATTGTCCAGACGACATCGTTTGGTTGGGGGGTAACACCGAGGTGCCATTTGCTTGAAACGGGGTATAAGTGATAGGCATGTTTTTCCCTTGAACAATGAGTTGGTGAGCCTCATTGAATCAAGTTCAAATGTGTAAAATGCGGTACATATGTATTGCACGCCAATTAATGAAGCCGAAACGCGTTCCACGTAGCAGCTGCCGAAGGCTGCGTTCGGCTGCGCAGCAGTCGTGGATCCTGCGCCTGTGGTTTATCTGACAGACCGCGAGTTTTGACTTTGCGCCTGCTTCGCAGCCGAACGCAGCCTTCGGCAGCTGCTACAGGTTGCATATGGGCTTAAGGACCGTGGCGAAAAAATCAGTAGTAGCCATCGAATAAACCTTTTGATACAGGTGTTCTCTGGTTCGTATTCAGTTTTTTTCACAATTTCGACTTTAATCTTTACTTAACTCGCTTGCTTCAGACTCTTGATCGGTTTTCTCGATATTTCAAAGCGAAATTTTCCGCTTTAATTCGATAGATAACTCGATAGTCTTGGGCCAGCACTTACAGGGATCTAGGCAATGCAGCTACGAAACTCTACTTCCCGCTACGGCTGGGTCAGCATTTTCATGCACTGGGGCGTGGCGCTGGCGGTTGTCGGTCTGTTCGCGTTGGGGTTGTGGATGGTCGGTCTCGACTACTACAGCACCTGGCGTAAAGACGCGCCGGATCTGCACAAGAGCATTGGCCTGGTGTTGTTGGGCGTGATGGTGTTGCGGGTGTTGTGGCGCTTCATCAGCCCGCCGCCGCCAACCCTGTCCAGCTACAGCCGCATGACGCGCCTCGGCGCCAAATTCGGCCATGGCTTTCTGTATCTCAGTCTGTTCGCTGTGATGATTGCCGGTTACCTGATTTCCACCGCAGAAGGTGTCGGTATCCCGGTGTTTGGCTTGTTTGAAGTCCCTGCGCTGGTATCCGGACTGCCGGACCAGGCAGATACCGCAGGCGTGATTCACCTCTACCTGGCGTGGGTGTTGGTAATTTTTTCCGGCCTCCATGCGTTGGCAGCATTGAAACACCACTTTATCGACCGTGATGTGACCCTCAAGCGCATGCTGGGTCGCAAAGCCTGAAGTTCAACCTCGACTCCAAAGGAAAACAAAGCATGTTGAAAAAGACTCTGGCCGCTCTGGCAATCGGTTCCGCCCTGTTGTCCGCCGGTAGCGCAATGGCCGCTGACTACGTAGTCGACAAAGAAGGCCAGCACGCCTTCGTTGACTTCAAGATCAGCCACCTGGGCTACAGCTACATCACCGGTACCTTCAAGGACATCGACGGCAAGTTCAGCTTCGACGCTGCCAAGCCTGAAGACAGCAAGATCGAGTTCAACGTGAACACCGCCAGCGTGTTCACCAACAACGCCGAACGTGACAAGCACATCTCCAGCAAAGACTTCCTGAACGGCAGCAAAGCCACGTTCGTTTCCACCAGCGTCAAATCCACCGGCAAAAACGCCGCTGGCAAAGACACTGCCGACGTGGCCGGCGACCTGACTATCCTTGGCGTGACCAAGCCAATCGTGGTCAAGGCTACTTTCCTGGGTGAAGGCAAGGATCCATGGGGCGGCTACCGTGCAGGCTTCGAGGGTACTTTCGCCCTCAAGCGTTCTGATTTCGGCAAGCAGAAAGACCTGGGCCCATCGTCCGACGCCGTTGATCTGTACGTGACCTTTGAAGGTGTCAAAGCGAAGTAATGCTGAGACCGTAGGAGCCGGCTTGCTGGCGATAGCGCCTTCTGCAACACAGCAGAAACCAAGTCGCCCCAATCGCCAGCAAGCCGGCTCCTACAGCCCATAAAAAAATGCCCCGACTCTCACGAGCCGGGGCATTTTTTATTGCAGCGATAAATCAGCGATTGCGGGTCAGCAAGGCCGGTTTTTCACCGCGAGGACGGCTTGGCAGTTGATCGAGCTGCTCAGGTGTCGGGAAGCGGTCAGCCTTCGACTCCTTGTGCATGATCTTCGGCGCAGGACCGCGCGGGTTTTGCACGGCCGGTTCCGAACGAGGCTGCTCGTCACGGGCCGGGCGGCGGTTGCGCGAGTCTTCGCGACGGGCCTGGCCGTCACGTGGCGCGCCATTGCGTGGGCCGCTACGTTTGGCTGGCGGTGTGCCGGTGCTGGCGCCATCGCTGTTGCGCGGACCGTTCTGGCGACCCTGTGGCTTGCCGCCACGTGGTGCGCCCGAGCCGGCAGCAGTGCCTTGTGCCGGAGCACCCGGACGGCGGCCACGGCCTTGGGCCGGTTTTGGCTGAGGCACGTAGTCGACACGGTTACCGAAGTTATCGATATCGTCGTCCAGGAACTCGTCCGGTGCACGATCAGCCGCGGCGCGTGGTGGCTGGCTGGGCTGACGCTGTTCGCGGGCCGGGGTGCCTTCGCGTGGTTTTTGCTGACGGGCTGGACGCTCGCCGCGTTCACCCGACGCCGGTTTTTCCTTGCCCTTGTCCTTGCCCTTGTCTTTACGACCGCCGCCACCGCCGCCGCCGTTCGGACCATCGCCGCGCGGGCCACGTGGATTGCGCGGGTTACGCACATCCGGACGCTCGCGGACTTCTGGCTTCTCGGCTTCCACGGCGCTCGAATCGAAGCCCATCAGGTCGCCGTCGGCGATTTTCTGCTTGGTCATGCGTTCGATACTTTTCAGCAGTTTTTCTTCGTCCGGGGCTACCAGCGAGATCGCCTCGCCCGAACGACCCGCACGGCCGGTACGGCCGATACGGTGCACGTAGTCTTCATCGACGTTCGGCAGTTCGAAGTTGACCACGTGTGGCAACTGGTCGATGTCCAGCCCGCGCGCGGCGATGTCGGTGGCAACCAGGATGCGCACGTCACCGGCCTTGAAGTCGGCCAGGGCTTTGGTGCGGGCGTTCTGGCTTTTGTTACCGTGGATCGCGACGGCGCTCAGGCCGTGTTTGTCCAGGTACTCGGCCAGGCGGTTGGCGCCGTGCTTGGTGCGGGTGAACACCAGCACCTGTTCCCAGGCGCCGGCGGTGATCAGGTGCGCCAGCAGGGAGCGCTTGTGGCTGGCCGGCAGACGGAATACGCGCTGTTCGATGCGTTCGACCGTGGTGTTCGGCGGCGTGACTTCGATGCGTTCCGGATTGTGCAGCAGTTTGCCGGCGAGGTCGGTGATGTCCTTGGAGAACGTTGCCGAGAACAGCAGGTTCTGCCGTTTGGCCGGCAGGCGCGCCAGGACTTTCTTCACGTCATGGACGAAGCCCATGTCGAGCATGCGGTCGGCTTCGTCCAGCACGAGGATTTCCACGTGGGACAGGTCGACGCTGCCTTGGCCGGCGAGGTCGAGCAGACGGCCAGGGCAGGCCACCAGCACGTCTACGCCACGGGACATGGCTTGAACCTGCGGGTTCATGCCGACGCCGCCGAAGATGCAGGCGCTGACGAACTTCAGGTCACGGGCGTAGATCTTGAAGCTTTCGTGTACCTGGGCCGCGAGTTCGCGAGTAGGCGTCAGGACCAGTACGCGCGGTTGGCGCGGGCCGTGACGCTGGGATTTGTCCGGGTGACCGTTGGGGAACAACCGCTCCAGAATCGGAAGGGCGAAACCGCCGGTTTTACCAGTACCTGTCTGTGCCGCGACCATCAGGTCGCGACCTTGCAACACGGCGGGAATGGCCCGCTGTTGCACCGGAGTAGGCTCGGTATAGCCCGCTGCCTCGATGGCGCGGACTAAAGCCTCGGAGAGACCGAGGGAAGCAAAGGACATGAGTAATCCTGTTTTAGTTAGGGCTTGGCCCAATGGGAGTCTTGCCTGGCGCGAATAGCGTTTAAGAGGAACGCAATCCCGTCCGGTCCTGCTGGGCCTTGAAAGCTCGTCTGGAGCGCTCGCGCGGGCTGGAAAGCTGCGCCGTAGCGGGGTCGAGATGCCTTGAACAAGTCCGAGCGTCCGGGCGTGAGCCTGGCGGGAAGGCCGGAGTATAACAGAGCAATCACTGCGCGCCGCTTTCCTGCTGCTCAACGGTTTTTACCGTGATGGCGGAGGCTCTCGCCGGGTTGACGGTAGCGGCCGGGTCGGCGCCGTAACGGGCGCTTAGCTCTGCGTAGGCCGGCTCGCGTTTGAAACGCTTGAGTTCGGCACCGAAGCGCTGCACCAGTAAATCCATGCCGGCATTGCGTCGCACCGCCAGGTATTGGCTTTGCTGGCTGATCACGGTCGGGTTTTCGGAGATCTTGTCGCGAATGTTCAGTTCGTCGAGCAAATGCTGGCCGACCCGGCGATCCGTGATCAGCAGGTCGATCCGTCCGCGCACCAGTTTGCCGAAGTTGGCTTCATGGCTCGGTGCCGGTTCACGGATGAACAGATTCGAATCCCTGAAATCCTGGCTGTACAGATAGCCCGGCGAGGTGCCGATGGTCAGGCCATGCAGTTCGTCGAGGGTACGGAAGGGGTGCGGACGCTCGTTGGCGTAGAACATCACGAACTGCACTTCCGAGAGCGGTTCGCTGGGGTAGAGCAATGTCGCATCGCGCTCGTCGCTGTGGAAAATGTCCAGTGCGCCATCGGCCTGGCCGGTTTCAAGCATCGACAGGCAACGTTTCCATGGCAGGAACTGCCACTCGACTTCGATGCCCAGGCGCTTGAAGACAATCGCGGTGGTTTCGTAGTCGAGTCCCAGGGATTTGCCGTTCTCCTCATACACATAAGGCGCCCACGGTTCTGTGACAATGCGCAATTTCTCGCCCCGAGCGGTGAAGCTCAGGCAAGTGAAAAGCACAACGGCAAGCAACTGGACAATGGCGGGCATGGCCTGAGGTTAGTACGCCCAACGGCTAATGAGAAGCTCTGGCTTGCATGTTTCGCGCAGTGCTTGAGCATATTGGGCGCCAAGTCTCTATTTGTCGGGCCTGTTGAGTAAGTGTTCGTGGATTGCCGTGCGCCGCTGTCCAAGAATCATCTTGACCAGGCCGTTGGTGAACCAATCCTCTAGCAGGTTGCGGCAAACCGGTGTGCCAAGGCGTTCCTGTTGGTTTTGCAGTGCTTTATCCCACCAGACTGGTCCGCAGGCCTTGTCGAACTCGTTGGGATGCTCGTAGCAACCGTAAAGGATTTCGCGAATGAACTGACGAAGGTGTTCGGGCAGTGCCAGGGTGATGAGCTTGTAGAGCATTCGCTGGGATCGCGGTGGCCGTGGAAGTTGGGCCGACACGCGACGAGTGTCGTCCAGTGCGCCCAGGCTCGTTGGGCGCCCGCCATGTTTGTTGACCCAAGCCCTGACCTTGGCCCTGAACAATTGCTTGCGGCTCCAGTAATGATGGATCAGGTCCGGGCACTTTTTGACTTCCAGCGTACGGTAGGCCGCGACCGACAGGCAGAACTCTTCGAGGGTGTAGGCCGTCTTCGCGGACGGATACAATTCGTCGATCAGGGCGATCGAGCGATCAAGCACCTGGATATCCTGCTTGTGCAGGCCGATGACGCCAGAATTGAGCAGCATCATTTGATCGTCCGCCAGGCCCTTTTCCCTTAGGGTTGACGACAACGCTCTGTAGAGCAGGTTTTCTTTGTTGTTGCCGTATTCGGCGTAATAGTCATTACACAACAGGGTGCCGGGCTGCACGCGCTCGAACAGTTTGAGCGGCGAGCAGTGGAAGAAGGTGTCGGTATCAATCAACAGCGCAATTTCGGATTCTTCGAGCACCGTGCGCAGTGCGACGTGTTTGGCGCGGAAATGATAGCCGTGGGGCTCGCTCCAGCGTCGACGTGTTTCCTCATCGAGAGGGCGTACGCGAACCGGCAGATGTTTGTAGGGTTGCGGGTTGTCGCTGAAGACCTGGATGTCGAGCGCTGCATCGGGTGTTTCGCGTAGCCGGCCCAAGGCGCTGGCTATGCTGAAAACCGCTTCCTGATGATAAGTCTCGGGCCCGAAAACCAGATAGACAAGTTGAGGGCGTGCTTGCGAGGGTGCGGTATTCATTGAACTACAACTTTCCATGTTCTTTTAAATGTAAAAGGCCCTCCGAAGAGGGCCTGGGTACTGCGTGGAAACAATCAGCGAGGTAGCTTCAAATTGTTCCATACAGCCAGGCTGGCTTCAGCCTGGTTCAGGGTATAGAAATGCAACCCTGGTGCACCGCCTTGTAACAACTGTTCACACATTTCGGTAATCACTTGCTCACCGAACTGTTGAATGCTCTGCGCATCGTCGCCGTAGGCTTCCAGTTGCTTGCGGATCCAGCGCGGGATTTCCGCACCGCAGGCATCGGAGAAACGCGCGAGTTTGCTGTAGTTGGTGATCGGCATGATTCCCGGCACGATCGGGATGTTCACGCCAGCCGCCCGTACACGCTCGACGAAATAGAAGTAGCTGTCGGCGTTGAAGAAGTATTGGGTGATCGCACTGTCGGAGCCGGCGTTGGCCTTGCGCACGAAGTTGGCGATGTCGTCTTCGAAATTGCGCGCTTGCGGATGCATTTCCGGGTAAGCGGCGACTTCGATGTGGAAATGATTGCCGGTCTCTTCACGAATGAATTCAACCAGGTCATTGGCGTGGCGCATTTCGCCACTGGCCATGCCCATGCCGGAAGGCAGGTCACCGCGCAGGGCAACGATACGCTTGATGCCGGCGGCCTTGTATTGGCTCAGCAGGCTGCGCAAGTCGTCCTTGCTGTCGCCAACGCAAGACAGGTGCGGTGCGGCAGGGACTTTGACTTCGCTTTCGAGCTGCAACACGGTGTTGAGCGTGCGATCACGAGTCGAACCGCCAGCGCCGTAGGTGCAGGAGAAAAAATCGGGGTTGTACGTGGCCAGCTGACGAGCAGTGGCAAGCAGCTTTTCATGCCCAGCGTCGGTCTTCGTAGGGAAGAATTCGAAGCTGTAGCGACGATCTTGGGACATGGTCATATCCTTGGAAACGCGTAAGCCTGTGGGGCCGGTATGTCGCGACACCGCTAATCGCTGGCAAGCCAGCTTCTACAGGTTTGCGTCGTACCGTAATGTTGCGTACGACCACTCACCTGTAGGAGCCGGCTTGCTGGCGATGCAGACGATGCGGTGCACAAGGCGCACCGCATCGTGAGCAAACCTGCGGCGAATCAGTAGCGGTAAGCGTGCGGCTTGAACGGGCCTTCGACGGCCACGCCGATGTAGTCGGCCTGGGTCTTGGTCAGTTGAGTCACAACGCCGCCGAAGCCACGGACCATTTCCAGGGCCACTTCTTCGTCGAGTTTCTTCGGCAGTACTTCAACGGTCAGGCGCTCGGCTTTCTGGGCTGGCGACAGGTCGGCGTACTTCTGGCCGAACAGGAAGATCTGCGCCAGAACCTGGTTGGCGAACGAACCGTCCATGATGCGGCTTGGGTGGCCAGTGGCGTTACCCAGGTTAACCAGACGGCCTTCGGCCAGCAGGATCAGGTAGTCGTCGTTCTGAGCATCGAATGCGCCAGCGCCGGTACGGTGGATCTTGTGAACCTGTGGCTTCACTTCTTCCCATGCCCAGTTCTTGCGCATGAAAGCAGTGTCGATTTCGTTGTCGAAGTGGCCGATGTTGCAGACAACAGCACGCTTCTTCAGAGCTTTGAGCATGTTCGCGTCGCAAACATTGACGTTACCGGTGGTGGTCACGATCAGGTCGATCTTGCCCAGCAGCGCTTTGTCGATGCTGTCTTCGGTACCGGTGTTGATACCGTCGATGAACGGCGAAACCAGTTCGAAACCGTCCATGCAGGCTTGCATGGCGCAGATCGGGTCGACTTCGGAGACCTTGACGATCATGCCTTCCTGACGCAGGGACTGAGCGGAACCCTTGCCCACGTCACCGTAACCGATGACCAGCGCTTGCTTGCCGGACAGCAGGTGGTCAGTACCACGCTTGATCGCATCGTTGAGGCTGTGACGGCAGCCGTACTTGTTGTCGTTCTTGCTCTTGGTGACCGAGTCGTTGACGTTGATCGCAGGGATCTTCAGCTCGCCCTTGGCCAGCATGTCCAGCAGGCGGTGAACGCCAGTGGTGGTTTCTTCGGTCACGCCGTGGACGCGATCCAGAACCTGTGGGTATTTGTCGTGCAGCAGCTGAGTCAGGTCGCCGCCGTCGTCGAGGATCATGTTGGCGTCCCAAGGCGCGCCATCTTTCAGAATGGTTTGCTCCAGGCACCACTCGTACTCTTCTTCGGTCTCACCTTTCCAGGCGAAAACCGGGATGCCGGCAGCGGCGATGGCAGCGGCAGCCTGGTCCTGAGTCGAGAAGATGTTGCAGGACGACCAGCGTACTTCGGCACCCAGGGCAACCAGGGTTTCGATCAGCACGGCAGTCTGAATAGTCATGTGGATGCAGCCAAGGATCTTCGCGCCCTTGAGCGGTTGCTCGGCGGAGTACTTGTTACGCAGACCCATCAGTGCCGGCATTTCGGATTCGGCGATGATGGTTTCGCGACGGCCCCAGGCAGCGAGGGACATGTCGGCAACTTTGTAATCGTTAAAATCTGCAGGCGTGATAACAGCGCTCATGAAGAGCCTCCATTCGTAAAGTATGCGAATGGGCGCCGTTGTGCGTTTAGTGTCTGGCCGGTGATGGCCAAGCAACGCCCCATCCGAGCCTGACAGGTCTAGCCTGCTGCAGCGCCCCTCGGACAGGTGGCGGGAAAACGGTAGCAAGTGAAGGTTACCGTTTTGAAACGGGGGCGATTATAGCGGTCTATGCTGATCTTCCAAAGGGTTTCTGTTGTTCAATGTCCGAACGGTAATCGAGACCATAGTCGATGGTTAATAGAGCTCTGGCCCGGGGTCTGCCAAGATACCGCCCATCATTCGGCAAGACGCTCAGGAGTGACCATGAATTTCCACACCCGCAAGTGGGTTAAGCCCGAAGACCTCAATCCCAACGGAACGCTGTTCGGCGGCAGCCTCCTGCGTTGGCTCGACGAAGAAGCGGCGATCTACGCCATCGTCCAGCTGGGCAATCAGCGCGTGGTGACCAAGTACATTTCCGAAATCAACTTCGTCAGTGCCTCGCGCCAGGGCGACATCATCGAACTGGGTATCACCGCCACCGAGTTCGGTCGTACCTCCATCACCCTCAAGTGCGAAGTACGAAACAAGATCACCCGCAAAAGCATCCTGACAGTGGAGAAGATTGTGTTCGTCAACCTGGGCGAAGACGGTCTGCCTGCTCCGCACGGCCGGACCGAGATCAAGTACGTCAAAGACCAGTTCAAGGACGACGCCAGCATCGAATAATGCGAGACCTGTAGGAGCCGGCTCGCTGGCGATGGCGCCATAAGCGTCACCCCGGAAATCGAGTCGATCCCTTCGCCAGCAAGCCGGTTCCTACAAGATCCGGTTTGTTTTTACGTGCATTGAACAGTGCTGATCCCCACGTGTCGTACCTACAAGACTCGTCACCGGTTCTGGAAACTTATGGATACGCACAAAGCTGGCAAGACCCCGGACCTCTCGGCGAAAGAGCAGCATGAGGTCGAAAAAAACCAGCCACCACGCGCGGCGGTATTGCACGAAATCATCCGTACCCAAGGCGATCAGGAACTGGAGCGCAGCGTCGCTGCCTTGTGGTGGTCGGCATTGGCCGCCGGCCTGACCATGGGCCTGTCGCTGATGGGCATGGGCTTGCTCAATTCCCGTCTGCCGGACGGCGAAGGTTTCAAGGTGATCGCCAGTTTCGGCTATTGCGCTGGTTTTCTCGCAGTGATTCTTGCGCGTCAGCAACTCTTCACCGAAAACACCCTGACCGCCGTGCTGCCGATCATGAGCAAGCCGACACTGGGCAACTTCGGCCGATTGCTGCGGCTGTGGGGGGTAGTGCTCTTCGGCAATCTGTGCGGGACGTTGCTGGTGGCTTACGTCATGCTCGAACTGCCGATTTTCGACAGCAAGACCGATGTGGCCTTCCTCGACATCGGCCGCAAGGTCATGGAAAACGACGTCAGTCAGATGTTCGCCAAGGGCATCATCTCGGGCTGGATGATCGCCACCATGGTTTGGATGATCCCGTCCATGGAGAGCGCCAAGATGTGGATCATCATCCTCATCACCTACCTCATGGCGCTGGGGGATTTCACTCACATCGTGGTCGGTTCGCTCGAGGTCGGTTATCTGGTGTTTGCCGGCGAGTTGCCGTGGAAAGATTTCTGGCTGGTGTTCGCGGGGCCGACACTGGTGGGGAACATTGTGGGTGGCAGTTTCATCTTCGCGTTGATCAGTCATGCGCAAATTCGCAGCGAGAGCGGGCCGCCGAAAGACACCGCGAATCAAGCCGAGGAACCCGGCCCGCAGAACATCAAAAAGTAATCAGCTCGGCACATTCACCGCAGCGGCACTTCGTCGTTGCAGGTAGATAAAAAACAGTGCGGTCAGCACGGTCAAGCCACTGACCAGTGCGCCTGTCCACGGCAGGTCTGCGAGGTCTGCGCCGCTGGCGACCACCAGTCCGCCGATCCAGGCGCCGGCAGCGTTACCGAGATTGAATGCGCTCTGGTTAAGTGTCGAGCCAAGGTTGGGCGCTTCATGAGCCTGGTCGATAATCAGCAGTTGCAGGATCGGGCACAGGGCGAAAGCGAAAATGCCCCACAACACCAAGGTAATTGCCGCTGGAATAACCGAGTGGCTGGTCTGGCTGAACGCGGCCAATACCACCACGACGGCCAGCGCCATGCCGACGAGTGAAGGCAGCAAGCGGCTGTCAGCCAGTCGCCCGCCGAGCATGCTGCCCGCCGTCAGGCCGACCCCGAACAACAGCAGCATGATGGTCACGCCGTGGGGACTGACGCCGGTGATGTCCTGCAGGATCGGCGCGATGTAGGTGAATACGCTGAACAGACTGGTCGAGGCCAGCACGCTCATCCCCAGCGCCAACAGCACATTGGTCTTGCCCAGCACTTTGAACTCGCTCGCCAGGTTGGCTCTATCCATCGCGATGTTCTTTGGCAGCCAGACCCATTGCGCAATCGCAGCGATTACGCCGATCACAGATACCGCCCAAAACGTCGAACGCCAGCCGGCGTATTGGCCGAGCGCCGTGCCCAATGGCACGCCCAGTACGTTGGCCAGGGTCAGGCCGGTGAACATCATGGCAATCGCCTGGGCCCGTTTGTTCGGTGCCACCAGGCCAGCGGCAACGACCGAACCGATACCGAAGAATGCGCCATGGCACAACGCGGTAATCACCCGTGCGGCCATCAGCGTGGCGTAATTCGGCGCCAGCGCACAGAGTATGTTGCCGAGAATAAACATCAGGGTCATGCCCAGCAGCGTGGCTTTGCGCGGCATGTTGGCAGTGCCGACCGCGAGGATCGGTGCGCCGAACACCACGCCCAGGGCATAGCCGGTGATCAGCAATCCTGCATGGGGAATGCTTACAGCGAGATCTCGGGCAACATCGGGCAACAAGCCCATGATGACGAATTCAGTGGTGCCGATGCCGAACGCGGCAACAGCGAGGGCAAGCAAAGCGAGTGGCATGCGCAAAGTCTCTGTCGGTAGTCTTGACGCTGTGATCAGGCATACGCATGCCGATGACCGTTCTCGAGGAGAGCGGGCAGGGCAGAATTTTTATTGGAATTAGTCGGTGCGCAACTGAGTGCGGCGTGGTCGCTTGCAGTATAAACAGCTGCTGACATATGGCGAATCAATTCTCCGTCCGTTTCATGTAGGAGCCTGGCTGCGATTTCAAATACGCCATCGCCGGCAAGCCGGGCTCCTGCAGGGAAAGGGTGGGCAACATAAGGAGTTTGCCGTGCTTGCGACGGCGTTGGTGTTGGTGGCGGCGCTGTTGCATGCGGCGTGGAATACCCTGATCAAATTCAGTGCCGAACGGTTACTGGTGGTGGCCTGCATGGACAGCGTCGCGATGTTATTTGTCGCGCTGATGCTGCCGTTTGTAGAGCTGCCTCCGCTGGAGATCTGGCCGTGGATTCTCGCCTCGGCAGCGTTCGAATTGATCTACCGCTATTTGCTGATCCAGGCCTATCGAGTTGGCGATCTGGGACTGGTCTATCCGCTGATGCGCGGTTTATCGCCGCTCGTGGTGCTGGCGCTGACATTGGTGTTCGCCGGCGAAGTGCTGACCCATCAGCAGATCATGGGAATTCTGTTGATCCCGCTCGGCATGCTTTGCCTGCTTTGGCAGGGCGGGGGTGGTGCACGATTACCGTGGTCGATGCTGCCGGTGGTGGCGCTGATCGGTCTGTGCATCGGTTGCTACACCTTTATCGATGGTCAGGCGCTGCGGCGATGGTCGCATCCGCTGGATTACCTGGTCTGGGTGACGCTGATCAGTGCCTGGCCGTTTCCGCTGCTGGCCTGGGTGCGCAAACGGCCAGCGTTCAAGTTGTTCTGGCGTGAGCAGTGGCGACTCGGCCTGGCGGTCGGGTTCTGCGTGTTGTTCAGCTACGCTCTGGTGCTGTGGGCCATGCAGCTGGGTTCGATTGCCGAAGCGGCTGCGTTACGCGAGATCAGCGTGATTCTGGTGGTCTTGTTCGGCATGCGTTACCTGAAAGAACCTTTCGGCGGGCCAAGGCTCTTAGCCTGTGGGTTGGTTTTGATCGGCATGTTGGTCATGAAATTTTGATTGCTCTGATACGTGAGAAAGGGACTGCTATATGAATGTTGCTCTGTGGTGCATTTTGATCGCGATTTTCCTGCCCTATATCTGCACGGGCATCGCCAAGGCCAGTGGCGGATATCGTCTGAGTGACAACCATGACCCCCGGGACTTTCTCGAGTCGCTCAATGGTTTGGCCAGGCGTGCGCATGCGGCGCAATTGAACAGTTTTGAAGTGACCCCGGCGTTCGCGGCGGCAGTGATCGTGGCGCACCTGGTGGGCAACGCCGAACTGGTCACGCTCAATGTGTTGGCGGTGCTGTTCATCACCAGTCGGCTGCTGTACATCATTTGCTATCTGGCGGACTGGGCGATCTTGCGCTCGCTGGTGTGGTTTGTGGGGATGGGGTTGATTGCTGCGTTCTTCGTTGTTTCAGTCTGAAAACGTAGTTCTGTAGAAGCCGGCTTGCTGGCGATAGCGGCGGCTCAGTCGACAATGATCGCGCCTGATACACCGCATCGCCAGCAAGCCGGCTTCTACAAGTTTCACTGGTTCACGGATTATTTCACTGCATCCGGTACTTGCGGCACTTGCGGCAACGCCGCGCCCTTCGGCCACAGCATCCAGATCTGCCCCTGCTGCTTCATGTCTCCCGCCAGTTGCCCGGCCGCATCGCCGGTGCCCCAGAACAGATCCGCGCGAACCTCGCCGGCAATCGCGCCGCCGGTGTCCTGGGCTGCCACGGGGCGTACCAGCGCTGTGCCGTCCGGTTTGGTGGTGGATAGCCACAACAGGCTGCCCAGCGGAATCACCTTGCGGTCTACCGCCGCGCTGTAGCCGGCCGTCAACGGCACGTTCAGCGAGCCGCGTGGACCTTCGTTGCTGTCCGGGTTCTGGGTGAAAAACACATAACTTGGGTTGCTGGCGAGCAGTTCCGGAATGCGCGAAGGATTGGCCTTGGCCCAACTGCTTATCGCACCCATGGTCACGTCTTCCTTCTTCAATTCGCCTTGCTCGACCAGCCAACGCCCGATCGGTCGGTAAGGGTGACCGTTCTGGTCGGCGTAGGCGATTCGAAGTTGACGACCGCTGTCGAGCTGGATCCGACCCGAGCCCTGGATCTGCAGGAACTGCAGGTTCATGGGATCGGTCAACCAGGCCACGACGGGAGCCTTGACACCTTTGCTGCCGATGGTTGCGGCATCGTCGTAAGGCTTGAGCACGCGCCCCTCAAGTCGACCGCGCAGGCGTTTGCCTTTGAGTTCCGGGTAGATGCTATCCAGCGAGACGATGATCATGTCTTCGGGCACGCCATATACCGGCACGTTCGCCGTTGCGGTCTGGGTCAGGCTGCCGGGGTAGACCGGTTCGTAATAGCCGGTAATCAAACCGTTGGGGTTGTCGTTGGCGGCGCGCAGGCCGTAGACATCAAGGTTCTGTTTGAGGAATCCGCGAATGTCGCTGGCGGTTTGCGGCACGTTGGCGGCCGCCGCGCAGGTTCCGCCCCAGACCGGGTCGGCCTTGAGTCGAGTGCAGGCGCTGCGCCATGAGCCGAAACCGGCAACGAGATCATTGTCGGATACCGCCGGCAGGGCTTCCCACGTGGCGCTGGAGTAAGTGGCCAGGGCATGGGTTTTCGGCTTGTTGCTGTCGCCACCGGTGCAGCCTGCGAGCAGGGCCACCATTGGCAAGGTCCAGGTCAGGCTGTGACGCCATGCCTTGAAACGGCTGTTCATGAAGTGATTCCTTTGCCAGTTGCCCGCGTGCTCCCTGCGCTCAGGCAACCCGTATTGATAATAGGGGTATTGGTCTTTGACGATGACGCGAGGATACTGGCCGCCGTTCCCGTGACCTGAAGCCACCATGACTCTCAAAAGACTTTCTGTTGTATTGCTGGCCTGCCTGACGTTGTCCGCTTGCGGTGGTGTCGACCCCAATTCGCCGCTCGGTCAGCGCAAGGCTATTTTCAAGCAGATGCTCAAGACCGGTGAAGACCTGGGTGGCATGTTGCGTGGCCGTATTCCGTTCGATGGCCCGAAGTTCGCGGACGGCGCGGTGAAGCTCGATGCGTTGTCCCATGAGCCGTGGAAACATTTTCCGCAAGTGCGTGAAGAAGACCACACCAGTGCCAAAAGCGATGTCTGGGAACAGCAAGCCCGCTTTCAGGCAATGGCCCGGGACCTTGAGTTCGCCACCGGTGAATTGGTAGTTGCCAGTCAGGTTCAACCTTATAAGGCCAGTAACCTGGGGCCGGCGGTGCAGAAGGTCGAGGATGCCTGCAGTGCTTGCCATAAGGCGTTTCGGGATCATTGATTTGAGTTGACCTGCTGCGCATTTGTGGCGAGGGAGCAAGCTCCCTCGCCACAAATGCTTACTTGCTCAGCCGGGGTCTTACTTGTCTAGTTCATCCACCGCTTCCTGCAATTCCTTGCGGGACTCGGCGAGTTTGTCCTTGCGCTTGTTGATCTTCTCCGGATCGCCTTTTTTCATGGCCTTGTCGAGGTCGGCCTGACGCTTGCTGACTTCGTGCTTGGCATCAAGCACCTTGTTTTCCCGTTCTTTTTTCAACGAAGCGTCAGTGCAGTTGGCCGTGACTTCGCTCAGGGCAGTCTCCAGGCCGGCCTGCTGGTCGGCATTGCCGTGGGATTTGGCCAGTTCGATCTGATTGATGATGCCTTGCTTCTTGGCGGCGCAGCCGGTCAGCTCCGGTGCATCTTCGGCCGCCATCAACGGGGCGGCCATCACGCTGCAAAGGGCCAACAGGGCGAGCGGTGAAAGAAATTTCATAAAAGCTCCATGTGGAAAGGCAATCGGGTCTATGCGGCGATGGCTGTTTGAGCTCATCAGTGCCATGGGGTTCCCCGGTGGGTGGGCGTTGCCGGCCTACTGAAAACCGTCAATCCCTGCCCTGCGTAATATCTCACTCAAGGCCTGGACCTGCGGGTCGCGGAAAAATGCGCTCAGTTGCGCCGCACGTCCAGGACCTATGCCGTCTTCGGCCTGCCATTGTTCAGTGTCTCGTTGTGCCAGCTCCCGCCATGAATTGGTCAGACGTGCCTGACCTGTCGGTGGCAAGCCCAAGGCCTTCAACCATCGCAAAAAAGGACGCTGGCGGGCGCTGTTGAAACTGATCTCAAGACGGGCAGCACTGCGCTCGCCGAAACCGTCAATGTTAGCAAGCTCTCGAGCATCAAGGGTCAACCAATCCAGAAGGCTGTTCAGGCGACCTGTTTCAAGAAGTATTTCCCAAGTGCCAGGGCCGACATGGGCCAACGCCAGGCCCTGCTTGCCACTGAGCCAGGTCAGGCGCGCGAGAAACTGGCTTTCGCACCCCGCTGTCGGCTGCCAGCAACTCAGCGGATGAAAGTCCTCGGCCCGCGGCACATTCAGTTCGGCGCGTTCGGTGCTGCGCAGCACAACACCCTCCAGCCTGGGAATGGTCAGGCCTGCGAGGCTAATGGCGACCTGGTCGCCCGGTCGAATGTCCAGCGCTTGCCAGCGTTGCAGCGAGCCCACACTGACGCGTTTGATTTGCCTGTCATCGAGCAACACGGGCGTCAGCTCCAGCAACGGGGTAATGCGCCCGGTACGGCCAATCTTGAAGTGAACCTTGCGCACTTCGGCCAATGCCTTAGCAAAGGGGTATTTCCATGCCACGCTCCAATAAGGTGGCTTGGCTTGCCACCGTTCGGCGGGCTGGCGTTGCTCCTGGCGCAGGACAACGCCGTCGCTGGCAAAGGGCAGGGGCGCCCGATACCAGTGTTCGCGCCAGCGCTCGGCGTCCGACAGTGTGCTGATCCGCTGGCTGTAAGGCGTGGTGTCCGGAAAGCCCAGTTCATGCAGCGTTTTGATCCGGGTCGGCAAATTTTCCGGGCCTTGAGGCCAATCCCAGACAAACAGGCCGATGCCGCCAGCCTGCTCCGTACTCAATGTTTTTTTGCGTGCCATCAGGCCGGCCACTGTGGCGCGAGCGTTGAGGCTGCCGGCCTGCGCTTGCACGTGGTCTGTGAGACGCCAGTAAAGTTCGCCTTGCACCAGCAGGTCCCGAGGCTGTGACAGTTGCCGGGGGATGGCAACGACCTGGCGCGCCGAGGTCGTCCAGTCCTGGCCCTGCGTACCGTCGCCGCGACTGATGGCTTGAGCAAGCAAGCCTTGACGATAAACCAGGGTGACGGCCACGCCATCGACTTTGGGTTGAATCCAAACGTCCTTGCGGTCACGCAGCCAGCGTTCGACGTCAGGAGCGCTGTGCAGTTTTTCCAGTCCGGTATGGGCGACCGGGTGGGGAATTGTGCCGCGCGCGGTGAGCAACGGTTCTTTGGTCGGGCCCGGATTGAAGCATTGGCGCCATTCGGTGAGTTGGGCGCGGGACTGGTCGTAAAGTTCGTCGGCGATTAATGAGCGACCTGCGCGATGGTATTGGTCGTCCCAGGTGTCGATTTGTTTTTGCAGTGCGGCGACTTCGGCCAAGGCTCGTTCGGATGGCCAGTCGGGGCATGTGGCGGCGTTTGTTGCATGACAGAAGAAGGTCAGAAGGAAAGCGATGAACACGCGCATTGTGAGCTTCCTTGCTCATTATGGATGCTCGAAGGTTAGTCAGGATTTTGCGATCGGAATGACGGGTGTTTTGCTTGGTATTTCTAAGGTGATTGGGCTGGCCCGTCGTGCACAGGTTTTGTATTCACACCGATCAATGGGTGCGAGCCTGCTCGCGAAAGCGGCAACACGGTCTTGAGCGCAAGGCAATAAAAAGGTTCTTCACGGATTACCGGGAAAGACGCTCTTGATCTTCATGAAAAAGAACTCGCTATCCCGGTAACCGTACGCCATCCGTTTAATGACTTTTATTCGATTGTTTATTCCTTCCAACTGACCGGTGTGCATCGGCCAGCGCACTCGGCTCACGATGCCCCGCCAGTAGCCCTTTAGCCGTTTGGCAAACTGGATCAGAGCTGGTATTTCGCTTTCATGAGCATGGCGCAGCCATTGCTTCCAGGCCGATCTCCAGGCCCAAGCAGCACTCGGCGTCCAGAGCGTTTTGAGCTCAGCTTTCATCAAATAAACCGTCATCAGCGATTGGTTGGCCGCCAACAAATCCTGCAAGTGAACCTGTTGTTCCGGCCTTTTCAGGTTCTCTGGATTGCGCAGCAACAGCCACCGCGCTTGCTTGATGACCTTGCGAGCCGGCTTGTCGTGGCGCAGTCGGTTAGCCTCGTCGACGCGGACCCGATCAATCACCTCTCGGCCATATTTGGCCACCACATGAAAGAGGTCGTAGACCAGTCGCGCTTTCGGGCAGTGCTGACGAACCTCCAGGTCAAAAGCGGTGTTCATGTCCATCGCCACCGCTTCGATTCGAGCACACCCCTCTGGCCCCAGCTCCTCGAAAAAGGGCCGAACCGCCGCCCGGCTGCGGCCTTCACCGATCCATAGCACTCGTCGCGTATCGGCATCCAACACCACGCTGGCGTAGCGATGCCCTTTGAACAGCGCGAATTCATCCATCACCAGGCGTCGTGGTTGCGCCTTTGGCAGCGTGCTCAACGCCGCCTGTAAGGCTCGACGCTCCAGCAACCGAACGGTGTCCCAATGCAGCCCAAACATCTGGGCCACGTGCAGGGTGGGAAGGCGCTCGCAGGTCTGAATGACCGCATCGGCTAAGCGGCGCGTCATGCGGGCATAGCGATCCAGCCAACTGACGGCCTCCATGCGCTTGCCACAGTCGCGGCAGCCAACCCGCCTGAGCAAAACGCTGAGGCGTACCGCGCGACCGAGAATGGGAAGATCACGAACAGTTCGCTCGCAATACTCATGAGTGGTTGAACACGGTTTTTGGCAGCCGCCGCAGGAAGGGAATCGGGTGGCATGGGGAATCAGATCGATCTGTAGGGCGTCACCATCGGGCTTGATGGTGACGACAGAAAAGCCCTCCCAAAAAGGAAGGAAAGTATTAATATCACGCATAAGAACGCCGGTTTTTTAGATGTGTTTGCTCGCACGAACATCATCAATCAAATCGGCGTTCTTGTTTCTGTCTTTCCCGGGATTCCGTGAAGAACCAATAAAAAGCCCCGCGCGGCGAACCGTGCGGGGCTTTGAGACTGCTGGGGAAGTCTTACAGGCCGGCAGCGGAACGCAGGTCGTCGGCGCGGTCGGTTTTTTCCCAGGTGAAGGTGGTGAAAGTATCGCCACCAACGGTCTTGCTCGCAGGAGTGCGACCGAAGTGGCCGTACGCAGCGGTTTCCTGATACATCGGGTGCAGCAGGTCGAGCATGGTGGTGATTGCGTATGGACGCAGGTCGAACACTTCGCGTACCAGTTTGACGATCTTGTCGTCGCTGATCTTGCCGGTGCCGAAGGTGTTCAACGAGATCGAAGTCGGTTGAGCAACACCGATCGCGTAGGAAACCTGAATCTCGCAACGCTCGGCCAGGCCGGCAGCGACGATGTTCTTTGCAACATAACGGCCGGCGTAAGCAGCCGAACGGTCAACCTTCGATGGATCTTTACCGGAGAATGCGCCACCGCCGTGACGAGCCATGCCGCCGTAGCTGTCAACGATGATCTTGCGGCCGGTCAGGCCGCAGTCGCCAACCGGACCGCCGATGATGAACTGGCCGGTCGGGTTGATGTGGAACTGGGTGTCTTTAGTCAGCAGTTCGGCAGGCAGCACGTGCTTGACGATCAGCTCCATCACGCCTTCGCGCAGGTCGTTGTACGACACTTCAGGGTTGTGCTGGGTCGACAGTACAACGGCGTCGATACCGACAACCTTGCCGTTTTCGTAGCGGCAGGTCACTTGCGACTTGGCGTCCGGACGCAGCCAAGGCAGCAGGCCGGATTTGCGGGCGTCAGCCTGGCGCTGCACCAATTGGTGCGAGAAGGTGATCGGAGCAGGCATCAGCACGTCGGTTTCGTTGCTGGCGTAGCCGAACATCAGGCCCTGGTCGCCGGCGCCCTGATCTTCAGGCTTGGCACGGTCAACACCCTGGTTGATGTCAGGGGATTGCTTGCCGATGATGTTCATCACGCCGCAGGTCGCGCCGTCGAAGCCGACGTCGGAGCTGGTGTAGCCGATGTCGGTGATCACGTCACGAACGATCTGCTCCAGGTCAACCCAGGCGGTAGTGGTGACTTCGCCGGCGATGATGGCTACGCCCGTTTTCACCAGAGTCTCGCACGCCACACGGGCGAACTTGTCTTCAGCAATGATGGCGTCCAGCACCGCATCAGAAATCTGGTCGGCGATTTTGTCCGGATGCCCTTCAGACACGGACTCGGAGGTGAAAAGGGAGTATTCGCTCATCTCGATATTTTCCTGAATTTACCGTTGGTGAGTGTTGCCAGCCGGTCGCTGAAAATGGCGGACCTGAATCTGGAAACCATTACGTAACCCCACATAGAGGCTTTCCCCGGGAACGAGTCCCGCAGCGGTGGCCCAACGGGCCAGATCGTCCTGTTCAAACCCCAACCAAAGATCACCGCAGGCCTCCCTGGCCCAACTCTGGTTGTGGCTACATAACTCTGTCACTAACAGGCTACCGCCTGGTTGCAGCAAGTCGGCCATGTGCTTGAGCGCTTCGGCCGGCGCGGCGAAATGGTGCAACACCATGTTCAGTACAACGCAGTCTGCTGTCAGGTTTACGCCGTTCAATGCATCGGCCAGTTGCAGGCTAACGTTAGCCAGGGCTTCACGATCGCAGAGCTGGCGTGCCAGTTCGAGCATCGCCGGGCTGTTGTCCAGCGCCGTAACCTGAGTGAAGCGACGCGCGAGTTCCGGCAAAAATGCGCCGTCACCAGGGCCGACTTCGATGGCGGTGGCGCCTTCACCGAAACTCAATTTGTCGAGCAGTGCCACCACGCTTTCGCGGTATTGCGGCAGGCCGGCGATCAAGTCTTGCTGGGCGCGAAATTTTTCCGCTATACGTGAAAAAAAGTCCTGGCTCGCCGCCGCGCGTTGCCCATGGACCTGACCAATCCGCGACTGCACATCGGCAGGCAGGGTCAAGTCGTCCACCTCATCGAGCAAGGCAGCGTGCAGCTTTCCGCCCAGCAAGTCGGTGTGGGGCAGGGCGCGACGGTAGAAAATCGCATTGCCCTCGCGGCGAGTCGCCACCAGTTCGGCCTGGGCCAGAACCTTGAGGTGATGACTCATGCCTGACTGGCCGATACCAAAAATCTGCGCCAGCTCCAATACGCCAAACGAATCGTTGGCCAATGCGCGCAATACATTCAACCGCAAGGGATCTCCAGCAGCCTTGCATAAGGCCGCCAGCTCATCGCAATCGTCATGTCGAATGGAAGGCACACGTAAATTCATAAGGCCGGCAGTCTAGTCACGCACCGAAAGCATCGCAAGAGCAATATCAAAAAGTTTTGATATTGCTCGATAGATGGCACTTCTTGGGCAGTGGGTCACTCTACAAACGAACAGCGGAAAGGTTTCATCAACTCAATCCGCCGTAATCCATTGGAAAAACGTCCTCAGATGACTATCTGTCATTGCCCCGAGGCGGTCCGGTGAGGGAAAATGCTCGCCTTTTTTCCGTTTCATTTTATTCAAGTCCCCAGGAGAACAGCGATGCCTAGCCGTCGTGAGCGTGCCAACGCCATTCGTGCCCTCAGCATGGATGCCGTGCAAAAAGCCAACAGCGGCCATCCCGGTGCCCCTATGGGTATGGCAGATATCGCCGAAGTGCTTTGGCGCGACTACCTCAAGCACAACCCGAGCAATCCATCGTTCGCCGACCGTGACCGCTTCGTGCTGTCCAACGGTCATGGCTCGATGTTGATCTACTCGCTGCTGCACCTGACCGGCTACGATCTGTCGATCGACGACCTCAAACAATTCCGCCAGTTGCACAGCCGCACTCCGGGTCACCCGGAGCTCGGCTACACCCCTGGCGTTGAAACCACCACTGGTCCACTGGGCCAGGGTCTGGCCAACGCCGTAGGTTTTGCCCTGGCTGAAAAAGTCCTGGCGGCACAGTTCAACCGTCCTGGCCACAACATCGTTGACCACCACACCTACGTGTTCCTGGGTGATGGCTGCATGATGGAAGGCATTTCCCACGAAGTCGGCTCCCTGGCCGGCACTTTGGGCCTGGGCAAACTGATCGCCTTCTACGATGACAACGGCATCTCCATCGATGGCGAGGTCGAAGGCTGGTTCACCGATGACACGCCGAAGCGTTTCGAAGCCTACAACTGGCAAGTGATCCGCAACGTCGACGGTCACGACCCGGAAGAAATCAAGACCGCGATCGAAACCGCTCGCAAAAGCGACCAGCCGACCCTGATCTGCTGCAAGACCACCATCGGCTTCGGTTCGCCGAACAAGCAGGGCAAAGAAGACTGCCACGGCGCTCCATTGGGTGACGCGGAAATCGCCCTGACCCGAGCTGCGCTGAAGTGGAACCACGGCCCGTTCGAAATCCCGGCCGACATCTACGCCGAGTGGGACGCCAAGGAAGCCGGCCTCGCCGTCGAAGCCGATTGGGATCAGCGTTTCGCTGCCTATTCCGCCGCTTTCCCGACCGAAGCCAACGAGCTGATCCGTCGCCTGAGCGGCGAGCTGCCGGCTGACTTCGCCGAGAAGGCCGATGCCTACATCGCCGAAGTGGCTGCCAAAGGCGAAACCATCGCCAGCCGTAAAGCCAGCCAGAACGCCCTGAACGCGTTCGGTCCGCTGCTGCCTGAGTTCCTCGGCGGTTCGGCTGACCTGGCAGGTTCCAACCTGACCCTGTGGAAAGGCTGCAAAGGCGTGACCGCCGAAGACGCCAGCGGCAACTACATGTACTACGGCGTGCGCGAGTTCGGCATGACCGCGATCATGAACGGCGTTGCCCTGCACGGCGGCCTGGTGCCTTACGGCGCGACTTTCCTGATGTTCATGGAATACGCCCGAAACGCCGTGCGCATGTCGGCCCTGATGAAGCAGCGCGTGATCCACGTCTACACCCACGACTCGATCGGTCTGGGCGAAGACGGTCCGACTCACCAGCCAATCGAGCAATTGGCCAGCCTGCGCTGCACGCCGAACCTCGACACCTGGCGTCCAGCCGATGCCGTTGAATCGGCGGTGTGCTGGAAGTATGCGCTGGAGCGTAAAGACGGTCCTTCGGCCCTGATCTTCTCGCGTCAGAACCTGCAGCACCAAACCCGTGATGCCGGCCAGATCGCCGACATCAGCCGTGGTGGTTATGTGCTGAAAGACTGCGCTGGTGAGCCAGAGCTGATCCTGATCGCCACTGGTTCGGAAGTCGGCCTGGCCGTTCAAGCCTTCGACAAACTGAGCGAGCAGGGTCGTAATGTGCGCGTGGTTTCCATGCCTTGCACCAGCGTGTTCGATGCCCAGGACGCCGGCTACAAGCAATCGGTTCTGCCGTTGCAGGTCAGTGCCCGTATTGCCATCGAGGCATCCCACGCGGACTACTGGTACAAGTACGTCGGCCTGGAAGGTCGCGTGATCGGCATGACCACCTACGGCGAGTCGGCGCCTGCGCCTGCCTTGTTCGAAGAGTTCGGCTTCACCCTGGAAAACATCCTGGGTCAGGCTGAAGAGCTGCTGGAAGACTAAAAGCGCGAATGCGGTGGCTTCGGTCACCGCAATCCTTGTAGGAGCTGGCTTGCCAGCGATCCGCGGTGTGTCAGATACATCGCCAATCGCTGGCAAGCCAGCTCCTACAAGGGGTGTGTGTTTACCGAGATTTCGTCTGACTGCGTTTATCGAGAACCCAATGCCTCAACCGCGTCCCTACAAAGTTGCACTCAACGGCTACGGCCGGATTGGTCGTTGCGTCTTGCGTGCGTTGTTCGAGCGGGGCGAAAAGGCCGGGTTTGAAATTGTCGCGATCAACGATCTGGCCGACATGGCCAGCATCGAATACCTGACACGTTTTGACTCCACTCATGGGCGTTTTCCCGGTGAAGTGAAGATCGACGGCGATTGTCTGCATATTAATGGTGACTGCGTGAAGGTCCTGCGCAGTGCCACTCCCGAAGGCATCGATTGGGCGTCCCTGGGCGTCGATCTGGTGCTGGAGTGCTCCGGCGCTTATCACACCCGCGAAGACGGCCAGCGTTTCCTCGACGCCGGCGCCCCGCGCGTGCTGTTTTCCCAGCCGATGGCCAGCGAGGCGGATGTCGACGCCACCATCGTCTACGGCGTGAACCAGGATTGCCTGACCGGCCGTGAGTTGCTGGTGTCCAACGCCTCCTGCACCACCAACTGCGGCGTGCCGCTGTTGCGTCTACTGGATCAGGCCATAGGGCTTGAATACGTGTCGATCACCACCATTCACTCGGCGATGAACGATCAGCCGGTGATCGACGCCTATCACCACGAAGACCTGCGCCGTACCCGTTCGGCGTTCCAGTCGGTGATTCCGGTGTCCACTGGTCTGGCGCGAGGCATCGAACGCTTGCTGCCGGAACTTGCGGGGCGAATTCAGGCCAAAGCCGTACGCGTGCCGACGGTGAATGTGTCTTGCCTCGACATCACGATGCAGACAGTCAGTGATACCGACGCCACCGAGGTCAACCGGATCTTGCGCGAGGCAGCCACCAGCGGCCCGCTCAAAGGCCTTCTGGCCTACACCGAGCTCCCCCATGCAAGTTGTGATTTCAACCATGACCCACATTCGGCCATCGTCGATGCCAGTCAGACCCGCGTTTCCGGCCCACGGCTGGTGAACATCCTGGCCTGGTTCGACAACGAATGGGGTTTTGCCAACCGAATGCTGGATGTTGCAGAGCACTATCTGCAAACAGCAACTTCAAAAAAACCGTAGGAAGTGCGACCCATGACCGTGTTGAAGATGTCCGACCTCGATCTGCAAGGTAAGCGCGTATTGATCCGCGAAGACCTCAACGTCCCAGTCAAGGACGGTGTAGTCACCAGCGATGCGCGAATCCTGGCTTCGCTGCCGACCATCAAGCTGGCCCTGGAAAAAGGCGCGGCCGTAATGGTTTGCTCACACCTTGGCCGTCCGACCGAAGGCGAGTTCTCGTCCGAAAACAGCCTCAAGCCAGTCGCTGACTACCTGAGCAAGGCGCTGGGCCGTGAAGTGCCGCTGGTGGCTGATTACCTGGGCGGCGTCGACGTGAAAGCAGGCGACATCGTGCTCTTCGAAAACGTGCGCTTCAACAAAGGCGAGAAAAAGAACGCTGACGACCTGGCCAAGCAATACGCGGCACTGTGCGACGTATTCGTTATGGACGCCTTTGGCACCGCTCACCGTGCCGAGGGTTCGACCCACGGCGTGGCCAAGTTCGCCAAAGTCGCTGCTGCCGGCCCTCTGCTGGCTGCCGAACTGGACGCGCTGGGCAAAGCCCTGGGTGCTCCGGCCCAGCCAATGGCAGCCATCGTTGCCGGTTCAAAGGTGTCGACCAAACTCGACGTCTTGAACAGCCTGAGCCAGATCTGCGACCAGTTGATCGTCGGCGGCGGCATTGCCAATACGTTCCTGGCCGCTGCCGGTCACCCGGTCGGCAAGTCGCTGTACGAGCCGGACCTGCTGGACACCGCTCGCGCCATCGCCGCCAAGGTCAGCGTGCCGTTGCCGGTTGACGTCGTGGTTGCCAAGGAATTCGCTGAAAGCGCTGCAGCGACCGTCAAACTGATCGCTGACGTTGCCGCCGACGACATGATTCTCGACATCGGCCCACAGACCGCTGCCAACTTCGCCGAGCTGCTGAAATCGTCGAAAACCATCCTGTGGAACGGCCCGGTCGGCGTGTTCGAGTTCGACCAGTTCGGTAACGGCACCAAAGTGCTGGCCCAGGCCATCGCTGAAAGCCCGGCGTTCTCCATCGCGGGTGGCGGCGACACCTTGGCTGCCATCGACAAATATGGCGTTGCTGAACAAATCTCTTACATTTCTACCGGCGGCGGCGCGTTCCTCGAATTCGTCGAAGGCAAAGTGTTGCCAGCCGTTGAAGTCCTGGAAAGCCGGGCCAAGGCCTGAGGCCGCCCGTTTGACCAGGCAAGGGAGTGGTGAAATGGTCAAGACGTTAGCGCTGTTGATCGTTGCGGGTTCGCTGGCGGCTTGCGGGAGTAACCCGAAAGCCACGCCGGAGCCTGCGCCGACTGCGCCGCAGAATGGCTGCTACCAGGCCGATTGGCAGGCGGAAACCAATCCGGTGCTCAACAAGCGTTCCGGGCCTGATGGCCTGGACAAATACGAGACCCAGACGCCCGCCAAGGAACATGGTTGTCCTTGACAGGTCTGACTCTTTACTCAGGGCCGGCGGCGAGTGCTGCCGGTCGAGGAACACGGATGAAAGGTTTTATCGCCATTACGGCGTTGGCATTGCTGGCCGGGTGCGCCAATTTGAACCCGTTCCAGTCATCGGCACCGGCGGATAACTGGACCACCTGGACGTGCGACAGCCAGGCAAAAGTTCTTTGGCGCTACACCGACGACAGCCGTAAGGAAGTCGACGTGCGTCTGGGCGGCGCGGATCAGGTCTACCGCTTGAAGCAGGAGCCGGGCGCGTCGGGTTCGCTGTACAGCAACGATATGCTGGCGTTTCACGTAAAAGGTGAGGAAGGCTTGGTTTACTGGGTCGCCACCAATGATTTGATTGGGCGTGGTTGCAAGGCGCAATAACAACGGCTGACGCAAAACCTGTAGGAGCTGGCTTGCCAGCGATGAGGCCCTTGAGGCACACGCTGTCCAAACGGACACCATCGCCAGCAAGCCGGCTCCTACAGGGATATGTCGGCCAGTACGTAGTGACCGAATTCGCAGTCCGGGCCACCCCCGATCTGCAATAACTTGAATAGCCGCCGCCGCTACGGCAGGCTGGCACGATTAACGACCCAAACCGGGAGAGAGACACACAATGGCACTTATCAGCATGCGCCAGATGTTGGACCACGCAGCCGAATTCGGCTACGGCGTTCCAGCCTTCAACGTCAACAACCTTGAGCAGATGCGCGCCATCATGGAAGCCGCTGACAAGACTGACTCCCCGGTGATCGTCCAGGCTTCGGCCGGTGCTCGCAAATACGCCGGCGCGCCGTTCCTGCGTCACTTGATCCTGGCGGCAATCGAGGAATTCCCGCACATCCCGGTGTGCATGCACCAGGACCACGGCACCAGCCCTGACGTTTGCCAGCGTTCCATTCAACTGGGCTTCAGCTCGGTAATGATGGACGGTTCCCTGGGCGAAGACGGCAAGACCCCGACCGACTACGACTACAACGTCCGTGTCACCCAACAAACCGTGGCCATGGCTCACGCCTGCGGCGTTTCGGTAGAAGGTGAGCTGGGCTGCCTGGGTTCGCTGGAAACCGGCATGGCCGGTGAAGAAGACGGCATCGGCGCCGAAGGCGTTCTGGATCACAGCCAGATGCTGACCGACCCGGAAGAAGCCGCTGACTTCGTCAAACGCACCCAGGTCGACGCCCTGGCCATCGCCATCGGTACCAGCCACGGCGCGTACAAGTTCACCAAGCCGCCTACCGGCGACGTACTGGCGATCGACCGCATCAAGGAAATCCACAAACGCATCCCGAACACTCACCTGGTGATGCACGGTTCGTCTTCGGTCCCTCAAGAGTGGCTGGCGATCATCAACCAGTACGGCGGCGACATCAAAGAAACCTACGGCGTACCGGTTGAAGAAATCGTCGAGGGCATCAAGCACGGCGTGCGCAAGGTCAACATCGACACCGACCTGCGTCTGGCGTCCACCGGCGCCATGCGTCGTTTGATGGCCACCAACCCGAGCGAATTCGACCCGCGTAAATTCTTCGGCGCCACCGTCACCGCCATGCGCGACGTGTGCATCGCTCGCTACGAAGCCTTCGGCACTGCCGGCAACGCTTCGAAGATCAAGGCGATCTCGCTGGAAGGCATGTATCAGCGTTATCTGAAAGGCGAGTTGAACGCCAAGGTCAACTAAGACCCACAACGTTTAAGTTGTATGAAAAACCCGCCGAGAGGCGGGTTTTTTATTGAATATGCTTAAGTCAAAGCAAATACATATTTATGTTTGGTTGTAGGAATAATTGCTCAGTGTGCAGGTACTTTTCTGTTTGTTTTGTTTGCCTTTGACAGCGTTAAGATCTTTGCGCTAAATGAATTTATCGATGACTGGATCGCCATCGATTTAATTCATTGAAAGGGAGCATTCACATGGTTTTTGATAAATATAGTAAGCAATTAGGTTTTTACGTTTCACTTATTGTGTTGCTGTGGGCTGGCTCAACCAGCCTGTATGCAGCAGACCGTTACTTTACGGCCTCTATCGATAGCAAAGGCCAAGTAATGAGGCAGTCACCCGACTGGGTAGGTAACGTGAAGCATAATCCCCGGACGGGCTATTTCTCTGAGTATGAAGTAATCCTCAAGGCTGGAGTATTTGAGCGAGCACCTGGATTCTGCTCCGTATCTGTGACGGATGTTGAGTCATATGACGATTTGCTTTTCGCTCATGCCAAACTGGCCGGAACACCGACGACGCGTGCTTTGAAGGTTGTTACGCAAGTGACGGGCAACTCAGCAAAGGATGTTGGAACGTCGAAGAGTTTCATGCTGATGTGCGTTCGTTAGAATTTGGGTGATTGAAAAGTGATCCGGCGTGTGCACGGTCGCGCCGGATCCTCTGTAGCAGTTTCGCAGCCTTGTCAGTTGCTATGGGATATGAAAAAAATCATCATTTATCGTGATCAATATCCAGCTTGCTAAATGTCACTTTTCCGCCTTCACTGGTGTACCCGGTATTGTCCTGAACGTAGACCCCGGCCTTGAAGTACAACGGTTTATTGCGCCACGTCGCGCTGATGTTGGTGTCCCACTGATAGCCCGCTGCGCTGATGCCCAGGGCGCCGCCTGGGCTTAGGTGGATGAGGTAGGAGAATTCCTGGTCGAGCTTTACCCCGGTGGCGACTGTGATGACCCGGCCTTCATCGTCATCGGGATGCATGCGCACTTTGGCGACGATGTTGCCGGTGGAAGTTTTGGTCTTGTACTGATATTCGACCTTCACCAGGGGTTTCTGGCTGTTGTAGGCATGGATCTGGCCAATGACGATCTTGCCCGAGCTCGGCACCTGGTTGACTGCCAGGGTTGCACGCAGGGAGTTGTCGGCATCAGGGTAGTACCAGTTTTTCAACGTGCCGTTGCTGTAGGTTTCACGCAGTTCAGTGCGTGGATAGATGGCATTTTCAGTACGCGAACCGGTTACCGGGGACCAGAAGAACAAAACGCCGGTGTCGGAATGGAAGTATTGATCCTTGAAGCCATTCACCAGTTTCGATGTTTCAACGGTGTAAGGTGGGCTGCCGACGGGAACGCTTAGGTTCCAGGATGCGAGGTCAATCATAATCAAAGCTTCCACTGATTTTTTGCTGCACGCCCGTGCCACAAGCTCTGGCACGTGCCTTGGAGGGCGGTCTTTATAATCGTAGAATGCTTTTTTGTTAACGCCCGCCTGGAAGTTAGTTGGCGTCAACATCCTGTCGAAGTGCCATCTTTGCCGATTTCAGCGGGCTGTAGCTCCGACCGTTAGTCGGCAAATGGACGCTTCAGTTAAATGATGGCTCACTGACAGCTTCTGCTTTCGCGGAACCCGGTCTAGAGTGAAGCCTCAGTATTTGTCCGGTTTTCACGAGAAACCGGCCTGACGCCCTGAACAAGAGAAGCAGCATGGAATGCGCGCACCCCCCGCCAATTGAAGGCAGCTCAACGTTATTAATCGTCGACGATTACCCTGAAAACCTGATCAGTATGCGGGCGCTCTTACAGCGTCAGGACTGGCAGGTCATCACTGCGGCCTCAGGTTTCGAGGCCCTCGGCGTGTTGCTTGAACACGATGTCGACCTGGTGCTGCTGGATGTGCAGATGCCGGGCATGGACGGTTTCGAAGTGGCGCGCCTGATGCGTGGCAGTCAGCGAACCCGCCTGACACCGATTATTTTCCTCACCGCCAACGAACAATCCCAGGATGCCGTGATCAAGGGCTATGCCAGTGGCGCGGTGGATTACCTGTTCAAGCCATTCGACCCGCAGATTCTCAAGCCCAAAGTCCAGGCGTTGCTGGAACATCAGCGCAACCGACGGGCGTTGCAGCGCCTGAGCCACGATCTGGAGGTCGCGCGCGCCTTCAATGCCTCGGTGCTGGAGAATGCCGCCGAAGGCATTCTGGTGGTGGGTGAGGACGGTTTGATCCGCTTTGCCAATCCGGCGATCTCGCGGCTCCTCAACGCTACGGTGCAAGAGCTGCAAGGCAAAGAGCTGCTGGGCTTTCTGCAAAAACCGCACATCCCGCTCTGGGCCGACTCGGATCTGTTGGCCGGCTACAGGCGCGGCGAGACGTTACGCCTGCACGATGCGCTGCTGCGCACTGCACCCGGCCAGCAAGTGCCGGTTGCGTTGTCGTGCGCGCCATTGCCCGCCGAGCAGCGCGCCATGGTGGTGACCGTGCAGGATATGTCGGTGGTGCGCCACCTGCATCAGCAGCTCGAATTCCAGGCCGTCACCGACCCGTTGACCGGATTGCTCAACCGCCGTGGCTTTTACCAGACTGTGGAAAACCTGCTGCTGCGCAGTGATCGAACCGACAGTGCCTGGGTGTTGTTGTACCTGGATCTCGACGGCTTCAAGCGGGTTAACGACTCCCTCGGCCACGATGCCGGCGATCGGGTGCTGCGTTGGGTGTCCGAGCAGTTGAAGGCCTGTCTGCGGCCCTTCGACATTCTGGCGCGCATTGGTGGCGACGAATTCACCGCGCTACTCGACCTCGAGGTCCCTGATCAAGCGGCCCGGATTGCCGAAAAACTCATTGAGCGGGTATCGGTCAGTCAGCAAATCGATGGATTGGACATTACCCTGGGTGCCAGCATCGGTATCGCCACGTTTCCCGATTGCGGTCTCAATCTTGACGGTTTGCTGCGGGCGTCCGACATCGCCATGTACGAAGCCAAACGCGCCGGTCGCCAACAGTATCGCTTCTACGATCGCGAAATGAATGGCCGGGCACGCTCGCGACTGATGCTTGAAGAAAGCGTGCGCACGGCGATTGAAAACCGCGATTTCAACCTGGTGTATCAACCGCAGGTGGCGATCGGTGACGGGAAGATTCGCGGGTTCGAGGCATTACTGCGTTGGCAGCACCCGAGCGTCGGCGACGTACCGCCGGGGCTGTTTTTGCCGCTGCTGGAAGAAGCACGGCTGATCAGCCGGCTCGGTAGCTGGATTTACCAGCGTGGCGCCGGGCAACGCAAGGCCTGGGAAACCCTGTTCGCCGAGGATCTGGTGCTGAGCGTCAGTCTGAGCCGCACGCAGTTCTCCATGCCCCATCTGGTCACCGAGTTGCGTCAAGTGCTTGAGCGCCATGGTTTGCAGGCGCGTCATCTGGAAGTCGAGGTAACGGAAGAGGCCTTGATGCACGACCCTGAAGAAACCCGCAAACAACTGCGTTTGCTGCGCAACCTGGGTGTCAGGGTGGCGCTGGATGATTTCGGTTCCGGGCCGTGCTCACTGTCGCACCTGCGTGATCTGGAGCTGGACACGGTCAAGCTCGACCGGCATTTGATCGCGCGCCTGCCTGACTCTTCGCGGGACGCGGCGTTGGCGCGTAATGTCATCGACCTGTGCAAACAGTACGGGATACTGGTGATTGCCGAAGGGGTGGAAAGCATTGCGCAGTACGATTGGCTGCAAGCCAATGGCTGCGAATATGTGCAAGGTTTTCTGGTGGCACGGCCAATGATGGCTGAAGACGTCCGCGACTTCGTGCAGCCCTTCGACTGGAGCGCGCTGCCCCGTTGAATTCGCTACACTGGCGACCTTTTAGTGATTTGTGTTGCCGCTCCGATGACCGTGTTGAAATATCTCCAGGCCTATCCCGCTTCATTGCAGGACCAGGTGCGCCAGCTGATTGCCGAGGGTCGGCTGGGCGATTACCTGAACCAGCGCTACCCGGAAAAACACGGGGTGCAGAGTGACAAGGCGCTGTACACCTATGCGCTGGACCTCAAGCAGGAATACCTGCGCAACGCCCCGGCCATCGATAAAGTGTTGTTCGACAACCGCCTGGACCTGACGCACCGTGCTCTCGGCCTGCACACCACGATTTCGCGGGTGCAGGGCGGCAAGCTCAAAGCCAAAAAGGAAATTCGAATTGCTTCGTTGTTCAAGGAAGCACCCTCGGAATTTCTGAAAATGATCGTGGTGCACGAGTTGGCGCATTTCAAGGAGTCGGATCACAACAAGGCTTTCTACAAGCTGTGCGATCACATGTTGCCGGGATATCACCAGGTGGAGTTCGATGTGCGGGTGTACCTGACGTGGCGGGATATGCAATAGAAGATCAAAGGGATCGTCAGATGGAAGTAAGCAAGACCAAGAGCAGCTTCTACCGCCGCTTGTACGTGGCGTACTTGATCGACAGCGGTCTGGCCAGCAGTGTTCCGGCATTGACCGACGTCACCGGCATGCCCCGGCGTACAGCCCAGGACACCATCGCCGCGTTGGCGGATCTGGATATTGTTTGCGAGTTCGAGCAGGAAGAAGGCGCACGCAACCATGCCGGGCGCTATCGGATTCGCGAGTGGGGGGCAATTGATCGGGGGTGGATCGAGCGTAATTTGCAGCAGATCAAAGCGGTGCTGGAGTATCCCTGATATTTGCGCTGATGCCATCGCCAGCAAGCCGGCGCCTACAGGTTCCGATCCGATCCGCCCGCAATCACTGTAGGAGCGGGCTTGCCAGCGATAGCGCCCTCAGGAACGACGCATACCGATATGCGGAATCCCGTCCTCGACAAATTCCTCACCCGCCACAACAAACCCGTACCGTCCGTAATACCCCTTCAAATGAGCCTGTGCCGAGAGATAGACAGGCATGTCAGGCCAGCGCTTCTCGGCCTGTTTCAACGCTTGGGCCATGAGCTCATGGCCCAGCCCTGATCCCCGGGCCTGAGGTGCAGTGACAACTCGCCCGATCACCACGTCGCCACCCTGCAGCTCGGGGTCGAGCAGGCGCAGGTAGGCCACCAGTCGATCCTCGTCCCAAGCCATCAAATGGCAGGTATCGCCTTCCAGATCCTGACCATCAATGTCCTGATAGACGCATTTCTGCTCGACGACGAACACCTCGGCCCGCAGTTGCAGGATGGCGTACAGCTGCTCTTTGCCCAGATCACTGTGATGTTTGCAGACCCAATCGATTGTCATGTTCTGATTTCCTGAAAACGTATCCTCGATACTAAGCGCCCGGGCGATAGATGTCTTGATGGCAAAGAAATCTGTGACAAAGACCAAAATGCCATCATTCATTTCGCGCGGCGCTGATTTCTTTGTGTAATCTGGGATCAAGCAATGTGCAGTGGCTTCAGTGAACTAATGTTTAGTGCCTGGGTGTGCCGGTACGGGGTCTTGGAGTTTTGGCTGAAAACATGTCGGGCAGCCCGCCCGCTAAGGATTTTCTAGCATGCCGCGATTGCATCAAGCCTTTGCTTTGGTCGGATTGCTGTTGCTGATTCAAAACGCGGCGGCAGAAAAACTGCGACTGGTGGCGGATGCCTGGCCGCCATTTACCGACGCCACGCTGGTCAACGGTGGATTAGCCACCGATATAGTCAGCACCGCCCTGTCGCGGGCCGGCTATGCCAGTGATTTTGAACAGGTGCCGTGGGCGCGAGCTTTGCTGGGCGTGGGGGAGGGCCGCTATGACGTGCTGGTCAACGCCTGGTACGCCGAGGAACGCACGAAGCTCGGCCAGTTTTCCGGCGAGTACTTGCTCAATCGCATTCGTTTTCTCAAGCGCAAAGACGCGCCGATCGAATTCAACAATCTGCAACAACTGCACACCTATCCGATCGCGGTAGTGCGCGGTTATGCCTATTCGTCAGCGTTCGATGAAGATGAATCCTTGCAGAAGATCCCGGTGCACAGTTTTGCCATGGCTGTGCGCATGGTCGCTGCCGATCGGGTGAAGCTGACGCTGGAAGATGAATACGTTGCTCGGTATTACCTGGCCCGCGAATCATCCAAAGTGCGCAATGCCGTGGAGTTTTTGCCCAAGGCGTTAAGCGAGAACAGCCTGCACATTCTGGTCAGCCTGAAGAACCCTAAGCATGAGCAAATCGTCGCCGGGTTCGATCGGGAGATTGCCAGGATGAAGGCGGATGGGAGTTATGCGCGGTTGCTGAAACAGCATGGGATGTAGATCTTGTGGTGGGGCTAATGGCCTCATCGCAGGCAAGCCAGCTCCTACAGGTTTTGCGCTGCCCTTGTAGGAGCTGGCTCTCAATCTTCACCCGTATCCTTGATCAAATGCGCCGCCAGCGTGCGCAATGGCCCAAGCTGCCTGCAGATCAACGCTAATTGCGTTTGCACCAGTCGCTGACCTTCATCGATTTCATCCGGCATCTGCTCCAGCTCATTGGCCAGCGCTTCTTCCTCATCGCTTTGAATCGCAACCGGCGTTTTACTCGCTAGGCCTTGGGCGATTTCATCGATGCTGCTGGCCAGCTTCACGCCAGCGCCTTCAATCAAATGCTCGCGCACATCCGCCGGTAGTTGGGTTTCGCGGTGCGCGCCGAGTCCCGACAGGTAACTGAGCAACGTGTGCGACAAAACAAGGAAGCGGAACCCGACGTCCGCTTCCTTACGGAAATGCCCCGGCTCCATCAGCATGTTGGCCAGGGTGGTCGACAGCGCAGCGTCGGCGTTGTGCGCGTTGCGTCGGGCCAGGCGATAGGCCAGGTCATCACTTTTACCGGCAGCGTATTGCTGCATGATTTGACGCAGATAAATGCTGTTGCAGCTCAGGGTGTTGGACAGCACTTTATTCAGGCGCCGACCCTGCCAGTCCGGCAGGAACAGGAACACCGCGAGGCCCGCGATCAGGCTGCCGAGCAAGGTATCGAACAGCCGTGGCAGGAACAGCCCGTAACCGTCACCCACCTGGTTGAAGCAGAACAGCACCATCAGGGTGATTGCGGCCGTCGCCAGGGTGTAGCGGGTGGTGCGGTTGGTAAAGAACACCACCCCGGCCGCGATGGCGAAACACGACTGGATCAACGGGTTGGGAAACAGGTCGAACAGCGCCCACGCCAGGGTCAGGCCGATCGCGGTGCCGATGATCCGCTGACCGAGTTTGCGTCGAGTGGCGCCGTAGTTCGGCTGGCAGACAAACAGCGTCGTCAGGATGATCCAGTAACCCTGGGACGGGTGAATCAAATGCACCATCGCGTAGCCGATGCTTAAAGCCAGGGGCAAGCGCAGGGCGTGACGGAACAGCAGCGACGTGGGTGTGAGCTGTGTGCGCAAACGCGTCCAGACGTCTTTGAGACTGCGCGGCGAGCGGTCGAGCAGGCTGCTGTCGGTGGCATCGGCCAAGGCGTCAGGATTGCTGGCATCGCTAAGCAAGCGGTCGAGGGTACCGAGGTTGGCCGCCAGTGCCCGCAATGAGCGCAGCAAACCTCGCCAGGCTGGGTTGCTCTGGATGCGCAAGTGCTCGAGGGAGGCGTGCAGGTCGCTCAAGGCTTCGGCGAAACTTGCGTCATAGATGAACGGCTGGCGCATCTGGATCGACTCGGCCAGAGCGCGACAGGCCTTGCCTTGCTGGCGCAGCAAACGCTGGCAGCGGAACAGCACGTCGCTGTGAAAGAATGCTTCGGCCAGGGCGTTGTAGGGATAGTGCGAGGAACTGGCGCGTTCGTGGATGTCCTGGGCGAGGAAGTACAGCTTCAGGTAGCGGCTGACTTTCGAGCCGGGGCGACCATTACCGACCCGGTGCAGGATGATTTCCTTGGCGGCGTTCAGTGCGGCGACCACTCGGCCGTTCTGCTGGGCCAACTCCAGTCGCCGCGCCTCCACGTCCATCTGCCGAATCGGCTCGAACAGCGACGATTTCAACTTCAGGTAAAACCCCAGTTCGCGGAATAATCGCGCCAGGCTCTGTTGCACTGGCTGGTTGGAAAACAGTGCCTGCCATAAAACCGACAGCAAGCCGTACCAGGCCGCGCCCGCCACCAGCAGCAACGGCTCATGCCAGAAATCAGTGACTGCCCCGCCGCGTTGGTCCACGCCGATCATGGTGTAGACGGACAGAATCAGCGTCGCCGATGCAATTGCCCCATAGCGCTCGCCGAGGGCACCGAGCATGGTCAGGCAGAAGGCGGCGAGGGCGAAGGCGATGATGAAGAGGTAAGGGTAGGGAAAGAGCAATTCGACCGACAGCGCGGCGACTGCGAAACACACCAGCGTCACCGCCAGCGCGTTGAGGCGGCCTTGCCAACTGTCGTCGGTCTCGGCCAGGGCGCTGGCGATAATTCCCAGGAATAACGGGATCAGCAATCCCATTTCATCCTTGTACCAACACAGCGCCATGGTGCCGGTCAGGGCGATGAACACCCGCACGCTGTAGCTGAATTTATCCAGCGCCCAAAGGCGACGCAAAGACTGACGAAACGAGGTCGATGACATGAAGTGCGAGGGCCTTCCGAGGCGATGACGCTAAATTGAGCCAGTAATGACGCCGACGCAATGGCGGCGATCACATCTGACAGCAAAATCTGTTCCTTCCCTGTGAGACACGACCTTTGTAGGCGCCGGCTTGCTGGCGATGAACGATCATGCGGTCTGCCTGACAGACCGTGTTGTTGGCATCGCTGGCAAGCCAGCTCCTACTGGGATCTGGGTATCAGACGTACTGCGCGGCGGCGTAACCCGAGGCCCAGGCCCACTGGAAGTTGAAACCGCCCAGATGCCCGGTCACGTCCAGCACTTCACCAATGAAATACAGGCCAGGGCTTTTCAGTGATTCCATGGTCTTGGACGACACCTCGTGGGTATCCACGCCACCCAGGGTCACTTCGGCGGTGCGGTAGCCTTCGGTGCCGGCGGGTACGACTTTCCAGCTCGCCAGTTTTTCGGCGATGGCGGCAATTTCCGCGTGGGTGTACTGCTTCATCGGTTTGGAGACGAACCAGTTGTCCGCCAGCAAATTGGCCATCTTCTTGGTGAAAATTTCACCGAGCAGGGTTTTCAGTTCGCTGTTGGGGCGTTCGGCTTGTTGCTGTTGCAGCCAGTCCGATGCGTCATGGTCCGGCATCAGGTTGATTTCCACCGTGTCACCGGATTCCCAGAACGAAGAAATCTGCAAAATCGCCGGGCCACTCAGGCCGCGGTGAGTGAACAGAATGTTCTCGCGAAAGCTCTGGTCATTGCAGCTGACCAGGCAATCCACCGACGTCCCGGACAACTCGGTGCACAGTTCCTTGAGCTGATCGGTGATGGTGAACGGCACCAAACCGGCGCGGGTCGGCAACAGGTCGTGACCGAATTGCTTGGCCACTTGGTAGCCGAAACCGGTGGCGCCCAGGGTTGGAATCGACAGGCCGCCCGTGGCGATCACCAGGGATTCGCAAGTGATCTGGCCCATTGTGGTGTCCAGCAAGTAACCCTGTTCGAGCTTCTCGATGGACTGGATCGCAGTGTCCAGGTGCAGGCTCACGCCGACCTGATCGCACTCGTTGAGCAGCATCTCGAGGATGTCGCTGGACTTGTTATCGCAGAACAATTGGCCGAGTTTTTTCTCGTGATACGGCACGCCATGCTTGGCGACCATGCCGATGAAATCCCACTGGGTGTAACGCGCCAAGGCAGATTTGCAAAAGTGTTCGTTTTGCGAGAGGAAATTGCCCGGTTCGGTGTACATGTTGGTGAAATTGCAGCGGCCACCGCCCGACATCAGGATTTTCTTGCCGGCCTTGTTCGCGTGGTCGAGCAACAACACCTTGCGTCCGCGCCCGGCGGCGGTCAGTGCACACATCAACCCTGCGGCGCCAGCGCCAATGATCACGACTTCGGTAGAGCGCAAAACGGTGTCCTCACACAAGAGCTGATCTGGAATGAAATCAAATGTGGGAGCGGGCATGCCGGCGATGGCATCACTCGGTCTGCCTGGAAAGCCGAGTCGATGCCATCGCTGGCAGGCCAGCTCCCACAGGGGGGCGCGTTGTTCTTACAGGATGCGAACGCGCAGCGAACGGCCTTTGATCTTGCCGTCGTTCAGGCGCTGCAAGGCCTGCTTGGCGATACCGCGTTCCACCGCCACATAGGCCTGGAAATCGAAAATTGCGATCTTGCCGACCTGGGCACCGGGAATGCCGGCATCGCCCGTCAGTGCGCCAAGGATGTCACCCGGGCGAACCTTGTCTTTACGGCCGGCGCCGATGCACAGGGTGCTCATCTGCGGCAGCAATGGACCACCACCTTGATTGGTCAGGTTGTCCACCTGGTCCCAGGTCAGCGGCGATTTCTGCAACTGTTCGATGGCCTGTGCACGCTGAGCCTCGGACGGAGCGACCAGACTGATCGCAATGCCTTTCTCGCCAGCACGACCGGTACGGCCGACGCGGTGAATGTGGATTTCCGAATCACGGGCCAGTTCGACGTTGATCACCATGTCCAGGGAATCGATGTCGAGGCCGCGTGCGGCAACGTCGGTGGCAACCAGTACCGACGTGCTGCGGTTGGCGAACATTGCCAGCACTTGATCGCGGTCGCGTTGTTCCAGATCGCCGTGCAGGCCGACGGCGGAGATACCTTTAGCGGTCAGGTGATCGACGGTTTCCTGAACCTGCTGCTTGGTGAAGCAGAAGGCCACGCAAGACGCCGGGCGAAAGTGGCCGAGGACCTTGGTCACGGCGCTCATGCGCTCTTCCGGGGAAATCTCGTAGAAACGCTGTTCGATCTGCGTGTCATCGTGGAACGCCTCGGCCTTCACTTGCTGCGGATTGCGCATGAATTTCGACGCGAGCTGCTTGATGCCCACCGGGTACGTGGCGGAGAACAGCAAGGTCTGGCGACGCTCCGGGGCCTGCATGATGATCTCTTCGATGGAATCGTAGAAACCCATGTCCAGCATGCGGTCGGCTTCGTCGAGGATCAGCGTGTTGAGGCCGTGAAGCACCAGCGAACCCTTGCGCAGGTGCTGCTGGATGCGTCCCGGGGTGCCGACGATGATGTGTGCGCCGTGCTCCAGCGAAGCGATCTGCGGGCCGAGGGACACGCCGCCGCACAGGGTCAGGACCTTGATGTTGTCTTCGGCACGGGCCAGGCGACGGATTTCCTTGGCGACCTGGTCGGCCAGTTCGCGGGTCGGGCACAGAATCAATGCCTGGCAGCCGAAGTAGCGCGGATTGATCGGGTTAAGCAGGCCGATACCGAACGCGGCGGTCTTGCCGCTGCCGGTCTTGGCCTGGGCGATCAGGTCCATCCCCTTGAGGATCACCGGCAAGCTTTGCGCCTGGATCGGCGTCATCTGGGCATAACCGAGGGAGTCGAGGTTAGCCAGCATGGCGGCGGACAGCGGCAAAGTATTAAAAGCGGTGGCGATGGTGGTCACGGGACTGGCCTGCAAAACAAAATGTCGCGCAGTGTACCAGTCCGATGGCCTTTAGCCCTAAGGTTCGATGTGCTCTTCCGGACGTTTGACGCGCCGTCCGTCTTCCTTTGAGAGCTGCGAGAAGATCGTCGCGGCCAGCATCGCCATGATGCCGACGGTCACAAAGGTCAGTTGAAAAGCACCCAAAACGGTTTGAACGCCGTCGTTTCCAATTTCCGCCGTAAAACCACCAAGCAACGCACCGGCGCACGCAACACCCAGGCTCAGGGACAATTGCGCGACTACCGACAGCAAGCTGTTGCCGCTGCTGGCGCTGGCGTCGTCGAGGTCGATCAGGGTCACGGTGTTCATCGCGGTGAACTGCAAGGAGTTGATCGCGCCGAGAACTGCCAATAGACACAGCAGCAGCCAGTACGGCGTCTGCTCGCTGACCAGACCCATGCTCGCCAACATGATCCCCAGCGCCAGGGTGTTGCCGGTCAGCACGATGCGGTAACCCAGGCGCTCGATAAGTGGCCGCGCCACCCACTTGGCGATCATCGCCGCAGCCGCCAGTGGCAGCATGCTCATCCCGGCCTGGGACGGCGAATAGCCCAGTGCCACTTGCAGCAGCAGCGGCACGAGGAACGGTAAGGCGCCGCTGCCCAGGCGGGCGAATAGATTGCCGAGGATGCCGACGGCGAAGGTGCGGGTCTTGAACAGCGACGGGGCGAACAGAGGGTTTTCGATGTGCCCGGCGCGCAGCCAGTAGGCCGCCAGACACGCCATGCCGCTGAACAGCAGCAACATCACTCGCAGATGTGGCAGGTGCAGTTCGCCGAGTCCTTCCATGGCGATGGTGATCAGGATCATCGCTGCGCCGAACAGCACGAACCCCAGGCTATCGAAACGGGTGCGCTCGGTGCCGCGCAGGTCCGGGATGAATTTCCACACGGCGTAGCAGCCGATTGCACCGACCGGCAGGTTGATCAGGAAGATCCAGTGCCAGGTCAGGTATTCGACCATCCAGCCGCCCATGGTCGGGCCGATAAGCGGGCCGAGCAGCCCGGGAATGGTGATGAAGCCCATGATTCGCACCAGTTCCGAGCGCGGGTAGGCGCGCAGCACCACGAGGCGCCCGACTGGCAGCATCAAGGCGCCGCCCAAACCCTGAATCACTCGGGCGCCGATCAGCATGCTCAAGCTTTCCGAGAGCGCGCAGAGCAGCGAGCCGAGGCTGAACAGCAGGATGGCGCCGAAGAAGATTTTCTTGGTGCCGAAGCGGTCGGCGATCCAGCCTGAAGCGGGGATCAGCAAGGCGACCGTGAGCATGTAGGCGATGATCACGCCTTGCATACGCAACGGGTCTTCCGCCAGGTCGCGGGCCATGGCGGGCAGGGCAGTGTTGAGGATGGTCCCGTCGAGGGACTGCATGAAGAAGGCAATGGCGACGACCCACGGCACCCAGCGGGCGGTGATGGGATCGAGAGGCGGGCGGTTGGGCATGGGACCTCTTGGCAAGGAAAATCAGCGTTTCACCGATACTGTAGAAGCTGGCTTGCCAGCGATGAGGCCGTCAAATTCAACGTAGTTGTCAGCTGACAGAACGCGATCGCTGGCAAGCCAGCTCCTACAGGGTTTTGCGTGTTTACAGGGTCAAGGTTAGTTTGCTGACCAGCGCTCCCGGCAACAACGCCGAAGCCGTTGCCCGTTGGCTGTAAGTACTCGCCGACAACAGCATCTCGCGCTCCTGGGTCAGCGCTTCCAGTTGTGAACCCAACAAGCTGAAGGCGCTGTCATCAAACCGCATGGTGCTGACCGGCGCCTGAATCTCGCCGTTCTCGACCCAGAACGTCGCAAACCGCGTCATGCCGGTCAGGCGTGCCGCCGGTTGATCCGAGAAGTTCAGGTACCACAGGTTACTGATGTACAAACCCGTGCCCAGTTGCTTGAGGATTTGCGCCTCAGGCAGATCCCCGGCCCGCATGTTCAATGCTGTTGGCGACTCCCCGCCGCTGGCGCCGTTGGCGGTCAAACCGTATTCGGCGGCGCTGCGTGAACCGACCAGTTGCGCGCCAGCCTTGCCCTCGACAATCAACCCCAGGTCGCTGCGCGGATAGCCTTCGTCGGAGAACGCCGGGCTCAACGAACCGCTGACTTTTTCATCCAGCGAAACCAGCGGACTGAACGCCTGATCACCACCGTAGAGCCTTTGCAACGGACTGCTTTTGCTGGCAATCGACTGCGCGGAAAAACCGCCCCAGCACAGCATGCTCATGATTTCTTCCATTGCCGCGGGGGCGAGGTAGGCGCGGTACTGACCGGGCGCCAGGGTACGCAGCGGTCGACTCAAAAACTCAAGCTGTTCGCGGGCCTGCTGGAAGCGTTTGGCAAAGCCTTCGCTGCTCCAGTCGTGCCCGGCGTAACTGGCTTTCACCGCTTGGCCGTTTTCATGGAACAGGCTGAAATCGAAGTTGAAACTATTGGCTTGATGCCAGCCGAATGCCCCGCAAGAACTGGCGAAACCACGGCTGATGGGGCCGGCAGCATAGAACCCGACGAGGTCCAGGCCTTCGGCAGCCCGGGTGATTTCGGCCACCACTTGCTCGGTATCCGGCAGCGGATGTTCCTGCACGTTCTGGCTTTTCCAGCCGGTGTAGTTGAGCAGCAAGTACGGGTCTTGCGGCAGCAGCGGCAAGGTTTCGCGAAGTTGTTGCAGGCCTTCGGCCAAGCGCTGCAGGTCAACCAGTGGATCGCCAGCCAGGGTGATGTCGAGGTCGGCGTGGCGCCCATCGTTGATCAGTTTCAGGCCGATGCTCGCCTGCTGCACATGCCCGGCCTGACGCACCTTGGCGTGATTGAAGCGCACGAAAGCCGATGATTCGGCGGCGTAGCTGAGGGTGAATTGCTCCGGCTCGTGAAGCGCTTCACGCAAACCGGTGACCAATGCATTGAATGACTCGGCCTGAGCCTTGGACGTACTCATCAGGCGTCTCCCCCGAACACATCAACGTTACTGAATACACACGCTGGCGAGGCATGTCCGACGCGGATCACCTGATTCGGTTCGCCCTTGCCGCAGTTCGGTGTGCCGAGGACCTTAAAGGTGCTGGCATCGCCCACCGCGCTGAGACTCTTCCAGAACTGCGCGGAAATCGCCCGGTAATTTGGGTTCTTCACCACGCCCTTGAGTTCTCCATTCTCGATCAACTGACCCCACTCGCAGCCGAACTGGAACTTGTTGCGCGCATCGTCGATGGACCACGAGCGGTTGGTGCTCATCAGAATGCCGTGCTCGATGTTCCCGATCAGTTGCTCCAGGGGTTGGTCGCCGGGCTCGATGTTGAGGTTGGCCATGCGATCAATCGGCGGGCGGTTCCAGCTGCAGGCGCGGCTGTTGGCGACGCCTTCCATGCCCGCGCGAAATTGCGACAGCGCACCGCCCAAGGGGCGTAGCAGCAGGCCTTCGTGAATCAGGAATTGCTTGCTGGCGGCCGTGCCGTCGTCGTCATGACCGTAACTGGCGAGTTGCTCGGGGATGTCTGGGTCGAAGGTCACGTTGAGCAGGTTCGAGCCGTATTGCAGGCTGCCGAAATCTTCGGCCTTGACGAAACTGGTGCCGGCGTAATTGCGCTCGTCGCCGAGGATGCGGTCCAGCTCAAGCGGGTGGCCGATGGATTCGTGGATCTGCAATATCATCTGGTCAGGCGTCAGCAGCAGGTCGCGAGGGCCTTGCGGAGTGTTCGGTGCCAGCAGCAATTGCAGCGCCTGATCGGCGATTTTTTTCCCTGCGCCAATCAGCCCGCAGCGGCTGACTACATCAAAGCCACCCTGTTGGCCGAAGTTTTCCCGCCCGAACGTTCGGGTCTGGCTGTCGTTACCGTCGTAGGCGGTGACCTCCAGTCCGGGGAAGACGAAGCGCTGGGCCTGACGCAGCTCGGCGCCGGCGCTGTTGAGGTAGATCTGTTCGACATGAGTGATGCCGATGCTCACCTGCCAGTTCACCAGCCGCTCGTCCTTAGGGACGGCGGCGGATTCGGCGCCGAGCAGTTGGTAGCAATCGCTCAGGGACGGGAACGGTTGGTCGAAGTTTGGTGAGACGTAGTCGGCGCGGTCACTCGACACGGCCTGTTCGCGCAGGTCCAGCAAGGCGTGGGGCTTGAGCTGGCGTGCTTGCTGTTCGGCCCGTTCGAGTGCGGCTTGCAGGCCTTGTTGCGACAGGTCGTTGGTCGCGGCATAGGCTTCGACGCCATTGACGCGCACGGTCAGCATCGCCCCTTCGTCACGGCTCATGCTCGGCGGCTCGGCAACGTTCTTGCGCACCGACAGGTGCTGGCCGGACTCGCGCACATAACGCAGGGAAAAGAATTCAGCGTTCGTGCGCAACGCAGCAAACCGCTGCTTGAGCTGGGGGTGGAAATCGAACATTCGGGAACCTCCTTGGCGTGGAGTGACGGTGACGCGGTGCTGCGAGGGGGGTGAAAGATTGCGTGGCGCTAGAGTAGGCTTGCGCGGGGGGAGGATCAAGTTTGGATCTGTGGCGAGAGGATTGCCGGGTTTGTCTGGACGAGGTGTGCTGCTTTTCATGGCCTCATCGCTGGCAAGCCAGCTCCCACAGGACCGAGTTGGACGCAAATTTTGCGGCCGACATAAAACCTGTGGGAGCTGGCTTGCCAGCGATTGGCCGTGATGCTGTGTTACGCGGTCTGGCTCACTTCACGCAAAGGCTTGCCCTTCACCGGCGCATCGCCCGCGACGTAGTAGTCAGCCTTGCTGCGCGGTAGTGGTTGGCGACCACGGATCTTGTCGGCGATTTTCTCGGCGATCATGATCGTTGGTGCGTTCAGGTTGCCGGTGGTGATGATCGGCATGATCGAGGCATCGACCACACGCAGGCCCTGCATGCCATGCACGCGACCTTCGCCGTCGACCACGGCCATCTCGTCGGTGCCCATCTTGCACGAGCAGGACGGGTGGAACGCGGTCTCGGCGTGCTCGCGGATGAACTTGTCCAGTTGCTCGTCGGTTTGCACGTCGATGCCCGGGCTGATTTCGCGGCCACGGAAGGCGTCCAGCGCAGGTTGCTGCATGATTTCACGGGTCAGGCGGATGCCGTCGCGGAATTCCTGCCAGTCCTGCTCGGTGGCCATGTAGTTGAACAGGATGCTCGGGTGCTGGCGCGGATCCTTGGACTTGGCCTGGATGCGACCACGGCTCGGCGAACGCATGGAACCCATGTGCGCCTGGAAACCGTGTTCTTTCACGCCGTTGCTGCCGTTGTAGTTAATCGCTACCGGCAGGAAGTGGTACTGGATGTTCGGCCATTCGAATTCCGGACGGGAACGGATGAAACCGCCCGCTTCGAACTGGTTGCTGGCGCCGATGCCGGTGCCGTTGAACAGCCACTCGGCACCGATGGCCGGCTGGTTGTACCAGAGCAGTGACGGGTACAGCGAGACCGGTTGGGTGCAAGCGTATTGCAGGTACAGCTCAAGGTGATCCTGCAGGTTTTCACCCACGCCCGGCAAGTCGTGGACCACCGGGATGTCGAGCTTGTTCAACAGTTCGGCAGGGCCGACGCCTGAGCGTTGCAGGATCTGCGGCGAAGCGATGGCGCCGGAGCACAGCAGCACTTCCTTGCGCGCTTTGACCTCGACGCGCTCTTCGGCATCGCCCACCAGGTAACGCACGCCGACCGCACGTTTGCCTTCGAACAGGATCTTGTCGGTCAGGGCGTGGGTGACGATGGTCAGGGTTGAACGCTTTTTGGCCACGTCCAGGTAACCGCGAGCGGTGGAAGCGCGACGGCCTTTCGGCGTCACGGTGCGGTCCATCGGGCCGAAGCCTTCCTGCTGGTAACCGTTGAGGTCTTCGGTGCGCGGGTAACCGGCCTGCACGCCTGCTTCGACCATGGCGTGGAACAGTGGGTTGTTGCCGGCTTTCGGCGTGGTCACGCTGACCGGGCCGTCGCCGCCGTGGTAATCGTTCGGGCCGATGTCGCGGGTTTCCGCTTTACGGAAATACGGCAGGCAATCGAGGTAGGTCCAGTCTTCCAGACCTGGCAGTTTCGCCCAGCCGTCGTAGTCCATGGCGTTGCCGCGGATGTAGCACATGCCGTTGATCAGCGAAGAACCACCCAGGCCCTTGCCGCGACCGCATTCCATACGGCGACCGTCCATGTGTGGCTCGGCATCGGTTTCGTAGGCCCAGTTGTAGCGACGGCCTTGCAGCGGGAACGCCAGGGCGGCCGGCATTTGTGTGCGGAAGTCGAAACGGTAATCCGGGCCGCCCGCTTCGAGCAGCAGGACGGTGACGCCGGCGTCTTCAGTCAGACGGGTCGCCAGGGTGTTACCGGCCGAGCCGGCACCAATGATGATGTAATCGAATTCTTGGGACATTGAATGCACCCTCTTTGATAGTGGTCAGGTCGGGCCTCGGCGAGTGCTTCGCACTCGATCGCCGGCTCCTACAGGATCGGGGTAACCGATGATTTGGCGAACGACGCCAAACCTGTAGGAGCTGGCTTGCCAGCGAAAGCGGCCTCACGGGCAATACAAAACCCGGGTTAGAACACCGAGGCGTAATCGCCCAGCTCGACCTGTACCGATTTGATGCGGGTGAAGTTGTTCAGCGAGCTGATGCCGTTCTCACGACCAACACCCGACTGCTTGTAGCCGCCAACCGGCATCTTCGCGTCGGACTCGCCCCAGGCGTTGATCCAGCAGATACCGGCTTCCAGTTGATGAATCACGCGGTGGGCGCGGTTCAGGTCCTTGGTGACGATACCGGCGGCCAGGCCGAAGTCGGTGTCGTTGGCGCGGCGGATCACTTCTTCTTCGGTTTCGTAGGTCAGGATCGCCATCACCGGGCCGAAGATTTCTTCACGAACGATGGTCATGTCGTCGGTGCAGTCGGTGAACACGGTCGGAGCAACGAACGCACCTTTGGCGAATTCGCCCTCAGTCAGACGCTCGCCGCCGCACAGCAGGCGTGCGCCTTCTTCTTTGCCCTTGGCGATGTAGCCCAGCACGCTTTCCATGTGGGCGAAGCTCACCAGCGGACCGAAGTTGGTGTTTTCGTCTTCCGGGTTGCCGATGCGGATGCGTGCAACGCGCTCAGCGATCTTGGCTTCGAAAGCGGCTTTCAGGTGCGCCGGTACAAACACGCGAGTGCCGTTGGTGCAGACCTGGCCGGAGCTGTAGAAGTTGGCCATCATCGCGGTGTCGGCGGCGCGATCGAGGTCGGCGTCGTCGCAGATGATCAGCGGCGACTTGCCGCCCAGTTCCATGGTCACGTCCTTGAGCGAAGAGCTCGAAGCGCTGGCCATGACTTTCTTGCCGGTGTCGGTGCCGCCGGTGAACGAGACTTTCTCGATGCGTGGGTGCTCTGTCAGCCAGGTGCCGACTTCACGGCCGCTGCCGGTCAGAACGTTGAACACGCCCGCTGGCAGGCCGGCTTCGGTGTAGATCTCGGCCAGTTTCAGCGTGGTCAGGGAAGTGACTTCGCTTGGTTTGAAGATCATCGCGTTACCGGCCGCCAGAGCCGGAGCGGATTTCCACAGGGCGATCTGGATCGGGTAGTTCCACGCGCCGATACCGGCCACGACGCCCAGCGGCTCGCGACGGGTGTAGACGAACGACGTGGTGCGCAGCGGGATCTGCTCGCCTTCGATGGCCGGAACCAGGCCAGCGTAGTACTCCAGCACGTCAGCGCCGGTAACGATGTCGACGTAGCGGGTTTCGGAGTACGACTTGCCGGTGTCCAGGGTTTCCAGGGCGGCCAGTTCATCGTTGCGCTCGCGCAGGATGTCTACCGCGCGACGCAGGATGCGCGAACGCTCCATGGCGGTCATCGCAGCCCAGATTTTCTGGCCCTTTTCGGCGCTGACTACCGCGCGCTCGACGTCTTCCTTGGTTGCGCGCTGTACTTTTGCGAGGACTTCACCGTTAGCCGGGTTGATGGCTTCGAAAGTGGCGTCGCTGCTGGCGTCGCTGTAAGCACCATCGATGTAGAGTTTTTGCAATTCGAAACGGGCCATAAAGTCCTCGCAAGAGCATAAGTGGTGGCACGGTCCGGTGGTTGAGCGTTTATGTGTGCTCTAACTCACCCGCTTGGCCAGTTGGAAATCCATGTATTCGTAAGCGATCCGGTGCGCTTGCTCAGTGTCGAAAGCATCTCCCGACAGGGCGCCGCGCAACCACAAACCGTCAATGAGGGCTGCCAGGCCACGGGCTGCACTGCGCGCATCATCGAGCGGCAATACGCGGCGGAACTGGCAGCACAGGTTGGAATACAGACGGTGATCGTTGATCCGCTGCAACCTGTGCAAAGACGGGTGGTGCATGCTGGTGGCCCAAAAGGCCAGCCAGGTTTTCATTGCCGGGCCATTGACCTGGCTGGCGTCGAAGTTGCCTTCGATGATCACCTGCAGATGCGCCCGCGGGCTGTCATCTGTCAGCGCCTGACGGCGCGCGGTGACGTTCTCGCTGAGGACACTCATCAGGTACTGCGCCGTGGCAGCGATCAGGCCGTTCTTGTCCTGAAAGTAATGACTGATGATGCCGTTCGAGACACCGGCCAAACGGGCGATCAGCGCAATGCTGGCGTCCCCCATTCCGACCTGGTCGACCGCCAGCAATGTGGCTTCGATCAACTGCTGGCGACGGATGGGTTGCATACCGACCTTGGGCATCTTGCACATCTCCTTAGGCCTTCCGGCAGACGTAAAACGGCTACCGGCTTGAGGCCAGTCTATTTTGTTTTGATTGAACGTTCAATCAACAAAGAATAAGATCTGCGACAAATCGTCGCTGCTTACAGATTTTTCCTACGTGTAAATGGCGAAAAACCGACATCCGAAACAGCTCGAAACCTGTACGCCAAGGCGTCTCCAGGGCTTCGGGCTTTTTTCGGGGTGTCTTTATATCACCCGCTGGTCGGCTGCCCACTAACCGATTAGTCGGGTAACACGTTTGTCTTGCGTTCTTCTCTCGCACTGCCCGGAGCATCTGTGCCATGAGTTCTGCCTCGCTTATAAAGACCCCACCCGAGAAGGTGACGGTCAACGGTTGGGTGTTCTACACCTCTACCGCGTTGATTCTGTTGTTGACCGCCATTCTGATCATTGCCCCGCAAGAGGCCGGCAGACTGCTCGGTACGGCGCAAGCCTGGTTGTCCCGCAGCTTCGGCTGGTACTACATGGTAGTGATCGCCGCCTATCTGATCTTTGTGGTTGGCCTGGCGTTTTCGTCCTACGGCGAACTCAAGCTGGGCAGCAAGGACGACACCCCGGACTTTAGCTACGGCGCCTGGGCGGGGATGCTGTTCTCGTCGGGTATCGGCATTTCGCTGCTGTACTTTGGTGCCTCCGAGCCGCTCGACCACTATTTCAATCCGCCGGAAGGCGTGGCCGCCAGCAACCTCGCCGCACGTCAGGCCGTTCAGCTGACGTTTCTGCACTGGGGTCTGCATGGCTGGGCGATCTACGCACTGGTCGGTCTGGCCGTGGCTTACTTTGCCTACCGTCATAATCAGCCGCTGGCGTTGCGTTCGGCGTTGTATCCGCTGGTGGGCGAGCGTTGGGTCAAAGGCGCGGCCGGGCATGCGGTAGACGGTTTTGGCATGTTCGTGACTTTGCTGGGGCTGGTCACCAACCTGGGCATTGGCTCGCTGCAGGTGTCGTCCGGGCTGGAAAACCTGTTCGGCATGGAACACAGCAACACCAACCTGCTGATCGTGATCATCGTGATGAGCACCGTGGCGACCATCGCCGCCGTGTCGGGTGTGGAAAACGGTATTCGTCGCCTGTCCAACCTCAACATCGTGCTGTTCAGCGGCCTGCTGATTTTCGTGCTGTTGTTCGGCCCGACCTTGCACCTGCTCAACGGCTTTGTGCAGAACGTCGGGGATTACCTGAACGGCGTGGTGCTGAAGACCTTCGATCTCTACGTGTACGAAGGCGACAGCGAGAAGTCCGACCGCTGGTTGGGTCTGTGGACCCTGTTCTACTGGGCCTGGTGGATTTCCTGGGCGCCATTCGTGGGCATGTTCATCGCGCGTATTTCCCGTGGTCGCACGGTGCGCGAACTGGTCGCTGGCGTACTGCTGATTCCGCTGGGCTTCACTTTGGCGTGGCTGTCGATCTTCGGTAACTCGGCGCTGGACCTGGTGATGAACCACGGCGCGGTTGAGCTTGGGAAAACGGCGCTGGAACAGCCGTCCATGGCGATCTACCAATTGTTGGAGCATTACCCGGCATCGAAGGTGGTGATCGGCGTGTCGATTTTCGTCGGTTTCGTACTGTTTCTGACCCCGGCGGATTCCGGCGCGGTGATGATGGCCAACCTTTCCTGCAAGGGCGGTAACGTCGACGAAGATGCGCCGCACTGGCTGCGGATCTTCTGGTCGGTGGTGATCACCCTGGTGACCATCGGCCTGCTGTTCGCCGGTAACTTCGAAGCCATGCAAACCATGGTGGTGCTGGCCGGACTGCCGTTCTCGGTGGTGCTGGTGTGCTTCATGTTCGGCCTGCATAAGGCGATGCGCCAGGACGTGCAGATCGAACAGGAACAAGCGGAATTGGCGGCACGTGGTCGCCGTGGTTTCAGCGAGCGTTTGACGCAACTGGACCTGCAACCGAGCCAATCGGTGGTGCAGCGTTTCATGGACAAGCACGTGAGCCCGGCCTTGCAGGATGCGACCACGCAAATGCGTGCTCAAGGGCTGGAAGTGCAGACGCTGCTGGGCAAGTCCAAGCGTTGCATGGGCGTGCGGGTCGAGATGGAGGAGGGCAACCCGTTTGTCTATGAAGTCAGCCTGGATGGCTATCTGGCTACGCCGACCGAGTCGGCCGTCTCTGATGAAATGCGGCCCGATGAGGCGCGCCAGCGCTACTACCGCGCCGAGGTGTACCTGCACAACGGCAGCCAGGACTACGATTTGATGGGTTTCACCCAGGACCAGATCACCCGTGACGTGCTCGATCAGTTTGAAAGCCATCGGCAGCTCCTTGGCCGGGTTTACAGCTGAGTGACCGCACAGCCTTTGTAGGAGCTGGCTTGCCAGCGATGGCCCCACCGCGGTGTATCTGATACGCCGCCATCGCTGGCAAGCCAGCTCCTACAGGGATAGCGTCATTACAAATAATCTGTTCAAACAAAAACGCCGCGATCCACTCGCGGCGTTTTTGTGTCTGTTGCCTTTATCCCAGGTTCTTGCCGAGCAGTGCGTGGTACAGCTCGCTGTCTCCCAGAATCCCGACCACATGGTTGTTGTCGTGTAGCACCAGTTTGTTGCCAGTCTGATAGCGAATCTGCAACGCGTCGCGCATGCCGATGTTCGAATCCACCAACGTTGGCCGACGACCCAGACCTTCAACCGCCTGGCCCGGTACCCAATTCTGCAAGTCCAGGGCAGAACCGTTCTGACGTGCACCCTTGATGGTGTTGCCTTCCGCCAGGTCCAGCCACGAATCACCGCCCGGATCGAGGCACACCGAACCGTTGATGCGCTTGCAGTTGTCCAGGGTGCGCATCAGGCTGCGACCGCACAGCACGTTCAGTGGGTTGGTGTGGGCCACGAAGGTGCGCACGTAATCGTCGGCAGGGTTGAGGACGATTTCTTCCGGCTTGCTGTACTGGATGATCCGGCCGTCTTTCATGATCGCGATACGGCTGCCGAGCTTCAGGGCTTCATCGAGGTCGTGGCTCACGAACACGATGGTCTTGCTCAGCTTGCGTTGCAGCTCCAGCAGTTCGTCCTGCAGGCCCTGGCGGATCAACGGGTCGAGCGCCGAGAACGGTTCGTCCATCAGCAGAATGTCGGCGTCCATCGCCAGCGCACGGGCCAGGCCCACACGCTGCTGCATACCGCCGGACAGTTCATCGGGTTTCTTGTTGCGCCATTGGGTCAGGCCCACCAGCTCGAGTTTTTCATCGACCAGTTTCTTGCGTTCCTTCTCCGGACGGCCCTGCATTTCCAGACCGAAACTGATGTTCTCGCGCACCGTCAGCCAAGGCATCAGGGCGAACTTCTGGAACACCATGGCGATGCGCTTGGTGCGCATCATTTTCAGTTCGGCCGGGGTGCAGGAAGCAATGTTGATCTGCTTGCCTTCGTGCTCGACGAACAGCTTGCCGCGGCTGACGGTGTTGAGGCCGTTGATGCAGCGCAGCAGGCTGGATTTGCCAGAGCCGGACAGGCCCATCAACACGCAAATTTCACCTTTCTCGACATCCAGGCTGGCCTTTTCCACGCCAACGATCTGCCCGGTTTTTTTCAGGATCTCGCTGCGGGTCATGCCCTGGTCGAGTAGTTTCAAGGCTTCGCGCGGGTCCTTGGTGAAGATCACGTCGACGTCTTCGAAGCGAATTATGCTCATGCGTCACCCCCTACTTTGGCGTCGGGTTGTTTGCAGATACGGTCGAGCATGATCGCCAGCAGTACGATCGCCAGGCCTGCTTCGAAGCCCAGGGCGATATCAGCGGTATTCAGTGCGTTGACCACGGGTTTGCCCAGGCCGTCGGCGCCCACCAGTGCCGCAATCACCACCATCGACAACGACAGCATGATGCACTGGGTGATACCGGCCGCGATGCTTGGCATGGCGTGGGGCAGTTCGATTCGCGAAAGCAGCTGGCGTCGCGAGCAGCCAAAGGCCTTGCCGGCGTCCATCAATTCTTGCGGGACATCACGGATGCCCAGGTAAGTCAGGCGGATGGGCGCGGCAATCGCGAACACCACCGTCGAGATCAGACCGGGGACCACACCCAGACCGAAGAGGGTCAGGGTAGGAATGAGGTAGACGAAGGTCGGCACGGTCTGCATCAGATCGAGCACCGGACGCATCATGGTGTAGAACATCGGTTTGTGCGCGGCGACGATACCCAGCGGTACGCCGATGACTACGCAGACCAGGGTCGCGAACAACACCTGGGCGAGGGTTTCCATGGTTTCCTGCCAGTATCCCAGGTTGAGGATCAGCAGAAAGGAGGCAACGACGAAGGCGGTCAGGCCCCATTTGCGCTGGATGAAGTGGGCAAGTATTGCGATTAGGCCGATCAAGACCAGCGGGTTGAACCAGGTCAGCGCAAACGTCACGCCGTGGATCATCGTTTCCAGTGACACGGCAATTGCGTCGAAGGTGTTGGCGCCGTGTTGCGTCAACCATTCAACGAAGCCTGCGATGTACTGGCCTAGAGGTATTTTCTGATCAATCAGCATGGTAGTGAACGTCCGCATGCAAGGAAATAAACAGCCCGGACGGCCGGAGCCGTCCGGCGTAAGCGATTACTGATTCAGCTTGGCTTTCACGGCCTCCAGGCCAGGTTTACCGTCAATGGTGGTCACGCCAGCGAGCCAGGTATCGAGCACCTGGGGATTCTTTTTCAGCCAGGCCTTGGCGGCCGCGTCAGGCTTCATTTTGTCGTCCAGGATGTTGCCCATCAGTTCACTTTCCATGTCGACGGTGAACTCCAGGTTCTTCAGCAACTGACCGACGTTGCTGCATTCCTCGGCGTACCCTTTGCGGGTGTTGGTCGCCACGGTGGCGGCACCAAAATCGGGGCCGAAGAAATCGTCGCCGCCGGTCAGGTATTGAATCTTGAAGCGCTTGTTCATCGGGTGCGGGGCCCAGCCCAGGAACACCACGGCGGTATCGCGTTTTTGCGCGCGGTCGACCTGCGACAGCATGCCCGCTTCGCTTGATTCAACGACCTTGAAGCCGGCGTCCTTCAGGCCGAAGGCGTTCTTGTCGATCATACTCTGGATCAGGCGGTTGCCGTCGTTACCCGGTTCGATGCCGTAGATCTTGCCGTCGAGTTCTTTCTTGAACTTGGCGATGTCGGCGAAATCATGCAGACCTTTGTCATACAGCGCCTGGGGCACAGCGAGGGTGTACTTGGCGCCCTTGAGGTTGGTGCGCACGGTTTCCACGGTGCCGGCATCGCGGTAGGCCTTGATGTCGTTTTCCATGGTCGGCATCCAGTTACCGAGGAACACGTCCATGTTCTTGCCGTCGGCCAGGGACTTGTAGGTCACCGGCACGGAAATCATGGTGGTCTTGGTCTTGTAGCCGAGGGCGTTGAGCACGACGCTGGTGGTCGCGGTTGTCGCGGTAATGTCGGTCCAGCCGACATCGGAGAAGTTTACGGTGTTGCATTGGGCCGGATCGGCGGCTTGCGCCAGAACCGGCAGACTAAGCAGGGCGGCCAACAACAACGACGGGGAACCTTTCATGGATGGACTCCTTGGTGTTTTTTTTGGCAGTGTTTCCGACTGGAACCACCGCACTTATAGGTTGCGGTTGGATGGCGTTTTGGAGACAGCTCTACCACGGCGCCTTGCAATCGAGTCGATACGATCATGTACCAGTGAAAATCTGACGCCTACAGGGTGCGTCGTAACCAGTACAGGGATGGTCGCATCCAGTGTCGGTGACGTCGTTTACAGCTTTTTTCAGCCTCTTTTGTCCGTCTGAGCCGCAAGAAAACGGCGCAAACACGACGTGAAAGACACGCGGCGTTCGTGGACATGAGTGCGTCGGTGTGAGACGTCGAACGACGGGATAAAAGCCTGATGATGCGGCCATCCCGACGGATTGCAGCTTGAGCGTAGCAGCTCCGTCACCGGGCGCTTTTGCGCCTGGCGTTGGCACATCCAGGAGTTACGCAGCAATGGCTATCAGTGTTTTCGACCTGTTCAAAATCGGTATCGGCCCTTCCAGTTCGCACACCGTGGGGCCTATGCGGGCGGCGGCGCTGTTCGTGCAGGGTTTGCGTGAGCGGGGGCTGCTTGATCAGGTTCGGCGTGTCGAAGTGCAGCTGTTTGGTTCGTTGTCCGCCACCGGCATCGGCCACGGCAGCGACAACGCGGTGATCATGGGGCTAATGGGCGAGTGGCCGGATGCGATCGATCCATCGCAAATCGGCATCCGCATCGCCACCCTGCGTGAAACCGACACCCTGTTGCTCGACGGCCGCGTGTCGGTGCCATTCAACTGGACTCGGGACATGCGCCTGATCGACGAAAACCTGCCGTTCCATCCCAACGCCATGACCTTGATTGTCGAAGGCGATGACGGTGAGTTGTATCGCGATACCTACTATTCGGTTGGCGGCGGTTTTGTCGTCGACGAAGCCCAGGCTTCAAGCGGTGTCGTCGACCTTGATCGCACTGTATTGCCTTACGATTTCTCCAGCGCCGCCGAGTTGCTGGAGCTGTGCAAGAAGCACAACCTGCGCGTGGCCGATTTGATGATGGCCAACGAGAAGGTCTGGCGCAGCGAAGAGGAAATTCGCAGCGGCTTGATGACGCTCTGGCGCGCCATGCAGGATTGCGTCGAGCAAGGCCTCAAGCACGAGGGCATCCTGCCCGGTGGCCTGAACGTGCGCCGACGTGCGGCCAAGTTGCATCGCAGCTTGCAGGAACTGAACAAGCCCAACGTGATCGGCTCGACGCTGAGCGCCATGGAGTGGGTCAACCTGTTCGCCCTGGCGGTCAATGAAGAAAACGCTGCCGGTGGGCGCATGGTCACGGCGCCGACCAATGGCGCGGCGGGGATCATTCCGGCGGTGTTGCACTACTTTATGAAGTTCAGCGAAGACGTGACCGACGCCAACGTTGTCGATTACTTCCTCGGTGCGGCAGCGGTTGGAATCCTGTGCAAGAAGAACGCCTCGATCTCCGGTGCCGAAGTCGGCTGCCAGGGTGAAGTGGGCTCGGCCTGCGCCATGGCAGCGGCGGGGCTGGCGGAAATCCTCGGCGCCACGCCGGAGCAATTGTGCAACGCGGCGGAAATTGGTCTGGAACATAACCTTGGACTGACCTGCGACCCGGTGGGCGGGTTGGTGCAGGTGCCGTGCATCGAGCGCAACGCGATTGCCGCGGTGAAAGCGATCAATGCGGCGCAGATGGCCTTGCGCGGTGATGGTCAGCACTTTATCTCGCTGGATCGGGTGATTCGCACGATGCGTGATACCGGTGCCGACATGCATGACAAATACAAAGAGACTTCGCGGGGTGGATTGGCCGTTAGCGCTGTGGAGTGTTGAGACCGAGTCGACCCCAATCGCTGGCAAGCCAGCTCCCACAGGTTCTCTGGTGTTGCTGATATCTGGATCACACCACAACCCTGTAGGAGCCGGCTTGCCGGCGATGAACGATAACGCGGATTTCCTGATGCACCGCGTTGAATGTATCGCCAGCAAGCCGGCTCCTACAGATAGCGGCCAGACCAGTCAAAACTGCGCGCTAAGTGAACACGTGATCCCAGGCGCGCCACCTTTTGGCGCGTCGCTTACAGATAAGTAATTGACCCCAATATCAGGAACGACCTGACCCTGACCATCCGTCACCTGTGCCTGCGGTGACACTCTTTCCGGGTTGCTCGCAGCCCTGTTCCCACAAGTGCTACCGATTTGCTCACAGGCAACGGAGCAGGGCATTTGCCGCCGCTGATGGCACTTATAACCCCTGCTCCCTGCGCGTCTTATATAGACACATTCCGACGTCGTTTTTAGGAGTTATTGAACGCACATTCAAATTTAGGCATGGCAATTGCTCTGTCATTACAAAGCCCGTCTCTCACGCGAGAACGATGGCAATAACAAGAGCCTCCGCCTGAGGCCATCACCCGCTTTGTGTGAGGAGATACCGCGATGACGTCGTTCAACTCCGGGGCCCAACCCCAGAACCGTGCGCCTCAATCCATCGGCTTTTTGCTGCTGGACAATTTCACGCTGATTTCCCTGGCTTCCGCAGTCGAACCACTGCGCATGGCCAACCAATTGTCCGGTCGCGAGTTGTATCGCTGGACCACCCTCACCGTCGATGGCGGTCAGGTCTGGGCCAGTGACGGTCTGCAAATCACCCCCGATGCCTCCATGCACAAAGCCCCCGCCCTGGACACCGTGATTGTCTGCGGCGGTATCGGAATTCAACGCACTGTTACCCGCGAACACGTTTCTTGGCTGCAAAGCCAGGCCCGTCAGTCCCGTCGCCTAGGCGCGGTCTGTACTGGCAGCTGGGCCCTGGCGTGCGCCGGCCTGCTGGACGGTTTCGATTGCAGCGTGCATTGGGAATGTCTGGCGGCGATGCAGGAAGCTTTCCCGCGTGTGGCCATGAGTACTCGTCTGTTCACCCTCGACCGTAACCGCTTCACCAGCTCTGGTGGCACGGCGCCGCTGGACATGATGCTGCACCTGATCAGTCGCGATCACGGTCGCGAACTTTCAGCCGCGATTTCGGAGATGTTCGTCTACGAGCGCATCCGTAACGAACAGGATCACCAGCGCGTGCCGCTCAAGCACATGCTCGGCACCAATCAGCCGAAGTTGCAGGAAATCGTCGCGCTGATGGAGGCCAACCTTGAAGAGCCGATCGACCTCGACGAGCTGGCGGTGTATGTCGCGGTCTCCCGTCGTCAGCTCGAGCGCCTGTTCCAGAAGTACCTGCACTGTTCGCCGTCGCGTTACTACCTCAAGTTGCGCCTTATCCGTGCGCGTCAACTGCTCAAGCAAACGCCGATGTCGATCATCGAAGTGGCGTCGGTGTGTGGTTTTGTGTCCACGCCGCACTTCTCCAAGTGCTACCGCGAATACTTCGGCATTCCGCCGCGTGACGAGCGCGTAGGTTCCAACACCACGCAGCAAGTGGCGATGATGCCGCTGCCACAAGCGCTGGTGCTGTCGCCGCTGTCCGGGCCATTGTCGGCGTTGAGCCAGGCGCGCAATGAGTCGACGTTTGCTAGCGTAAGGCTCTAAAGCAGAGGCACTTTTGTGGCGAGGAAGCTTGCTCCCTCGCCACAGAGTTGTTACACCTCGGCCATCAGGCGCTACGGCTCTGCTGAAACTCCGCCAACGCCGGCAACAACTGCTTGTCGATCGCCTGGCGCACCGCCGGCAGAATCGTCGCGCTGCTGGTGTACATCTGCTTGACCATGGTCCGCAGCACGATAGCTCGTTCGTTGTTCAAACCCCGCACTGCACATTCACAAGCCTGCTCGGCCGTGGCGCCGCTCGGCACTTGAAATCCCAACGCTTTCAGTTGGCCCAACAGGTCTTCCTGGTCTATCAAATCGGCGTACATCATGACGCAATCCTTCTTCAGGGAACGGTGTCGTGGCTCGATTCTGGTAGTGGCAAAGGGTGGCGGCAAGGGCGATTTGTCGCAATGGCCGCAATGACTACGAACAGGTCGTTTTCGGGCAATTTGCCGGCGAAGAGAGTTGGCACACTGGACCCAGCTCGCTTCACGAAGGTTTGGTCACCCTCGCGCAACGGCTCCTCAACAGTACCCTCCTCAGCTCCGATCTTGTCACGGCTTGATCGGGGTTTTTTTTGGCTGCAAAACGCAATCGCTGGCAAGCCAGCTCCTACAAGGTTCGCGTAAGCCTTTAGGAGCTGGCTTGCCAGCGATGAACGATGGCGCGGTCTAGCGTTGCAACACCAGAATGCGCGACAACAGCTCATCCCGGTCGACATAACACCCCTGGAAATGCCGCGCCCCGGTGGCCGGGTCAAACGCGTTACGCGCATGCAAAGTGCGGCGGTTGTCGAAGCACCACAGCTCGCCGGGATTGAGCCTTTGCATCAGCCTGAACCGAGGCTCGCGAGTCATCGCAATAAACCGTCGATATGCGCGATAGAGCTTGGGCATCTGCTCCACCGAGGCATCAAACGGACCCCGCAAAAAGTTTGCCATGCGAATTTCCGACACCTGCCCCAAGGCATCCAGCGCAATGATCGGCGCGAGGCAGCGGTAGTCGCTGTGGCGGTCTTTATTGCGGAATTCCACGGGGACCTCGCAGAGACTTTTGAACGACTCGGGATCTTCCAGGCGTAACGACTCGGCGATGGCAAAACCGTCGACAAAAATGCTCTCGCCACCCTCGGCGTCATTGATCAGGCAATGGAGGAATTGCAGGCCGGGTTGTAATTCGCGAGTCGGCAAATCGCTGTGAAGCGGCAGGTTGAACGCGGTGTAGGCGTTACTGTCGGCGTCAGCCTTGGATTGCACGTTGAACAGCACGCCGAAATTGCTTTCGCGGATGAAGGAGATGCGCTGGGCGATCAACTTCAAGGAGCCGGGTTCGGTCGGCACGCCACGGACTTGAGTCAGCCCGACGTCGCGCACCGCCAGCAGCCATTGCAACAAGGCGTCGTTGTCGTTTATCAGCGCTTGGTAATCGAACACTGGAAGCTGCAAATCACTGCGCCAGAGCCTGGCTTTCGGCTTGCCTGCGCGGCGTTCGGCACGGGATTCATCGTCGTAAGCGTGGGCGCGCAACCAGCCGGGATCGAAACGGCTGAGGTGGCCGTCCTGCCACTGCACGCACAGGCAGCCTTCAGCATCGACACAGGTTTCGGTGGGTGTCAGGTTTTCCGGCACGTCGACGATTTCCAGTACCTGCTCGCGGGTCACCGTGTACACGCATTGCGGGCACGGGCAATTGTCCCGCAGCCATTGATGATGGAAGGGACTGACGCGGTTGTCAGCCCACTTCACCAGAACACGATCCGCCATGGCCTGCACGCCTGTCAGCGCGCTGATCAACGGATAAGTACGGAAGTCGGCAAAAGCAGCGGCGGTGTTCAATGGCGATCTCCTTGTTATTTTTTTGGCGGCAGTGCGATCACTCGGCCGACGTAAGCGGGGGTTGGCAGGTCGGACTGTTCGGCGACAATGGCTTGCAGTTTGCCCAACGTTGCTTCGCTGAACGGAGTAGAACGCGGCCCGGCCAAATCCACGTGCAGCAGCATTTGCTCGTTACCGGCCAGCTCCTTGTCGTCACCGACCAGATGCAGGCTGTGATAGAGGTGCAGGCGTTTGCTGTCGTGGCCGATGATCTGCGTGCGCACTTCAACGTCGGCGTCGAGTTTCACTTCATGCAGGTAATTGAGGTGCAGTTCCAGGGTGAACAGCGAGTGGCCGCTGGCTTCGCGGTTGTTGCTGTCCATGCCGAGGCGATCCATCAGCGCGTCGGTGGCGTAGCTGAAGATCAGCAGGTAAAAGGCGTCGCGCAGGTGGCCGTTGTAGTCGACCCAGTCGGTGATGATTTTTGTCTGGTAGGTGGTGAGGGTGGGCATGTCATCAAATCCTGAAGTCATCAAAACCTGTAGGAGCCGGCTTGCTGGCGATAAACGATAACGCGGTACACCTGATGCATCGCGTGGCCTGGATCGCCAGCAAGCCGGCTCCTACAGAGAGCGGTGTTGCTTATTCGGCAAACGCCATCCCATGCTTCTCTTTGGTGGTCTTCACCGCCTCCAGCACCGCCAGCAGGCAGTCATCACGATAGCGCTCCAGCGCCGAAATGCTGTGTTTGCCAAGTTGATCGCTGGTGCCATCGACGACATCGTCGATCAACTTGTCGGTCAGTTCCGGCGCCGGCAGATAAGTCCAGGGCAACTGCAACGCCGGGCCGAATTGCGCCATGAAGTGGCGCATGCCGGCATCGCCGCCGGCCAGAGTGTAGGTCAGGAATGTGCCCATGAACGACCAGCGCAGACCGGCGCCAAAACGGATCGCATCGTCGATTTCGCCAGTGGTCGCCACGCCGTCGTTGACCAGGTGCAGCGCCTCGCGCCACAACGCTTCGAGCAAACGGTCGGCGATGAAACCCGGTACTTCCTTGCGCACATGCAGCGGGCGCATGCCGAGGGATTCATAGACTTTCATCGCCGCTTGCACGGCTTCAGGTGCAGTGTTTTTGCCGCCAACCACTTCCACCAATGGCAGCAGATACACCGGGTTGAAAGGGTGCCCGACCACGCAGCGTTCAGGGTGCGTGGCGCTCTCGTAGAATTCGCTGGGCAGCAGGCCGGAGGTGCTGGAGCCGATCAGGGCATTGGGCTTGGCCGCTGCGCTGATCTTGCTGTGCAGTTCCAGTTTCAGCTCCAGGCGTTCCGGAGCGCTTTCCTGGATGAAGTCGGCGTCGCGCACGCATTCTTCGATGGTCGCGACAAAACGCAGGCGATCTTGCGACGCGCCAGGCGCCAGGCCTTGTTTCTCCAGCGCACCCCAGGCATTGGCGACGCGTTTGCGCAGGGCGGCTTCGGCGCCGGGCGCCGGGTCCCAGGCCACCACGTCGAGGCCGTGGGCGAGGGCGCGGGACACCCAGCCGCTGCCGATGACACCGCTGCCCAGGGCAGCGAAGGTTTTGATTTCGGTAATGAAGGTCATGGCAACTTCCTGAAAAAATCGATGATCCCCGTAGGAGCCGGCTTGCTGGCGATTTGCGGTGTAACAGTCGACGTTTATTTCGAATGCCCGACCGTAATCGCCAGCAAGCCGGCTCCTACAAAGGGTGGCGTTCTAATTAACCGCGCTGGGTCAGGCCCATCTTTTTGCGGCCTTCAGCCGGAGTCAGCACGCGGGCGCCGAGGCGGCTGAGGATTTCGCTGGCGCGTTCGACCAATTGGCCGTTGGTCGCCAGCACGCCCTTGTCCAGCCACAGATTGTCTTCCAGCCCGACGCGCACGTTGCCGCCCAGCAACACGGCTTGCGCGGCCATCGGCATTTGCATGCGGCCGATGCCAAAACCGGCCCAGACCGCATCGGCGGGCAGGTTGTCGACCATGGCCTTCATGGTAGTGGTGTCCGCCGGCGCGCCCCACGGGATGCCCAGGCAGAGCTGGAACAGCGGGTTGTCGAGCAGGCCTTCCTTGATCATCTGCTTGGCGAACCACAGGTGACCGGTGTCGAAAATTTCCAGCTCGGCCTTCACGCCCAGCTCTTGAATGCGTTTGGCGCCAGCACGCAGCTGGGCCGGAGTGGACACGTAAATGGTGTCACCGTCGCCGAAGTTCAGGGTGCCGCAATCGAGGGTGCAGATTTCCGGCAGCAATTCTTCAACGTGGGCCAGACGGGTCAGCGGGCCGACCAGGTCAGTGTTCGGGCCGAACTCCATCGGGTTCTCGCCGGCGCCGATTTCCAGGTCGCCGCCCATGCCGGCGGTGAGGTTGACGATGATGTCGACGTCGGCCTCACGAATGCGCTCCATCACCTCGCGGTACAGCGCAACGTCACGGCTGAACTTGCCGGTTTGCGGGTCGCGAACGTGGCAGTGCACCACGGTGGCACCGGCCTTGGCGGCTTCTACGGCGGCAGCGGCGATTTGTTTCGGGGTGACCGGCACGTGTGGGCTCTTGGCGGTCGTGTCGCCAGCACCGGTGAGTGCGCAGGTGATGATGACGTCGTGGTTCATGAGGCGGTTTCCTTCAGGCGTAATGGTCCCGTCCGCAGCCCTGTCGGGCTGCGAATCGGTGGTTCAGATGAGATTTATTTGCTGGTCAGTTTCAGGTTTTCAGCCGCTGGTTTGCCATCGAAGGTGGTGACGCCTTCGAGCCAGCGCTGCTTGTCTTGCGGGTGATCTTTCAGCCATTGCTTCGCCGATTCGAAGGCGTCCTTGTGATCCAGCAGCGGCTGCATCATCCGGCTCTCGTCTTCGGCGGTGAATGTCAGGTTGCTCAGCAGGCGACCGATGTTCGGGCATTGCTCGGCGTATTTCGGCGCGGTGACCGTCCACACCGTGGCCATGCCTTCATCCGGGCCAAGGGCGTCTTCGCTGCCGGTGAGGTAAGTCATTTGCACGTTGACGTTCATCGGGTGCGGTGCCCAGCCGAAGAACACCACGGCTTCCTTGCGGCGCACGGCGCGATCAACCGCCGCGAGCATGCCGGCTTCGCTGGATTCAACCAGCTGAAACTTGCCAAGGCCGAACTGGTTCTTGGCGATCATCGCCTTGATCTGGGTGTTGGCGCCCGAGCCAGGTTCGATGCCGTAGATCTTGCCGCCCAGTTCTTTTTCGAACTTGGCGATGTCGGCGAAGGTTTTCAGGCCCTTGTCGGCGAGGTAAGTCGGCACGGCAAGGGTAGCGCGGGCGTCTTTCAGGCTGGGCGCTTCAAGGACCTTGACCTGGTTGGCGTCGACGAACGGGGTGATGGTCTGGGTCATCAGCGGGTTCCAGTAACCCAGGAACAGGTCCAGACGCTGATCGCGGATCCCGGCGAAGATGATTTGCTGGGAGGCGCTGGTTTGTTTGGTGTTGTAGCCGAGGCCATCGAGCAATACCTGGGTCATCGCGCTGGTGGCGATTACGTCGGTCCAGTTCACCACGCCCATGCGCACATTTTGGCAAGAAGCGGGTTCGGCGGCCATGACGCTGGCGCTCAGCAAAGCGGTACCACTGAGTGCAAGAACACAGCTGCTGATCAGTCGTTTCATTCTCAGGTTCCTCGGCAGTTTCATTATTGTGGGTCCGGTCGTCTTTGTGCGCCGGTGATGACACGTTACGCAGCAAATCAGCCATGAAAGCGCACTGCGGCGACCAGCACTTGCACTGCAGCGACCTGTGCTCTTGAATGCCTGTGGCAAGTGGCGTATCAACACTCTCACGCTGCCCGTCAACCGAGTGCGCTCAATGTCCCAGGATTTCTATTTCTTGTTGATGCCGGGTTTCTCGGCCATTGGATTTATCTCGGCCATCGAGCCGCTGCGAGTCGCCAACCGTTTCCGAGGCGAGCTGTATCGCTGGCATGTGCTGAGCGCCGACGGTGGCGCGGTTTTGGCCAGCAACGGCATGTCGGTCAACGCCGATGCGGCGCTGGAGCCGCTGAAGAAGGGCGCGACCCTATTGGTGGTCGCCGGTTTCGAACCGCTGAAATTCGCCACTCCCTCGCTGGAGCACTGGCTGCGGCGACTGGACAACGAAGGCGTGACCCTCGGCGCCATCGACACCGGTAGTTTCATTCTCGCCGAGGCGGGGTTGCTCGACGGCCATCGCCTGACCCTGCACTGGGAGGCCATCGACGCCTTCAAGGAGTCCTATCCGCAGCTCAGCGTCACCCAGGAGTTGTTCGAGATCGATCGTCGGCGCATCACTTCTGCTGGCGGAACCGCTTCGATCGATTTAATGCTGGATCTGATCGCCCAGGCCCACGGCCCGGACCTGGCGATCCAGGTCAGCGAACAATTCGTGCTCGGCCGAATTCGCCCGCGCAAAGACCACCAGCGCATGGAAGTCGCCACCCGGTATGGCATCCGCAACAAGAAACTGGTGCAAGTAATCGGCGAGATGGAGCAACACAGCGAACCGCCGCTGAGCACGCTGGAACTGGCGGAATCGATCAAGGTGACACGGCGTCAGCTCGAACGGCTGTTTCGCCTGCATTTGAATGACACACCGAGTAATTTCTATCTGCAATTAAGGCTGGAAAAAGCGCGGCAGTTGCTGCGACAGACCGACATGAGCGTGCTGGAAGTGAGCATTGCCTGCGGGTTTGAATCGCCGTCGTATTTCACCCGCAGTTATCGGGCGAAATATGAGCGGTGCCCTCGGGAAGACCGGCGCACCGCAAAAGCATGAACAATTGAGGCCCTTGTAGGAGCTGGCTTGCCAGCGATAGCGGTATATCCGTCAGCATCCTGATTGACTGATACACCGCTATCGCCAGCAAGCCGGCTCCTACAGAGTGTGATGCGGTTACTTCTTCATCAACGCCGAACACGCCGCCTTGTACGCCTCATGCTGATACTTGTTCAGCGTCGCAGGCGGCTCAAAACCGTGCTTCTTGGCTTGCGCATTGATCGTCTGTGGCGACAACAGCGTCACCTCACAATTCTCCAGCAACTGGAAAATACCCTCGATCTTGAACGTCGTCGGCCCGCCGGCGAACTCACCTTTCTTGCTGCGCTTCTTGATCGCGATCCGATCAACCGAATTCTCGCGCACAAACGAAGCAACCTGAGCCGCAAAGACTTTGACGTTGGCGGCTTCGTCGTCATCGTCCAGGGCGATTTTCTTGGTGGCGAGTGCGACATGGCTCAAAGCCGAGCCTTCGAGGTCGGCCACGGCGATGATCGCTTCGCTGCCTTTGATTTCGATGCCGCAGACTTTCATGTTGAATCCCTTTTCTGGCTGATGGCGTGCAGCTTACAGCTCAAGTTGACTGGCGGTGACGTTACTCCTGCCCAATCGACTCCAAAAACTCCGACCGCTCGTCACTCATCCTTGCCACGCAATCATTCTGCGCAATCGTGAACGCCTTGCTGCCCGACGTGGTCGGGAAGGCTTCGACGGCGCAGTCGGCGTCGCGGGTTTTCAGCCATTGTTGTTGGGCGGCTTTGATTTTGGCGGTGATGTCGGTCAGTTGCGACGGGTTCTTGCCGTAGAGCGACTGCATGCGCTCATTCAGACTTTTGTAGTTTTCGCTCAGCAGGTCTTCGGCGGTGGTTTTGCTGAAGGCCGAGCATTCCAGGGTCTGGATGTCGTTTTCGACTTTGTCGCAGGGGTTGTCGTCGGCTTCTTCAGCCGCGTGTACGCCAGTCGCTATCAGTGCCAAAGCCAGGAAGATCGATTTCATTACATCGCCCCAAATTTAGTAATGCGGCGAATTCTGGCCCAAGCGCGAGGGCTTGAACAGGGCACTGATTACGCCCGGCGACGACCCTTTGTCGCAGATTGACGCTTTCGGCAAACCCCCTGTCGTTTTTGCACCGGGTCGCCCCGGTCCTCAGGCATATGCTGGCCCCAAAGCGCCGGCAGACGATTCGGCGCATGAATCGCTAATAAGGGGACAGCCTGATGAGCCCAGCCGAATTGCACGCCGACAGCATCGTTATCGACGGGCTGATTATTGCCAAGTGGAACCGTGAGCTGTTCGAAGACATGCGCAAGGGCGGTCTGACCGCGGCCAACTGCACCGTGTCGGTGTGGGAGGGCTTCCAGGCCACCGTCAATAACATCGCCGCCAGCCAGAAACTGATTCGCGAGAACAGCGACCTGGTGATTCCGGTGCGTACCACTGCCGACATCCGCAAGGCCAAGGAGCAGGGCAAGACCGGCATCCTTTTCGGCTTCCAGAATGCCCACGCGTTTGAAGACCAGATCGGCTATGTCGAGGTGTTCAAGCAGCTCGGCGTCGGTATCGTGCAGATGTGCTACAACACCCAGAACCTCGTGGGCACCGGTTGCTACGAGCGTGATGGCGGCCTGTCGGGCTTCGGTCGTGAAATCGTTGCCGAAATGAACCGCGTTGGCGTGATGTGCGACCTGTCCCACGTCGGCTCCAAGACTTCCGAGGAAGTCATCCTCGAATCGAAGAAACCGGTGTGCTACTCCCACTGCCTGCCGTCGGGCCTGAAAATCCACCCGCGCAACAAGTCCGATGAAGAACTGAAGTTCATCGCCGACCACGGCGGCTTCGTCGGCGTGACCATGTTCGCGCCGTTCCTGGCCAAGGGCATCGATTCGACCATCGACGACTATGCCGAAGCCATCGAATACACCATGAACATCGTCGGCGAAGACGCCATCGGCATCGGCACTGACTTCACCCAGGGCCATGGCCAGGACTTCTTCGAATACCTGACCCACGACAAGGGCTACGCCCGCCGCCTGACCAGCTTCGGCAAGATCATCAACCCGCTGGGCATCCGCACCGTCGGCGAGTTCCCGAACCTCACCGAAACCCTGCTCAAGCGCGGTCATTCCGAGCGCGTGGTGCGCAAGATCATGGGCGAAAACTGGGTGAACGTCTTGAAAGATGTCTGGGGCGAATAAGCCGCCGCACTTCTGATTCCTTTCCTGCGGCCGTCCGTGCCGCAGGCAACACAACGAATTTTCTGGAGTTAAGTTTCCATGGCCAAGATCGCCCCACAATTGCCTATCGAAGTCGACAGCGAGACCGGTGTCTGGACCTCCGACGCCCTGCCGATGCTGTATGTGCCGCGCCATTTCTTCGTTAACAACCACATGGGCATCGAGGAAGTGCTGGGCGCTGACGCCTACGCCGAAATCCTCTACAAGGCCGGCTACAAATCCGCCTGGCATTGGTGCGAAAAAGAGGCTGAATGCCACGGCCTGGAAGGCGTCGCGGTGTTCGAGCACTACATGAAGCGTCTGTCGCAACGCGGCTGGGGCCTGTTCAAGATCCAGGACATTGACCTCGACAAAGGCACCGCCAGCGTCAAGCTCGAACACTCCGCTTTCGTCTACGTGTACGGCAAGGTCGGGCGCAAGGTCGACTACATGTTCACCGGCTGGTTTGCCGGCGCGATGGACCAGATCCTCGCCGCCCGCGGCAGCCAGATTCGCACCGTGGCCGAGCAAGTCTACGGTGGCTCCGAAGAGGGCCACGAAGACGGCTTGTTCATCGTCAAGCCGTTGTAAGTCGAGGAACCCGCCATGGCTTTCGAAGCAATGTTCCAGCCGATCCAGATCGGCAAACTGACCATCCGCAACCGTGTGCTCAGCACCGCGCACGCCGAGGTCTACGCGACCGACGGCGGCATGACCACCGACCGGTACGTCAAGTATTACGAAGAGAAGGCCAAGGGCGGGATCGGCCTGGCGATCTGCGGCGGCTCGTCCGTGGTAGCCATCGACAGCCCGCAGGAATGGTGGAGCTCGGTGAACCTGTCCACCGACCGCATCATTCCGCATTTCCAGAATCTGGCCGACGCCATGCACAAGCACGGCGCCAAGATCATGATCCAGATTACCCACATGGGCCGTCGCTCGCGTTGGGACGGCTTCAACTGGCCAACCCTGATGTCGCCATCGGGCGTGCGCGAGCCGGTGCACCGTGCCACCTGCAAGACCATCGAGCCGGAAGAAATCTGGCGGGTGATTGGTAACTACGCACAGGCTGCACGTCGCGCCAAGGCCGGTGGCCTGGACGGCGTGGAATTGTCGGCGGTGCACCAGCACATGATCGACCAGTTCTGGAGCCCGCGCGTCAACAAGCGTACCGACGAATGGGGCGGCACCTTTGAAGGCCGTATGAAATTCGGCCTGGAAGTCTTGAAAGCCGTGCGCGCCGAGGTCGGTGACGACTTCTGCGTGGGAATGCGCATCTGCGGTGACGAGTTCCACCCGGATGGTCTGTCCCACGAAGACATGAAGCAGATCGCCAAGTACTACGACGACACCGGCATGCTCGATTTCCTCGGCGTCGTCGGCTCGGGTTGTGACACCCACAACACCCTGGCCAACGTGATTCCGAACATGAGCTACCCGCCGGAGCCGTTCCTGCACCTGGCGGCCGGCATCAAGGAAGTGGTCAAGGTTCCGGTGCTGCACGCGCAGAACATCAAGGACCCGAACCAGGCCACGCGCATTCTGGAGGGCGGTTACGTCGACATGGTCGGCATGACCCGCGCGCACATCGCCGACCCGCACCTGATCGCCAAGATCAAGATGGGCCACATCGACCAGATCAAGCAGTGCGTCGGTGCCAACTACTGCATTGACCGTCAGTACCAAGGCCTGGACGTGCTGTGCATCCAGAACGCCGCGACGTCCCGTGAATACATGGGCCTGCCGCACATCATCGAGAAAACCACCGGCGTGAAACGTAAAGTCGTGGTGGTCGGTGCAGGTCCTGCGGGGATGGAAGCGGCTCGAGTGGCTGCCGAACGTGGCCACGACGTGACGCTGTTCGAAAAGAAAGAATTCATCGGCGGGCAAATCACCACGGCCTCGAGAGCACCGCAGCGGGACCAGATCGCCGGTATCACCCGCTGGTATCAGCTGGAACTGGCGCGCTTGAAAGTCGATCTGCGCCTGGGCACCGCGGCGGATGCGCCGACCATCATGGACCTGCGTCCAGACGTGGTGGTGCTGGCCGTCGGCGGTCATCCGTTCATCGAGCAGAACGAGCACTGGGGCGCGGCTGAAGGCCTGGTGGTCAGCAGTTGGGACATCCTCGACGGCAAAGTGGCGCCGGGCAAGAACGTGCTGGTCTACGACACCATTTGCGAATTCACCGGCATGTCGACCGCCGACTTCATCGCCGACAAGGGCAGCCAGGTCGAGATCGTCACCGACGACATCAAGCCGGGCGTGGCCATCGGTGGTACGTCGTTCCCGACTTACTACCGCAGCATGTACCCCAAAGAAGTGATCATGACCGGCGACATGATGCTGGAGAAGGTCTACCGCGAAGGCGACAAGCTCGTCGCGGTACTGGAAAACGAATACACCGGCGCCAAAGAGGAGCGGGTGGTGGACCAGGTGGTCATCGAAAACGGCGTGCGCCCGGACGAAGAAATCTACTACGCAATGAAGGAAGGCTCGCGCAACAAAGGCCAGATCGACGTCGAAGCCTTGTTCGCGATCAAGCCGCAACCTTGCCTGGAACAGAGCGGTGACGGCTATTTGCTGTTCCGCATCGGTGACTGCGTGGCCCAGCGCAACGTGCACGCGGCGATCTACGACGCGTTGCGGTTGTGCAAGGATTTCTAAGCCTGCCACCTGTAGGAGCCGGCTTGCTGGCGATGAACGATAACGCGGTCTGACTGATTCACCGCGTCGTCTGAATCGCCAGCAAGCCGGCTCCTACAAGACCGATGCATGACTCCGTGGTTTGTGGGAGCAACACCTATGTTGAACACCCTTCTTCCAATCCTGTTGTTCGCTGCCCTGGGCCTTGCGGTTCTCGGCGCGTTGCGGCGGGTGGCCATGTGGCGCCGGGGCCGGGCCTCGAAGGTCGACTTGATCGGCGGCCTGTTCGCCATGCCCAAGCGCTACATGGTCGACTTGCACCACGTCGTCGCGCGGGACAAATACATCGCCAACACCCACGTCGCCACGGCGGGTGGTGCGGTGGCGTCGATTGTGCTGGCGATTCTGGTGCACGGTTTCGGCCTGCATAACCGCATCCTCGGTTACGCACTGTTGTTGATGTCGGCGGTGATGTTCGTCGGTGCGGTCTTCGTTTATCTGCGTCGGCGCAACCCACCGAGCCGTTTGTCCAAAGGCCCGTGGATGCGCCTGCCGAAAAGCCTGTTGGCGTTCTCGGCTTCGTTCTTCATCGTGACCCTGCCGGTAGCGGGCATTCTTCCGGAAAACTTCGGTGGCTGGCTGGTTGCGGCGATCCTCGGCATTGGCGTGCTGTGGGGTGTGTCCGAGTTGTTCCTCGGTATGACCTGGGGCGGGCCGATGAAACACGCCTTCGCCGGTGCCTTGCACCTGGCCTGGCACCGTCGCGCCGAGCGCTTTGGCGGTGGTCGTTCCACCGGTTTGAAACCGCTGGACCTGAACGACCCGAGCGCACCACTGGGCGTGGAAAAACCCAAGGATTTTACCTGGAACCAACTGCTCGGCTTTGACGCCTGCGTGCAGTGCGGCAAGTGCGAAGCCGCGTGCCCAGCCTTCGCCGCCGGCCAACCGCTGAACCCGAAAAAACTGATTCAGGACATGGTGGTCGGTCTCGCCGGTGGCACCGATGCCAAGTTCGCCGGCAGCCCTTATCCTGGCAAGCCAATCGGCGAGCACGCAGGCAATCCGCATCAGCCGATCGTCAACGGTCTGGTGGATGCCGAAACCCTGTGGTCGTGCACCACCTGCCGCGCCTGCGTCGAGGAATGCCCGATGATGATCGAGCACGTCGATGCCATCGTCGACATGCGTCGCCATCTCACGCTGGAAAAGGGCGCCACACCGAACAAGGGCGCGGAAGTCCTGGAAAACCTGATCGCCACCGACAACCCGGGCGGCTTCGCTCCGGGCGGGCGGATGAACTGGGCGGCGGACCTGAACCTCAATCTGATGAGCGAGATGAAATCCGTCGACGTGCTGTTCTGGGTCGGCGACGGCGCTTTTGACATGCGCAACCAGCGCACCCTGCGGGCTTTCGTCAAAGTGCTGAAAGCGGCCAAGGTCGACTTCGCGGTACTGGGTCTGGAAGAGCGCGACAGCGGCGACGTGGCTCGACGCCTGGGCGATGAAGCGACCTTCCAGCTACTGGCCAAGCGCAATATCCAGACCCTGGCCAAATACAGTTTCAACCGCATCGTCACCTGCGATCCTCACAGCTTCCACGTGCTGAAAAACGAGTACGGCGCCTTCGATGGCAACTACCTGGTGCAGCACCACAGTACCTACATGGCGGAAATCATCGGTGCCGGCGCGCTGAATCTCGGCCAGCACAAAGGCAACAGCGTGACCTATCACGACCCGTGCTACCTCGGCCGCTACAACGGCGAGTACGAAGCGCCGCGCGAAGTGCTGCGCGCCCTCGGGATCGAAGTGAAAGAGATGCAACGCTCCGGTTTCCGCTCGCGCTGCTGCGGTGGTGGTGGCGGTGCGCCGATCACCGACATTCCCGGCAAGCAACGGATCCCCGACATGCGCATGGAAGACATTCGCGAGACCGGCGCCGAACTGGTGGCCGTGGGTTGTCCACAGTGCACGGCGATGCTCGAAGGCGTGGTCGAACCACGGCCGCTGATCAAGGACATCGCCGAACTGGTGGCCGACGCGCTGCTTGAAGACGAAGCGCCGAAGTCGACCACCCCGGTCAAACGTGAACCTGCGGAGGTGCACTGATGAGCGACATTATCCGCCGCGACCCGCGCGCCGAATGGATCGCCCGCAACCGTCTGCATCCGCTGCACGCGGCCATGCAACCGGCGCAGCACAGCTGGATGGGACCGAATGGCGTCATCCGCAAGAACCCCCATGGGATTGGTTTTATCGGTCCCGACGGCATCAAGCGCATTGACCGCAGTGGCGCTCAACAGGGTGGGGCGACCAAACGCTCGGCCGCCGTTGAAGTGCAATTGCCGCTGCATCAAGTGCCTACACCGGCCTTCTACATCAGCGTCGTTCCGGACATGGTCGGTGGCCGCTTGAGCAGCCACGATCGCGACCTGTTGGGCCTGGCTCATCAATTGGCCGGCAACGACGGAGCGGTGTTGGCCGTGGTCTTCGGTGAACACAAAGAGAGCGCCTTCGCGACCGCTGGTGTCGACCGCTTGCTGGTGCTGGAAGGCGACGAGTTCAGTGGTTATGCACCGGAACAACGGGTACAGGGCCTGCGGGCTGTGGATAACCAGTTCAGTCCGCGTCATTGGTTGCTGCCGGACAGCCGCACCGGTGGCGGCGAACTCGGTCGACGCTTTGCCGCAGCGCTGGGCGAGCGCCCGGCAACGCGGGTCTGGCAGGTCAAGGATCAGGAATGCATCGGCCGTGCGGGTGCCGGTTTGCAAGACCTTGCACGTCCGGTTGCACGCTTGATTCTGGCCGCCGTCGAATGTGCCGAACCAGTCAGCGAAACCCGACACGAAGCCTTGCCCGTGGAGTTATCCACAACCGTCGCGCGCAGTTTGTCGCGCATCGAAGATCTGGGCGCGGTGGCGGTGGACCCGGCGGCGATTCCGATGGCCGAAGCCGAGTTCATTTTTTCCGGCGGCAACGGGGTCAAGGATTGGGATTTGTTCCACCAGACCGCTGCAGCGTTGGGCGCCACCGAAGGCGCGTCCCGTGTGGCAGTGGACGATGGCTTCATGGCCCGCGACCGTCAGGTCGGCGCGTCCGGCACCTGGGTCACCGCACGGGTCTATGTTGCGGTGGGGATTTCCGGGGCGATCCAGCACCTGCAAGGCATCGGTGCCTGCGACAAGGTGGTGGCGATCAACCTTGATCCTGGCTGCGACATGATCAAACGGGCCGACCTGTCGGTGATTGGCGAAAGCGCCGAGGTTCTTCAAGCCTTGATCGATGCGGTGGCGGCTTACCGCAACGACGCCAAGCGTGATGCGGCTTAAGGGAAGGAAAGGGTTATGAGCACGAAAATCATCAGCCTGGTGTCCATCGGCGCCCACCCGACCTCCGGCCGGCCTCGTCGCGCGGAACAGGATGCGCGGGCAGTGGAACTGGGTCTGCAACTGGCTGGGGATAACTTGCAGGTGCTGCATGCCGGCGATGTCGCCGAGCCTGCGTTGCGCGCTTATCTGGGCATGGGGCTTGAGCAGTTGCACGTGCTGGAACAACCGCAGGGCGCCGATGCGCTACCGGCGCTCACTGCTTATTTGCGCGACGCCGGGGCGCAGGTGGTGCTGACTGGCAGCCAGGCGGAAACCGGCGAAGGCTCGGGCATGTTGCCGTTCCTGCTCGCCGAGGGCCTCGGTTGGCCGCTGGTGGTGGGGCTGGCGCAGGTCGAATCCATCGATGGCGGTTCTGCGCTGGTACTGCAAGCGTTGCCTCGTGGTCAGCGTCGTCGCTTGAAGGTTCGTTTGCCGTTCCTGGCGACTGTGGATAACGCAGCGCCCAAGCCGCGACAGAGCGCCTACGGCCCGGCCCGGCGCGGGGTGTTGCAGGCCGATGAAGTGGAAATCGTCGACGATGAACTGCTGGCGGTCGCCACGCTGCAACCGGCCAAGCCACGGCCTAAACGCCTGAAAGTGATCAAGGCCAAGAGCGGCGCCGACCGCATGAAAGCCGCAACAGCGAAGGCCAGCGGTGGCGGTGGGCAAGTGCTCAAGGGCGTGACGGCGCAGGCGGGGGCCGAAGCCATCCTCAAGTTGCTCATCGAAGAAGGCGTGGTCCGCTAAACGCTCATCCGCACAAATCTAAATGTGGGAGCTTGCCTGCTCGCGATGACGGTGTGTCAGTCGATATATACGAGGCTGATACACCGCCATCGTGAGCAGGCTCGTTCCCACAGGGGGAAAAACAATGGCAGTTGAATTTCGTTCTGCGGTACGCGCGGATGCGCGAGAGATTGCGCGCTTGTTCCAGATTTCATCAGAGGGCGCTTCGGATTACATCTGGAGCCAGATAGCTGAACCCGGCCAGGATCTGTTGGACGTCGGGGCTCTGCGTTACGCCCGTGACGGTGTGGATTTCTCCTGGCAAAACTGCCTGATTGCCGAGTCGCATGGGCAGGTCGTCGGCATGATGCACAGCTATGTTATGCGTCATGATCCATTCGCTGCACCGGTGACTGATCCGGTGCTGGCGCCCTACGCCACCATGGAAATCCCCGACACCCTCTACATTTCCAGCCTGGCGCTGCATGAGGATTGGCGCAATCAGGGGCTGGGCAAGGTGTTCCTTGCTTACGGCTATGACCGTGCCAATCAGCTCGGGCTCAATGGCCTGAGCCTGATCGACTACGCCGCCAACACCGGCGCCCGGCGTTTCTATGAGCGCCACGGCTTCCGTATTGTGGATACCTGTCAGATCACGCCGCATCCGATGATTCGGGTCACGGGGGAAGCCTATTTGATGTATCGGCCTTAGGGCCTGATCACCTCTCGCGACATGCCCTTGGCTGCTACATTTTTACTGTGCGCTGTTGAGGGTGCAGCATCCGGTATTCCTGGTTTCAGCGCTTGATCATAAAACCTGGTTTTTATGAATGGGCAGGCTATGAAGCCTTTAAAGCTGTCGCTACTGCTTCTTGTCGGGACGTTGCTCGCATCGACGGGAATGCTGGCCGCACCTCGCTCGAGCAAGTCTGAGCTGCGCCCGGACATTGATCCGAACTTCGATCAGTGGCTGGTCTCGGAGCAAGGGGTGAATGCTTCCCTGGGGCAAATGCGTCAGCGCTGCGACAGGGTTTTGGATGCCGAGAAAAACCTTAATTGTTCAGTGTCCGTCATTGCCCGCATGTTCGAGGACAAAGCCGCCAATCAGTTGCCCGATTACTTTCTTGCAATCAAGCGTAAGCACGCCCGGGCCATAGAGGCTAACCAAGAGCTGAAAGTGCTGTTCTCAATGTTCGGCGACCAGTCTCTTTCGACACTCAGAGAGACTGGCGATTTCTCGGTCAAAAAGATCCAGCGGCGCGAAGTGCTCGTCATCCATCCCTACGCCACTGATTTTTTCATTGCCGAAGAGGTCCTTCCGTTCATTGATGTCAGCGCAGCCAATGGTCATTCGGCGCGCTTCGTCCTCGACACCGGCGCCCCGCAAACCCGGGTGAATTACGAAACGGCGAAGCTGATGGGGATCAAGTTGCTGACCGACTCCCACTACGCCTACAGCACGTTCTATGGCGAGAAAGAGTTGACCGCACGCCTGGGGATTCTTGATTCCATCCAGATAGGAGGGAGCGAGTTCCGGAATGTGCTGGTGTTTGTCAGTGATCGGGACAACCTGCTGGGGCTCGATCTGATCAGCAAGTTGGGGCGGCTGAAAATTACCCGCAAAACCCTGGTGTTCAATCCCGCGCCTGCAACCCGATGTGATTCACCGATTGCCTACACCCGCATGGACATCAACCAACGGCTGACGATCGCTGTACGGCTCGATAACAGGGCCACGCTGGCGATTGTGGATACCGGGAACGTTGATTACCTGACATCCGCGTCACCGGGCGATCAAGTCAACGTTGTCACAGGCAACTCACCGATCAACATGGCGCAGCAGCGCTACCAAACCTTCAAGGGCGTTTTGAGTCTGCCGGGTGGAACCACGGCGATCACCTACAAGTTTTATCCTCGCTTCACCATTCCGCCGTCGTGGGTAATGGGCCGGTACGTGCCTTCAATCCTGCTGGGGTGGAGCGCGTTCGAGGACTTTGAGTTGGAGCTGGATATCGATGCCGGAAAATCCTGCTTGAATAAGGTTTGATCGAATTCCGCGTTTCCCAAGCTGTTTACCCACAATCCCTGTTAGCGCTTCTGTGGATAACATGTTCGCCCCTCGCTGCGACCCATACAGACCGCGGCCTGTAAGCCTCAGATCAAAAAACAACCAACATAAGTTGCGGTTTTCCAACGCTTTTTCCTGGAGATACGAGGGTTCGCAAACCTATAGTTGCCCCCAATCTCTGTTGGCGCTTCTGTGGATAAGATGTTCGCTTACTGCTACAGGCCTTATAAAACGTGGCTTTCGAGCGCCTGGCTAAAAAATGATCAAAGTTGTGTTTTTAACCGTCAAACCCTCCGCAAACCCAGAAAATTCGCGGCTTTCACCGGTTTTCCACAGAGGTTCTAAAGTTGTACCCAAAGTCTGTTGGCGCTTCTGTGGATAAGGTGTTCGCGATCCTCTGCAGGCCACGTAAATCGTGAGTTGTACGGGGTTGATCAATAAATGATCAGGTGCTGATGAAAACCAGGGTTATGGATAAGTCACGGATTTTCTTCGGTTTATGTCGAGAAAGTTTCCAGGGTTTCCACAGTTGTCCCCATTAGCTGTGGGTGGAGGTGTGGATAACTTGTTTGCGGAAGGCTGGGAGGCACGAGGGGCATAGCGCGGAACGGAATAGGTCATATTTCGTACAGCTCTAAGGCTGCGGGGGACTTAGATGGGGATGTAGTGCGAGGAACGACGCTATCGCGAGCAAGCTTGCTCCTACAATGGGTCTGAGGTGTACACACATTTCGTGAACGACCCGGACCTGTAGGAGCAAGCTTGCTCGCGATGCTTTTGACCTTAGCCTTGAACCGGAACGCCTTTAAGGTAAGGCGCAGGCTCAGCTCCGAGGTTGTTCAATAGGCGCTCGCTGTACCAGTCCACAAAGTTCACCACACCAAACTCATAGGTCTTGGAGTAAGGCCCAGGCTGGTACGCAGTGGAGTTGATGCCGCGCTGGTTCTCTTCGGCCAGGCGGCGGTCCTGGTCGTTGGTGGCGTCCCAGACCTGGCGCATGCGTTCCACGTCGTAGTCCACGCCTTCGACCGCGTCCTTGTGGACGATCCACTTGGTAGTGACCATGGTTTCCTGAGCGCTGATCGGCCACACGGTGAACACGATGATGTGGTCGCCCATGCAGTGGTTCCACGAGTGCGGCAGGTGCAGGATGCGCATCGACCCCAGGTCCGGGTTCTTGATGCGGCCCATGAGCTTGGCGCAGCCCTGTTTGCCGTCCAGGGTCATCGACACGGTGCCCTTGAGCAGCGGCATGCGCACGATGCGGTTACGCAGACCGAAACTGGCGTGGGCGTAAGGGATTTTCTCGGCTTCCCAGGCTGCGGCAGAGGCGGCGACGTGGTCTTTGAACGCCTGGTCGGCGCGCGGGTCGGTGACGTCGTCCCATTCCAGCAGGGTTTTCAACAGTTCCGGGTGCGACGCGTTGCAGTGGTAGCACTCGCGGTTGTTTTCCAGCACCAGTTTCCAGTTGGCCTTTTCCATCAAGGTGGTGGTAATCGCCACCTTGGTGTTTTCCATGTCGTACGGTTCCATGTAATGGCTGAGCGTCGACAGGAAATCATCGATCGCCGGCGGGTTCTCCGCCAGGCTGATGAAGATGTAGCCGCCGGCGGTCTTCACGTTCACCGGTTTGAGGCCGTACTGCTTCATGTCGAAGTCGGCGCCCATTTCGGTGCCGGCGAACAGCAGGCGACCGTCGAGTTCGTAGGTCCACTGGTGGTAGTGGCAGACCAGTTTGGCGACCTTGCCTTTTTCGCTGGTGCACAGGCGCGAGCCACGGTGCCGGCAGACGTTGTGGAATGCATGCACCACGCCTTCGGCGCCACGGATCACGATGATCGGGTTCTTGCCCACTTGCAGCGTCAGGTAGTTGCCCTTGGTCGGGATCTCGCAGGTCATTCCGGCGATCAACCACTCTTTCTGAAAGATTTCCTGCATGTCGATATCAAACAGGCGCTCGTCCGAGTAAAACGGCTGCGGCAGCGAGAACGTGCGCTCGCGCTCTTGCAGCATCTGCGCGGTGGCCTTGCGTGCGGGTTCCAGCGGATCGCCCAGGCTCAGGGTAGTAGTGACGTCCATCGTTTAATCCTCAAGGCCATTCTGTGTGGCCGGCGAAAGTGGCTACGGTTGTGCGACGCAAGACAAAAAACAGCAGTTATCTGTTGAGGCGAGTGTGGGGCCGGCGCTGGCCAGAACCTTATCCATGGGCGACATGGTGCAATCTGTTCCCGACGCGCAAGCCCCGGTAGTTGGGGGCTGGTCGCGATAAGCATGTGAATGTCGCAGATAGGTAAATGGGCGGTTCGCGCTATACGCAGAATCGCCAACATGAAGGCCGACAGTCGGCCGTGGAGATCAGCATGTCCAACAGCTTCCTGAACCCGGTAACCACCCAGACCTGGGCCAATGGTCGGCACATCGTCCGTTGCGTCAAAGTCATCCAGGAAACCTGGGATGTGCGCACCTTCTGCTTCATGGCCGACCAGCCGATCATGTTCTTTTTCAAGCCGGGGCAGTTCGTCACCCTGGAGCTGGAAATCGAAGGCCAGCCGATCATGCGTTCATACACCATTTCCAGCTCGCCGTCGGTGCCGTACAGCTTTTCGGTGACCATCAAGCGGGTCCCGGGCGGCCGGGTTTCCAACTGGCTGCACGACACCCTGCACGAAGGTCAGGAGCTGGCGGTGCACGGCCCGGTCGGGTTGTTCAACGCCATGGATTTCACCGCGCCGAAGGTCCTTTACCTCAGCGGTGGTGTCGGGATCACGCCGGTCATGTCCATGGCGCGCTGGTTCTACGACACCAACGGCAACGTCGACATGGTGTTTATCCACAGCGCCCGTTCGCCCAAGGACATCATTTACCACCGCGAACTCGAACACATGGCGTCGCGGATCGACAACTTCAGCCTGCACCTGATTTGCGAGAAGCATGGCCTGGGCGAACCGTGGGCCGGTTATCGCGGTTACCTGAACCACAAGATGCTGGAACTGATGGCGCCGGACTTCCTCGAGCGCGAAGTGTTCTGCTGCGGCCCGACGCCATACATGAACGCGGTCAAGCGCCTGCTGGAGAACGCTGGCTTCGACATGAAGCGTTATCACGAAGAGTCGTTTGGTGCGACGCCGCCAGAAGCACGCGCCGATGCCGTGGAACAAGCCGAACAAGCCGCCGAGGCGCCGGAAGTCGATGCGGCGGACCTGCATCAAGTCGAGTTCATCGCTTCCGGCAAAAGCATTCGCGTGGCGCCGGGCGAGACCGTTCACGCGGCGGCATCCAAGGCCGGTCTGCTGATCCCGAAAGCCTGCGGCATGGGCATCTGCGGCACCTGTAAGGTGCTGAAGCTGGGCGGCGAAGTGGAGATGGAACACAACGGCGGGATCACCGAAGAAGACGAAGCCGAAGGGTACATCCTGTCGTGCTGCAGCGTGCCGAAGGGCGACGTGCGTATCGATTTCTAAACAACGCCAAACAACCTGTGGGAGCGAGCCTGCTCGCGGTTGCGGTGGTTCAGCCAACATTGATGTTGAGTCTGATTCCTTCATCGCAAGCAGGCTCGCTGCCACAGGTGCTGTGTTTCAGTCGATAAACAGGTCGGGCATCAGCTTGTCGCTGCTGTCGGGCTCGAAACGGTAATGATGGAACTCGGTCACGCCGTTCTCCCGCAAAACCTCCTCATCAATCAACAACCGCCCGGTCAGGCTGCGATTCGCGCTGCTAAGGATGATATGCGCCGCATCGGCCATGATCGCCGGCGTTCGCGCATGTTTGAACGACTCCCGCGACCCCAGCTGAAACTCGATCGCCGCCGTGGCAATCATCGTCTGCGGCCACAGTGAATTGACGCTGATCCCGTAGTTCTTGAATTCCTCGCTCATGCCCAACGTGAGCATGCTCATGCCGTATTTGGTCACGGTGTACGGGCTGTATTGGGCGAACCATTTGGTGGCGAGATTCAGCGGCGGCGAGAGGTTGAGGATGTGTCCGTTGGACTTCTTCAGGTAGGGCAACGCGGCCTGACTGCACAGCAGTACGGCGCGGGTGTTGATCTGGTGCATGAGGTCGAAGCGCTTGAGTTCGACGTGTTGCACCCCGGTCAACTTGATCGCCCCGGCGTTGTTGATCAGCGCATCGATGCCGCCGAAGTGTTCGTTGGCCTGGGCCAAAGCCTGATGCACGGCGTCTTCATCGCGCACATCCACTTGCAGGGCCAGCGCCTTGCCACCGGCGGCCTCGACTTCCTGGGCCACGCTGAAAATCGTGCCGGGTAGCTTGGGATGCGGCGAGGCGCTTTTCGCCGCGATCACAATATTGGCCCCGTCCCGCGCAGCCCGTAGCGCGATCTCACGACCAATCCCGCGACTGGCGCCGGTAATGAACAGGGTTTTGCCTTGCAATGACATGCGTACGCTCCTGCTTATTGTTTTGTGAGCGGAGGCTCGACAAACAATGTAGACCAAGAGCGCACATCGCCTCTGTAGGAGCCGGCTTGCTGGCGATCCGGACGACGCGGTGCCTGGTCGTCCGCCATCGCTGGCAAGCCAGCTCCTACAGGGATTGCGTAAGTTTGATTATTACGCGGACATCACTTCACGAATGTCTTTGGCCAATTCCCGAACGCGTTCTTCTTCGGTGTCCCACGAACACATGAAGCGTGCGCCGCCGTTGCCGATGAAGGTGTAGAAGCGCCAGCCCTTGGCGGTCAGCGCGGCAATAGCCGGTTCCGACAGTTGCAGGAACACGCCGTTGGCCTGCACCGGGAACATCAGCTCCACGCCCGGAATATCGCTCACCAATTCGGCCAGCAATTGCGCGCAGCGGTTGGCGTGATGGGCGTATTTAAGCCAGGCGCCGTTTTCCAGGATCCCGACCCAAGGCGCGGAGAGGAAGCGCATCTTGGAGGCCAGTTGCCCGGCCTGTTTGCAGCGATAGTCAAAGTCTTCGGCCAGTTTGTGGTTGAAGAACAGAATCGCCTCGCCCACGGCCATGCCGTTTTTCGTGCCACCGAAGCACAACACGTCGACGCCGGCCTTCCAGGTCAGGTCCGCCGGGGTGCAGCCGAGGAACGCGCAGGCGTTGGAGAAGCGCGCGCCGTCCATGTGCAGGTTCAGGCCCAGTTCCTTGCAGGTGGCGCTGATGGCGCGGATTTCGTCCGGGGTGTAGACGCTGCCGACTTCAGTGGCTTGTGTCAGGGTCACGACGCGGGGTTTCGGGTAATGGATGTCCTGGCGCTTGAGGGCCACTTCGCGGATCGAGTCCGGGGTCAGCTTGCCGTTTTCGGTGCGGGCGATCAGCAGCTTGGAGCCGTTGGAGAAAAATTCCGGGGCGCCGCATTCGTCGGTTTCGACGTGGGCGGTTTCCGAGCAGATCACGCTGTGGTAACTCTGGCACAGCGACGACAGGGCCAGCGAGTTGGCGGCAGTGCCGTTGAAGGCGAAAAACACTTCGCAGTCGGTTTCGAACAGTTTGCGGAAATCGTCGGACGCGCGGGCGGTCCATTCGTCGTCGCCGTAAGCGCGCTGGTGGCCATGGTTGGCCTGCTCCATGGCAGCCCAGGCTTCAGGGCAAATGCCGGAGTAGTTGTCGCTGGCGAATTGTTGGCTCTTGTCGGTCATGGCCTGCTTCCGTGGTCGAGGCGCTTATGGTGAAGCGTCTCGTGGTCAATGAGGGTGCGCACTTTACCGAAGATCGTCCGGGGAGCACACGGGATGTCACTGTCAGAAAAATACAAGGATGCCGGGCAATTATGCACATGACTATGCCCTTAAAGCAGCGCGACGGTGCACTGGATCTGCTCAAGTGGCTGGCGCTGCTGAGCATGGTGCTCGATCACCTGCGATATGTCGGTTATTCCGTCGATTTGTTGTATGTGCCGGGGCGTTTGGCGTTTCCGTGGTTTTGCCTGGCGATGGCTGCGAACCTGGCGCGCACATCGACGGTGACGACGGGCGGGCAGTGGCGTTATTTGGGGTGGTTGCTGTTGTTTAGCGCGGTGAGTGAAATTCCTTACCGGATGTTCATTCCTGAGCACGATACGCTGAACGTGTTGCCCACCCTGGTCCTTGGCTTGTTGGTGGCGCGTGGCTGGCAGCAGCCGACGCTGCAATCGCGGTTGCTGGCGGCGCTCGCCTTGCTGCTGGCGGCGCTTTTCACACAAAAAGTGATGTTCGGTTTCTTCGGGGTGTTGTTGCCGTTGGCGATGTTTTTGGTTATCCGGCGACCGTGGTATATCGCGCTTTTGCCGGGGCTGGTTTGTCTGGCGTGTAATCAGTGGCAAGTGTTGTATTACGCCGCACGGCTGGGCAATCACGCCGCCATTCCGGCCATCGTCACTTGCCTGATTGCACCATGGATGGGGATGTTCTTGTTGCGACACCTCCATGACGTAAAACCACCTCCGATGCGCCGCTGGGCGTATGCGCTGTACCCCGCGCATTTTTTGGTGTTGCTCGCGGTACGACAGGCTATCGCGTAGCCCTGTAGGCGCTGGCTTGCCAGCGATTGCGATGGGTCAGCCGGTATCAATGCCAGATGTGACGCCCCCATCGCTGGCAAGCCAGCTCCTACAGGGACCCTGCGTCCATTTCCCGCCATGTCGTAAACGCACCTTTGCGTGGCGCCCGTAGGCATTTGACGACTCCAAGCCAGTCATACCATCGCTATCAAAGGGCACTGCCGAAAAGTACGTGCCTCACCGAGACGAATGGCGCACCACCGCCGCTGGGAGAGACGCGATGTTCAGCAAGCAAGACCAGATCCAGGGTTACGACGATGCACTGCTGGCGGCGATGAATGCCGAGGAGCAACGTCAGGAAGATCACATCGAGCTGATCGCGTCGGAGAACTACACCAGCAAACGCGTCATGGAAGCGCAAGGCAGCGGCCTGACCAACAAATACGCCGAAGGCTATCCGGGCAAGCGCTACTACGGTGGCTGCGAGCACGTCGACAAGGTCGAGGCCCTGGCCATCGAACGCGCCAAACAACTGTTCGGCGCCGATTACGCCAACGTCCAGCCGCACTCCGGTTCCTCGGCCAACAGCGCCGTATACTTGGCGTTGATCCAGCCGGGCGACACCATCCTCGGCATGAGCCTGGCCCACGGCGGTCACCTGACCCACGGCGCCAAAGTGTCGTCCTCGGGCAAGCTGTACAACGCCGTGCAGTACGGCATCGACACCAAGACCGGCCTGATCGACTACGACGAAGTCGAGCGCCTGGCCGTTGAATGCAAGCCGAAGATGATCGTTGCCGGTTTCTCGGCTTACTCCAAGACCCTCGACTTCCCGCGCTTCCGTCAAATCGCCGACAAGGTTGGCGCGCTGCTGTTCGTCGACATGGCCCACGTGGCTGGTCTGGTGGCCGCCGGTCTGTACCCGAACCCGCTGCCGTACGCCGACGTGGTCACCACCACCACCCACAAGACCCTGCGCGGTCCACGTGGCGGCCTGATCCTGGCCAAGTCCAACGAAGAGATCGAGAAGAAACTCAACGCAGCCGTTTTCCCCGGCGCCCAGGGCGGCCCGCTGATGCACGTCATCGCCGGTAAGGCGGTGTGCTTCAAGGAAGCGCTGGAGCCAGGCTTCAAAGCGTATCAACAACAAGTGATCGACAACGCCCAAGCCATGGCCGGCGTGTTTATCAAACGCGGCTACGATGTAGTGTCCGGCGGTACCGACAACCACCTGTTCCTGGTCAGCCTGATCCGTCAGGGCCTCACCGGCAAAGACGCGGATGCAGCACTCGGTCGCGCCCACATTACTGTGAACAAGAACGCTGTCCCGAACGATCCACAGTCGCCGTTCGTGACCTCCGGCCTGCGCATCGGCACCCCGGCAGTCACCACTCGCGGCTTCAAGGTTGCCCAGTGCGTGACGCTGGCGGGCTGGATCTGCGACATCCTCGACAACCTCGGCGATGCCGATGTCGAGGCCAATGTCGCCCAGCAAGTATCGGCCCTGTGCGCAGACTTCCCGGTTTATCGCTGAGTGCGGTTTTGGAGTAAATGACTATGCAACGCTACTCAGGCTTCGGCCTCTTCAAACACTCTCTCAGCCACCACGAAAACTGGCAGCGCATGTGGCGCACGCCGACCCCTAAAAAGGTCTACGACGTGGTCATCGTCGGCGGTGGCGGGCATGGTCTCGCCACGGCTTACTACCTGGCCAAGGAACACGGCATCACCAACGTGGCGGTGGTCGAGAAAGGCTGGCTGGGCGGCGGTAACACCGCGCGCAACACCACCATCGTTCGCTCCAACTACCTGTGGGACGAGTCGGCGCACCTGTACGAGCACGCGATGAAATTGTGGGAAGGACTGTCCCAGGACCTGAACTACAACGTCATGTTCTCTCAGCGCGGCGTCTATAACCTGTGCCACACCCTGCAAGACATCCGTGATTCCGAGCGTCGGGTCAGCGCCAACCGCCTCAACGGCGTCGACGGCGAACTGCTCGATGCCAAGCAAGTGGCCGACGAGATTCCGTATCTCGACTGCTCGAAAAACACCCGCTACCCGGTGATGGGCGCAACCGTCCAGCGTCGCGGCGGCGTGGCCCGACACGATGCCGTGGCCTGGGGCTTTGCCCGTGCCGCTGACGCATTGGGCGTGGACCTGATCCAGCAAACCGAAGTGATCGGCTTCCGCAAGGAAAACGGCGTGTGCATCGGTGTTGAAACCAACAAGGGCTTCATCGGTGCCAAGCGAGTGGGTGTCGTCACCGCCGGTAACTCCGGGCACATGGCCAAGCTCGCTGGTTTCCGCTTGCCGATCGAATCCCACCCGCTGCAAGCGCTGGTGTCCGAGCCGATCAAACCGATTATCGACAGCGTGATCATGTCCAACGCCGTGCACGGTTACATCAGCCAGTCCGACAAGGGCGACCTGGTGATCGGCGCCGGTATCGACGGCTACAACGGCTACGGCCAGCGTGGTTCGTACCCGGTGATCGAGCACACCATCCAGGCCATCGTCGAGATGTTCCCGGTGCTGTCGCGGGTGCGCATGAACCGTCAGTGGGGCGGCATCGTCGACACCACGCCGGATGCCTGCCCGATCATTTCGAAAACCCCGGTACCGAACATGTTCTTCAACTGCGGCTGGGGTACCGGTGGCTTCAAGGCAACACCTGGCTCGGGCAACGTGTTTGCCGCGAGCCTGGCCAAGGGTGAAATGCACCCGCTGGCGGCGCCTTTCTCCATCGACCGCTTCCACAACGGTGCGCTGATCGACGAACACGGCGCTGCTGCCGTCGCCCACTAACAGGAGAAATTTCCTATGTTGCATATCTTCTGTCCTCACTGCGGCGAGTTGCGCTCCGAAGAGGAATTCCACGCATCCGGCCAGGCGCACATCCCGCGTCCACTGGACCCCAACAGCTGCACCGACGAGGAGTGGGGCGACTACATGTTCTTCCGCGACAATCCTCGCGGTCTGCACCATGAGCTGTGGATTCACGCCGCCGGTTGCCGTCAGTACTTCAACGCCACCCGCGACACCGTGACCTACGAGATTCTCGAAACCTACAAGATCGGCACCAAGCCACAATTCACCGACAAGACCGATAGCCCGAAAGCGGCCACCACGGCTCTGGGAGAGAAGGTATGAGCCAGATCAATCGCCTGTCCAACGGCGGACGGATCGACCGCAACAAAGTGTTGAGCTTCACCTTCAACGGCCAGAGCTACAAAGGCTTTGAAGGTGACTCCCTGGCCGCTGCACTGCTGGCCAACGGCGTCGACATCATCGGTCGCAGCTTCAAGTATTCCCGCCCGCGCGGCATCTTCGCCGCCGGTGCCGAAGAGCCGAACGCGGTGCTGCAAATCGGCGCCACCGAAGCCACGCAAATCCCGAACGTACGCGCCACGCAACAAGCGCTGTATCAAGGTCTGGTCGCCACCAGCACCAACGGTTGGCCGAGCGTTAACAACGACATGATGGGGATTCTCGGCAAGGTCGGCGGCAAGCTGATGCCACCGGGTTTCTACTACAAAACCTTCATGTACCCGCAATCGTTCTGGATGACTTACGAGAAGTACATCCGCAAGGCTGCCGGTCTGGGCCGCTCGCCAACCGAGAACGATCCCGACACCTACGACTACATGAACCAGCACTGCGACGTGCTGATCGTCGGCGCCGGCCCTGCGGGCCTGGCCGCTGCACTGGCCGCTGCGCGCAGCGGTGCCCGTGTGATCCTCGCGGACGAACAGGAAGAGTTTGGCGGCAGCTTGCTCGACTCCCGCGAAAGCCTCGACGGCAAGCCTGCCGTGGAATGGGTCGCCAGCGTCATCGCCGAACTGAAAAACACCCCGGACGTGCTGCTGTTGCCTCGGGCCACGGTCAACGGTTACCACGACCACAACTTCCTGACCATTCACGAGCGTCTCACCGATCACCTCGGCGACCGCGCACCGATTGGCCAGGTGCGTCAGCGCATCCATCGGGTTCGCGCCAAGCGTGTCGTACTTGCGACCGGTGCTCACGAGCGTCCGCTGGTCTACGGCAACAACGACGTGCCGGGCAACATGCTCGCTGGCGCTGTCTCCACTTACGTGCGCCGTTACGGCGTGGCGCCGGGCAAGAAACTGGTGCTGTCGACCAACAACGACCACGCCTACCGCGTGGCGCTGGATTGGCTCGACGCCAGCCTGCAAGTCGTCGCCATCGCCGACGCCCGCAGCAACCCGCGTGGTGCGCTGGTGGAAGAAGCACGCGCCAAAGGCATCCGTATCCTCACCGGCAGCGCCGTGATCGAGGCCCGTGGCAGCAAGCACGTGACCGCTGCCCGCGTGGCCGCGATCGATGTCAAAGGACACAAAGTCACCAGCCCGGGCGAATGGCTCGAATGCGACTTGGTCGCCAGTTCCGGCGGTTACAGCCCGGTGGTTCACCTGGCTTCGCACTTGGGCGGCAAGCCGGTCTGGCGTGAAGACATCCTCGGTTTCGTACCGGGCGAAGCACCGCAAAAACGCGTGTGCGTGGGTGGCATCAACGGCGTCTACGGCCTCGGCGATTCCCTGGCCGATGGCTTTGAAGGCGGCGTGCGCGCGGCCAGCGAAGCCGGTTTCGGTCCGGTCGAAGCGACTCTGCCGAAAGCCCTGGCGCGTCTGGAAGAGCCGACGCTGGCATTGTTTCAAGTGCCCTACGAAAAAGTCACCGCGCGTGCCCCGAAGCAATTCGTCGATCTGCAAAACGACGTCACCGCAGCCGGCATCGAGCTGGCGACCCGCGAGGGTTTCGAGTCGGTCGAGCACGTCAAGCGCTACACCGCACTGGGCTTTGGCACCGATCAGGGCAAGCTCGGTAACGTCAACGGCCTGGCCATTGCCGCCCGTTCGCTGAACGTGACCATCCCGCAAATGGGCACCACCATGTTCCGCCCGAACTACACGCCGGTGACTTTCGGCGCCGTGGCCGGTCGTCACTGTGGGCACATTTTCGAGCCGGTGCGTTTCACTGCGCTGCATCACTGGCACCTGAAAAATGGCGCCGAGTTTGAAGACGTCGGTCAGTGGAAGCGTCCCTGGTACTTCCCGAAATCCGGCGAAGACATGCACACCGCGGTCAAACGCGAATGCAAAGCCGTGCGCGACAGCGTCGGCCTGCTGGACGCTTCGACCCTGGGCAAGATCGACATCCAGGGCCCGGATGCGCGTGAGTTCCTCAACCGCATCTACACCAACGCCTGGACCAAGCTCGACGTGGGCAAGGCGCGTTACGGCCTGATGTGCAAAGAAGACGGCATGGTGTTCGACGACGGCGTAACCGCTTGCCTGGCCGACAACCATTTCGTCATGACCACCACCACCGGCGGCGCTGCACGCGTGCTGCAATGGCTGGAAATCTACCAGCAGACCGAATGGCCAGACCTGAAGGTGTACTTCACGTCCGTGACGGATCACTGGGCGACCATGACCCTGTCCGGGCCGAACAGCCGCAAGCTGCTCAGCGAGGTCACCGACATCGATTTGAGCAACGAAGCCTTCCCGTTCATGACCTGGAAAGAAGGTCTGGTCGGTGGCGTGCCGGCGCGGGTGTTCCGGATTTCGTTTACCGGTGAACTGTCGTACGAAGTCAACGTGCAAGCCGACTACGCCATGGGCGTGCTGGAAAAAATCGTCGACGCCGGCAAGAAATACAACCTGACGCCGTACGGCACGGAAACCATGCACGTACTGCGGGCCGAGAAGGGCTTCATCATCGTCGGCCAGGACACCGACGGCTCGATGACCCCGGACGACCTGAACATGGGGTGGTGCGTTGGTCGCACTAAACCGTTCTCGTGGATCGGCCAGCGCGGCATGAACCGTGAAGACTGCGTGCGTGATCAGCGTAAGCAACTGGTCGGCCTGAAGCCGATCGATCCGAACAAATGGCTGCCGGAAGGTGCGCAACTGGTGTTCAACACCAAGCAGGCCATCCCGATGACCATGGTCGGCCACGTGACCTCCAGCTACGCGCACAACTCCCTCGGCTATTCGTTTGCCATGGGCGTGGTCAAGGGCGGCCTGAATCGCATGGGCGAGCGTGTGTTTGCGCCACTGGCGGACGGCAGCGTGATCGAGGCTGAAATCGTTTCTTCGGTGTTCTTCGATCCGAAAGGCGAACGGCAGAACGTGTGATTGCCGGATGTGGCGCGGTGTATCCGATACACCGCGTTGCCTGGGATCGCCGGCAAGCCGGCTCCTACGGGATTGAGGTGAACGCGGTCTGAAGGAGCTGGCTTGCCAGCGATGGCATCAGATCAGTCACCACAAGCCTCACAACAGAATTCAGGAAAGGTGCTTTATGACCGCAGCCAATGTTTACCAACAACGCCCAACCACCGGGTCCAAGGCCGAGTCGTCGCTGCATCACGCCGACCTCGCCAGCCTGGTGGGCAAGGGTCGCAAGAACGCCGGTGTGACCGTGCGTGAAAAGAAACTCCTCGGCCACCTGACCATTCGTGGCGATGGCCACGATGCCGCGTTCGCCGCTGGCGTGCACAAAGCCCTGGGCATTGAATTGCCGGGCGCGCTGACCGTTATCGTCAAAGGCGAAACCAGCCTGCAATGGATGGGGCCGGACGAATGGCTGCTGATCGTGCCGACCGGCGAAGAATTCGCCGCCGAGAAAAAACTGCGTGAAGCGCTGGGCGACCTGCACATCCAGATCGTCAACGTCAGTGGCGGCCAGCAGATTCTCGAACTGAGCGGCCCGAGCGTGCGCCAGGTGCTGATGAAGTCCACCAGCTACGACGTGCACCCGAACAACTTCCCGGTAGGCAAGGCCGTCGGCACGGTGTTCGCCAAGTCGCAACTGGTGATCCGCCACACCGCCGAAGACACCTGGGAACTGCTGATCCGTCGCAGCTTCTCGGATTACTGGTGGTTATGGTTGCAGGATGCTTCTGCCGAGTATGGCCTTAGCGTTCAGGCTTGAGAATTTATCGCCAGCAAGCCGGCTCCTACAGGGTTGATGTCGATCACTTGAACGGCATGATTCTGTAGGAGCCGGCTTGCTGGCGATCAACCGCACAGCGGTTGTCCATAACAAAAGGAGTCACCGCACTATGAGCCGCGCCCCAGACACATGGATTTTGACCGCCGACTGCCCCAGCGTGCTCGGTACCGTGGACGCGGTGACGCGCTTTCTGTTCGAGCAGGGTTGCTACGTCACCGAACACCATTCGTTCGATGACCGGCTCTCGGGCCGTTTCTTCATTCGAGTGGAATTCCGCCAGCCCGATGGCTTCGATGAGCAGTCGTTTCGCGCAGGCCTGGCCGAACGTGGTGAATCCTTCGGCATGGTCTTCGAGCTGACGCCGCCGCACTATCGACCGAAAGTGGTGATCATGGTCTCCAAGGCTGATCACTGCCTCAACGACTTGCTCTATCGCCAGCGCATCGGCCAGTTGTCGATGGATGTCGCCGCCGTGGTCTCAAACCACCCGGACCTCAAGCCGCTGGCAGACTGGCACCAGATTCCGTACTACCACTTCCCGCTGGACCCGAACGACAAACCGTCGCAAGAGCGTCAGGTGTTGCAGGTGATCGAAGAGTCCGGCGCCGAGCTGGTGATCCTTGCGCGTTACATGCAGGTCCTGTCGCCGGAACTGTGCCGCAAGCTCGATGGCAAGGCGATCAACATTCATCACTCGTTGCTGCCGGGTTTCAAAGGCGCCAAGCCGTATCACCAGGCCTACAACAAGGGCGTGAAACTGGTCGGCGCGACGGCGCACTACATCAACAACGACCTGGATGAAGGTCCGATCATTGCCCAGGGCGTCGAGGTGGTGGATCACAGTCATTATCCGGAAGACCTGATTGCCAAGGGGCGCGACATTGAAGGCCTGACCTTGGCGCGGGCGGTTGGGTATCACATTGAGCGCCGTGTGTTCCTTAACGCGAACAGAACAGTCGTTCTCTAGATCGCCATCGCTGGCAAGCCAGCTCCTACAGGGGGTTTGTGTCGTTCACAAATTTTGCGTTCGCCCCGAATCACTGTAGGCGCTGGCTTGCCAGCGATGAGGCCCTGACAAGCAACACAAGAAACAGCATCTGTACCCGAGCACTTAACGCGCTGCCTGCCTGGGCAACGCATTTCCATAAAAACAACAGCGAGGTGAAAGCATGTCTGGCAATCGTGGTGTGGTGTATCTCGGCGCTGGCAAGGTCGAAGTACAGAAGATCGACTATCCGAAAATGCAGGACCCACGCGGCAGGAAGATTGAACACGCCGTTATCCTGCGCGTGGTTTCCACCAATATCTGTGGTTCCGACCAGCACATGGTGCGCGGTCGCACCACTGCGCAAACCGGCCTGGTGCTGGGCCATGAGATCACCGGCGAAGTGATCGAAAAGGGCAGCGACGTCGAGAATCTGCAAATCGGCGACCTGGTGTCCGTGCCCTTCAACGTGGCTTGCGGGCGCTGCCGTTCCTGCAAGGAAATGCACACGGGCGTGTGCCTGAGCGTCAACCCGGCACGTCCGGGCGGCGCTTACGGTTACGTCGACATGGGCGACTGGACCGGTGGCCAGGCTGAATACGCCATGGTGCCGTACGCCGACTTCAACCTGCTGAAGCTGCCGGATCGCGACCGGGCCATGGAAAAAATCCGTGACCTGACCTGCCTCTCCGACATTCTGCCGACCGGCTACCACGGCGCCGTGACTGCGGGCGTTGGCCCAGGCAGCACCGTGTACATCGCGGGCGCCGGCCCGGTTGGTCTCGCCGCCGCCGCTTCCGCCCGCCTGCTGGGCGCGGCAGTGGTGATTGTTGGTGACGTCAACACCGTGCGGCTGGCCCACGCCAAGGCCCAGGGTTTCGAAATCGCCGACCTGTCCCTGGACACGCCGCTGCACGAACAAATTGCAGCACTGCTCGGCGAGCCTGAAGTGGACTGCGCCATCGACGCCGTTGGTTTCGAAGCCCGTGGACACGGCCATGACGGCGTGAAACACGAAGCCCCGGCCACCGTACTCAACTCGCTGATGGGCGTGGTGCGGGTTGCCGGTAAAATCGGCATTCCGGGCCTCTACGTCACCGAAGATCCGGGCGCTGTCGACGCCGCCGCGAAAATGGGCAGCCTGAGCATTCGCTTCGGTCTGGGCTGGGCCAAATCCCACAGCTTCCACACCGGCCAGACCCCGGTGATGAAGTACAACCGCCAGCTGATGCAGGCGATCATGTGGGACCGCATCAACATCGCCGAAGTGGTGGGTGTTCAGGTGATCAGCCTGGATCAGGCGCCGCAGGGGTATGGCGAGTTTGATGCGGGCGTGCCGAAGAAATTTGTGATCGATCCGCACAAGATGTTCAGCGCGGCGTAAGCCTCCAAGTAAAACAAAACGGCGACCTCAGGGTCGCCGTTTTTGTGGGCCTGTACACCCCAACCCTTGTGGCGAGGGAGCAACCTCCCTCACTACAACAGACGAGCGGCTTTGAAGTGGAGGGCAGCCTGCGGAACATGCCCGCCGATCCCCGGTCAAACCGGCAGCTTTGCGCCCGTGAGCCGGGCGTTTTCATGGCACAAGAGGATGTCTGGATGAAGATTTCACGCGTTTTTGCACTGACTTCGCTGATGACCCTGGCGGCCAGCCCGGTTTTCGCACAGTTCAGCCTGGGCGATGCAGCCAACGCCATTGCGGGGATGAAGGGTGACAACGCAGCGACGAAGGCCGCGCCGACCTCCGAAACGGCGGACCTGTTGGGTGCGCTCACCCAGTTGGATGTAACACCACAGCAAGCCGTCGGCGGCGCCGGGGCGATGCTGGGGCTGGCGAAGAATCAATTGAGTTCTGCCGACTATTCGGAACTGGCCAAAAGCGTGCCGGGGATCGACAAGTTGTCGGGCGGCGGTGAGCTGGGCGCGCTCGCCGGTTTACTCGGCTCCACCGGCAAGGCTGCCGGGCTGGATAACGCCCTGGGCAACGTGAAGGACACCAACGACCTGAACAACGCCTTCAGCGCCCTGGGCATGGACACGGGCATGATCGGCCAGTTTGCCCCGGTCATCCTGCAATACCTCGGTCAGCAAGGCGTCGGTGGCTCGTTGCTGCAAAGCCTCGGCGGGATCTGGGGCACCGGCGCCGGAATCGGTAGCTGATCAGCTACCGGCGCGCAACGCGTCGATGCGCCGGTCCTTCTCGATCCAGAGCTGGTTGACCCAGTTCTGGATTTTCTCCCGAAACAGCGGATCGTTTTCGTAATCGCCCTGCCACAGGGCCGGATCAAGTTCGCGGGTCTTGATGTCGATGATGACCCTTGCCACGTTGCCGCTGATCAAGTCCCAAAACCCCGGAATCGTCGGCTGCGGATACACCACCGTCACATCCAGAATCGCATCCAGCTGTTCGCCCATTGCCGCCAGCACAAAGGCCACGCCACCCGCCTTGGGCTTGAGCAAGTGAGTGAACGGTGATCGCTGCTGAGCGCTTTTAGCTGCGGTAAAACGGGTGCCTTCCAGGTAATTCACCACCGTCACCGGCTGGCGCTTGAACAGTTCGCAAGCTTGTCTGGTGATCTCCAGGTCTTTGCCGGCCAGCTCCGGATACTTCGCCAGGAACGCTTTGGAGTAACGCTTCATGAAGGGGTAATCCAGCGCCCACCAGGCCAGGCCCAGTAACGGCACCCAGATCAGTTCTTTCTTGAGGAAGAATTTGAAAAACGGCGTGCGCCGGTTCAGCGTCTGGATCAACGCCGGGATATCGACCCAGGATTGATGGTTGCTGATTACCAGGTACGAAGTGTCACGGCGCAAATCGTCACCGCCGCGAATGTCCCATTGGGTAGGGATGCACAGGCGGAAGATCAGTTTGTCGATTTCCGACCAGGTTTCGGCGATCCACATCACCGCATTTGATGCGTAATCGCGAAGGCGACCAGACAGGACCAATTTGAGCAGGGCAAACACCATTAAAGGTCCGATCAGGACCAAAGTGTTCAATAAAAGCAGCAGGGTAACGAAACAGCCGGTGAGCAGGCGGCGCATAAGAAACTCTTAAAAGCGTTTGGGCGCGCCATGATAAGCAGCTTCGTGCGGCAGGCCAAATCGGGTGCTGACAAATGTTTCACCTGGCTATCGGTAGGCTTGCAGCGCAGTGCACACCCCGTGGCGAGGGAGCTTGCTCCCGCCGGGTTGCGAAGCGGCCCAACTATCGTTGTTTGTTGCGGTCTAGAATTTGGCCATTGCACCCTTATTTCCAAGGACACCCATCACGTGAAATCGCTCCTCGCACTGCTTTCCCTTTTGGCCCTGCCGGTCATGGCTGCCGAACCAACCCTGTACGGGCGCTACGAATACATCGCCCTGCCGGAAATTGGCGGTGAAGTGCTCAAGGCGAAAATGGACACCGGCGCCCTGACGGCGTCGCTGTCGGCCAAAGACATCGAAACTTTCACCCGCGATGGCGAAGACTGGGTACGTTTCCGCCTTGCCACCAAGGACGCGAGCAACCAGGTCTACGAACACAAAATCGCGCGGATCAGCAAGATCAAGACCCGTTCCGAAGAGGACGAGGATGAAGAGGCGGCCGCGCCCACCAAGCGTCCGGTGGTCGATCTGGAACTGTGCCTGGGTAACGTCAAACGCACGGTCGAGGTCAACCTGACTGACCGCAGCAGCTTTAACTACCCACTGTTGATCGGCGCCAAGGCCCTGCGTGAGTTTGGCGCGGCGGTGAACCCGGCTCGGCGGTTTACCGCGGACAAGCCGGATTGTTGAGTGGCGGGATCGTTTTGGGTCAAAAGATCGCAGTACAGCCAGCGAAGCTTTAAACCTTCGGCATCGTCGCAATCATCGAAGGCCGCTGACTCACCTCGAAATACCACGCCGCCAATTGCGGGTTTACTGAGCGCCAGTCCAAATCCGGATGGCGCAGGTCCACGTATCCCAACGCACACGCCACGCTGATCGCGGCCACGTCGAAGTGGCTGGTCAGCTCGGCGATGGCGTCTTTTTCCAGTAGTGCCAGGGCACGGCGGATCTTGTCGCGTTGGCCGTCCAGGTACGCGTCCCAGTGTTTTTCCGGGGCGCGAAGGACGACTTCGTAGCGCACCAGCACCGCCGCATCCATGATCCCGTCGGCCAGTGAAGCCAGGGTCAGGCGGCGCCAGCGGGCCGTGCCTTCGCGAGGGATCAGCGGGTTGCCGACGTGCTGGTGATCCAGGTAGTCGAGAATCACCCGGCTGTCGTGGATGACGTTGCCGTCGGCCAGGCGCAGGGCGGGAATTTTGCTTAGGGGGTTGTCGTCGATCAGGGTCTGGTCCGGGTCGACCGGCGTGAGCACACAGTTTTGCAGGGCGACGCGGTCTTGCTGACCGGTTTCGTGCAGCAGCACCATGACTTTGCGAACGAAGGGCGAGAGAGAGTTGTGGTACAGGGTCATGCTCGGGGCAGACATATCGACGTCTCGGTCAGAGGGAGTGTCGGGGCAGCATAGCGCGTTGATGCGAGAGCTCAAGTGAAGCCTGTGGGAGTGAGCCTGCTCGCGATGGCGGTGGTACAGGCAACGGTAATGTTGACTGTGACGGCCGCATCGCGAGCAAGTTTGCTCCGACAGGATTTGCGTGTCAGCTGGCGGGTTGCAGTGTCTGCGACCCAGCTTGTGGGCCTGAAGCTTGCTGAGGCTTGAGTTCGCGGGCGACGGTCCAGACGATGAACGCGGCGACGATGTCGAAGATCGCCAGCACCACGAACAGCGGGCTGTAACCGATTTTGGTCACCATCACACCGAACACCAGGGTGAAGGCAGCCGCGCCGAGGTAACCGAACATTCCGCCCATGCCGGTGGCCGTGGCCACTTCGTTTTTGCCGAACGAGTCAGAGGTGATCGCGTACAGCGCACCGGACAGGGTCTGGTGAGCGAAGCCGCCGACGCACAGCAGAGCAATTGCCGTGTACGGGCTGGCGACGAGGCCGATGCACGCCGGGCCGATCATGCACGAGGCACCGAACAGCAGGACCATCTTGCGCGAGGTGAACAACGACACTTTGCAGTGCTTGTGGAAGAACGGGCTCAGATAGCCGCCCAGTACGCAGCCAAGGTCGGCGGCGAGGAACGGCAGCCAGGCGAACATCGCGATCTCTTTGATGTTCATGTGCCGCTCGGTCATCAGGTACAGCGGAATCCACGCGTTGAACGTCTGCCAGGCTGGCTCGGAGAGAATCCGCGCGCTGGCGATGGCGTAGAAATTACGGCTGCCAATGATCTTCTTCCAGCTGCCTTTTTTGCTCGCCGCGTCTTTGAAGTGTTCTTCCTGGCCGCTGAGGATGTAAGCGCGCTCTTCGTCGCCCAGGCGTTTTTGGTCCCTTGGGTGTTTGTAGAGGATCAGCCACAAGAAGCTCCAGATCACGCCCAGGCCGCCGACGATCAGGAACGCCAGTTCCCAGCCGCTGTGCAGGATCGCCCAGACCACAAGTGGCGGCGCCAGCAATGCGCCGACCGATGAACCGATGTTGAACCAGCCGATTGCCACCGAACGTTCCTTGGCCGGAAACCATTCAGTGGTCGCTTTGACTGCCGCCGGCAAGCCTGCCGCTTCTGTCAGCCCAAGCAGGCCGCGGACGAACGCCAGACCCTGCCAGCCACTCGCCAGCGCAGCCAGGGCGCAGGCAATCGACCAGGCGAAAGCGAAAATGGCGAAACCCATTTTGGTGCCGATGGCATCAATGATGTAACCGGCCACCGGTTGCATCAGCGCATAGCAAACCTGCCAGGCGACGACGATGTGCGAGTACTGCTCGGTGGAAATGTTCATTTCGCTCATCAGTGTCGGGGCAGCCACTGAGAGGGTATTGCGAGCCAGGTAGTTGACTATCAGGCCGGCTGTCACCAGACCGACCATCCACCAGCGGATGCCTTTGACTTTCATCACATCACCGTCATTTTATTTTTGGAGTTATGGGTGTAGCTGTTGTTGTAAGTTGTCGTACAACATGCGTCTTTATAGGAGCGCAAGGGGGAAAGTGTCAACAAATATGTCAAAGGGTAGGCGGGGTAAAGCGACAGGCGGGGAGGGAGGTGTTGTCGTATAACCCTGCAGGAGCTGCCGAAAGCTCGGGCCGCGTTCGGCAGCGCCTACAGGGGTGGGTCAGTGGCGTTGGAGGAGACCGCGCAGGGCAAGAACGGCAGGAATACCCAGCCCGAGCCAGCTCAGGGCATCCCAGATGCCATCGCCAAGCAACGCGGCAAACAATCCCGCGGCACTGAACAGAGCGATGATGGTGGGCGTAGCGAAGACTTTCCAGAAATTCGACTGCCTGGGTCTCATGCCGCGCTCTCCACTTTTTCCAGGACTGGTTTTGCTGCCTTGCGCCGCACCACCCAGAGGTAAACCCCGCTGCCGAGCACGATGATCGTCAACACATCCAGGGTCGCCCAGAGGATCTGCATCGGCATGCCGCCGTAATCACCGAAGTGCAGCGGTTGCGACATGCCCATCGCATCCATGTACCACGGACGTTCAGCCACGGCGGTGACTTGCAGGGTGCTCGCGTCGATCAAAACCGGGGTCAGCAGGTGAGAAGTCAGGTGCGTGCTGCCTTTCATGAACACTGCGTAATGGTGCTCGCTGGAAAACCGCGTGCCGGGGAAAGCGATGAAGTCCGGTTGCATGCCCGGTGCGACTTCCTTGGCGATGTCGAGCAGGCGGGTGGCGGGCGCCAGTTGTGTCAGCGGCGGGGCATCGCGGTACGGCGCGACCATCGCGCTGAGGCTGTCGTTGCGCCACGCGGCGATCAACAGGTCGGCGCAAGCACTGATTACACCCGTCACGCCCACCACCAGCGCCCAGGTCAGGGTCACGACGCCGATCAGGTTATGCAGGTCGAGCCAGCGCAGGCGTGTGGATTTGTCCTGGCGCACGGTGGCGAACTTCAAGCGGCGCATGAACGGCAGGTACAACACCGTGCCGGAGACGATCGCCACCACGAACAAAATCCCCATGAATGCCAGCAGCAACTTGCCCGGCAGCCCGGCGAACATGTCCACGTGCAAGCGCAACATCAGCATCATGAAACCGCCATTGGCCGACGGCATCTCCAGCGCTTCGCCGGTGCGGGCGTCGAGCATGAACGTGTGGGAAGAGTTCGGTTCAGTACCGGCCGTTGCCGCCATGATCGCGATGGCGGCATTGGGCTCGTCTTCATCGAATCCGAAGTACTGCATCACTTCGCCGGGACGATGCTTCTCCGCCGCCAGCACCAATTGCTGCAAATTCAGTTGCGGGGTGTCCGCGGGCATTTGCTTCAACTCGGCAGCATCTCCCAGCAAGTGGTCGATCTCGTGGTGGAAGATCAACGGCAAGCCGGTCAGCGCCAGCATCAGCAGGAACACCGTGCAAATCAGGCTGGTCCAGGTATGAACAGCGGACCAGCGGCGAATTGTTTTACTTTTCATTTCAAAGCCTTCAGAAACACCAAAGCCGCCCATTGAGGGCGGCTTGGTCGTGGGGCATGTCAGGTCATGCCGTTACCACTTGTAGTTAACGCTAGCCAAGACATTGCGACGGTCGCCGTAGTAGCAGTAGAACCCGTCACACGTCGAGATGTATTCCTTGTCGAATACGTTATTGGCGTTGACGGCAACGCTAACGCCTTTGAGGGAGCTGTTCAGGCGGCCCAAGTCATAATGGACTGCTGCGTCATAAACGGTATACGAATCGCTATGGCCGTCAGATTTATCACGCACGAAGCCCATGCTGCCGATGGCAATGTTGTCGGTTTCTCCGATATAGCGCACGCCGAAGCCGAGTCCGAAACCATCCAGCACGCCAGTGTGCCAAGTGTAATCAGCCCATGCAGAGGCCTGGTTTTCCGGCGTCAGTGGAAGTGGGCGGTTTTTGTCCAGGGGGCTGGTGACTTTGGTCATCTTGGTATTGGCGTAGGTATACGCCGCCGTCAATTTGAGGTTTTCGTTGACGTCACCGGTCGCCTCCAGTTCGAAACCACGCACCTTGGCTTCACCCAACGGACGCGATACGCCCAGTGTGTCACTGAGCACGATGTCCTTGCGGGTCAGATCATAGGCCGCTGCAGTGAACAGCATGTCCATACCCGGAGGCTGGTATTTGATACCCACTTCGTATTGCTTGCCAGTGCCCGGCTTGAAGGCTTCACCGTTGGCGCCACCGGCTTCGGCCTGGAAAGACTCCGCGTAAGAGATGTACGGGGTGAAGCCGGAATCGAACACATAGCTCAGGGCTGCGTTTGCGGTGAAGGCTTCGTCGTTGCGGGTGTCCTTGGCATTGTTCGCGTTGTAGAAGGTCGAGTCGGTGTGCAGCCAGTCCTGACGACCGCCCAGCGTCAGGCGCCAGTTGTCGAGGGCCATCTGGTCCTGAACGTAGAGGCCTGTGTCATGGGTCTTCTGGTTGTAATCGTTGAACGCGGTGTAATTGACGTTACTGAAGTCCTGGCCGTAAATCGGGGTGATGATATTGCTGGTCGGCGCGCTGCCAAACAGCCATTTGTAGTTGGTGTTGACGCGTTGGTGGTCCAGGCCCAGCAACACGGTGTGCCTGATCACGCCAGTGTCGAAATCGGCCTGGAAGTTGTTATCCACAGCGAATTGGCTGATGTCTTCGTTGACGACGTTGGCGCCCCGGGACAAGGTGCCGTCGTCACTGACCGAGCCGAAAAATCCGCCAGAGGTGATGCCTTGGAAGGACAAGTCGCTTTTGGTGTAGCGCAGATTCTGACGGAACTGCCAAACGTCGTTCATCCGGTGCTCAAACGCATAACCCAAGGCGTAATAAGTCTTGTCGTAGAACTCCCACTCGGGATCGCCCAGGTTCTTGTGATACTTCACTTCGCCGGCAGGTGTTGAAAGCTTGGTGCCTTGCAACGGCAAGAACTGGCTGGTAATGCCGGTATCGTCACGGTTGAACTGGCTCAGAAAGGTCAGTTTGGTATCGGGATCGATGTTCCAGGTCAGGCTGGGAGCGATGTTGTAGCGTTTATCATCGGTGTGCTCAATGGTGGTGTTGCTGTCTCGCACCACACCGCTGACACGGTAAAGAAATTGCCCTTGGTCATCGAGGGGACCGGTGCTGTCGAAGCTGATCTGCTTGCGCTCGTAGCTGCCGACCTGTAGCTGCACTTCGTTGCTGGCAAGTTCTTCAGGGCGGCGGCTAACCATGTCAAGCAAGCCACCAGGAGGTGTCTGGCCGTATAGCGATGATGCAGGGCCGCGCAGCAAAGCCACTCGTTCAAGGTCCCAGGTTTCTATTTTGGGCATGGCATAGGTGCCTTTGGGCAGCGGCAAGCCATCGAGGAATTGAGTCGGTTCAAATCCGCGGACCTTCAGCCATTCGGCACGGCTGTCGCTGCCGTAGCTGCTGGCTACGACTCCAGGCATATAACGTACGGCGTCATCCAGGTTCTGAACGGCGCGGTCCTGCATCTGCTCACGGGTGGCGACAGAAATTGAACGAGGCACCTCGGCCAGCGCCGTATCGGTTTTAGTCCCGGCGGCCGTTCGCTTGGCCAGATAGCCTTGCACCGGCCCCCAGGCACTTTCGTTGTCTTCCACACCAATCACGCTGGTCGCCGGCAGGGCCATCGCGCCCTCGGGCACGGCCACCAGGCTGTAAGTCCCTGAACCACTTTGCTCCAGTTGCAGACCGGTGCCGCGCAGGGCTTCACGCAGAGCGCCAGCAGCATCGAACTGGCCGTTGACGGGTGCCGAGGTCTTGCCCGCTGCCAGCGATGGGTTCAACGACAGTGCGACGCCGGCCTGGCTGGCGATCTGGTTCAGCGTGTTGGCCAAAGGCGCGGCCGGCAAGTTGTAAGCGCGTACGCTGGACGCCTGTTCAGCGGCGATCAGTTGGCTGCTGGCGAAAGGGGTGCAAAGGACAATGGCAACCGCCAGCAAACTGGGGCGCAACAAGGTGTCTAGCGAACGGGACATACAGCGGCTCCTGAAAGTGAATACTTCTCAATTGCCTAGGTGCCGGACGAGAATCAAAAAGTGATAGGGCTAGATGAAAATAATTTAGATTTAGTAATTCAGTCTGCACAGCTGTGGCGAGTGAGCTTGCTCCCTCGCCACAGGGTTCCGCTTTTGCTCAGGGCTTGGATTCAGTCTTCGCTGCCACGGTCACCCACCATTGCGTGCGTTGTTCAATCTGTACCGGCAGAGTCGGTAACAGCGCGCTCAACGCCAGATCGGTATCCCGCAGCGGGAAGCTGCCGGTGATCCGCAGTTCGGCCACCTCCGGCGCCACGCCCAAATGCCCGGGACGATAGCGACCGATTTCCTGAATCAGATCCTCCAGCCGCGCGTTGTCCACCACCAGCATCCCGCGGGTCCAGGCATCCGCACCCAGGTTGAGCGCGGTCATTGGCCCCAACCCGTCATTGCGTATCAGCATTTGCTGGCCTTCGCGCAAAATCAGTTCGTCAGGGTTTGATTGCGGATGGGCAGCTACCGCCGATTGCAGCACGCTCAGGCGCGTGCCTCCCTCTTCGCGCTTGACCAGGAACCGAGTCCCCAACGCCCGCATGCTGCCTTCACGCGTCTCGACGATGAACGGCCGGGCGTCACCATGACCGGTTTCGACGAGGATTTCGCCTTCCTGAAGAATCACCAGTCGCTGCTTTTCGTCGAAGCGCACGTCCACGGCACTGTGGGTATTGAGGTTGATCAGCGTGCCGTCGGTGAGGCGAAGCGTGCGTTGCTCACCGGTGGCGGTGCGCTGGTCGGCCAGCCAATAGTCGAGCGGCAGGTAACGATCAGCGCCGAACAGCGTCAAGCCAATCACCGCGACGACGCTGGCCACACCGCTGCCAAGCTTGCGAACTCGCCGGCGAATGTTCGCGCGCGATTGCAGCAGGGCCGTGCGGGCCGGGCCGCTGGCGACGCTGAAACGTTGGTCGAGCATGCCTAACTGGCGCCAGGCGCGCGCATGTTCCTCGTGGGCGGCGTGCCATTTGGCAAATTCTTCGCGCTCCACAGCGTTGCCGGAATCCATGGACAATTGCCACGCGATCGCGGCATCAAGCACCTGCGCCGACACCGGCTTGGAACTGACCGGGCTCATACCGGCTCACCGTACAACGCGATGTAGCACTGGCGGATGCCTTGCGCCAGGTATTGGCGAACGCGGGGTACGGAAACGCCCAAGCGCTCGGCGATTTCCGCGTGGCCGAGGCCGTCAAGGCGATTGTAGAGAAACGCCGCCCGGGCCTTGCTCGACAGCTTGCCGAGCAGGCGATCAATGTTTTTCAAGTCTTCGAGGATCATTTGCTGTTCCTCTACCGAGGGTTGCTCGGCTTCGGGAATCAGCATCAGTTCGGTGAGGTAGGCCTGTTCCAGCGCGGCGCGGCGGAAATAATCGAACAGCAGGCCCTTGGCAATCGCCACCAGAAATGCCCGCGGTTCGCGTGGCAGTTTCAGCTCCTCACGGCCCAGCAAGCGCACGAAAGTGTCCTGGCTGAGATCTTCAGCCCTTTGCGGGCAAGCGACGTTGCGCCGAAGCCAAGCCAATAGCCAACCGCGATGGTCGCGATATAACGCACCGACGAGCTCACTTTGAGGGCTTGGGACTGACGACACGCAGCATCACCGTTTGGGAAGTGTTAACTAACGAGAATTGTTCGCGATTGTGTCAGAGGCGGGGGCGGTAAAGCAATTGGCGTTGGTCGGGTGAGTTTTGATGTTTATCACCGCTCTGTGGCGAGGGAGCGAGCTCCCTTGCCACTGGGGTTAAGTGAAGGTTAGAAGGACGGGGTTTGCTGCCGGCGCTTCCACTGATTCAACCGTTGTTGCAAATGCAGCGGGCTGCGAATCTGTTGTTGCCGCGCGCGGCTGAACAGGATCAACGCCAGCTCAGCAGTGGCGAGTGCATCGGCACTGGCGTTGTGGCGTTCGAAGACCTCCAGCTTGAACCAGTCGATCCACTCGTCCAGACCGGCCTCGCGGATGTTGGCCTGTGGACACAGCAGCGGTGCGATGTCCGCCACGTCCAGAAACGCATGCTGCAACTTGTAGCCCAAGTGATCCTTCAACGCGCGCCCGAGCATGTGCTGGTCGAACGGCGCATGAAAGGCCAGCACCGGGCTGTCGCCAACGAACTCCATCAATTCAAGTAGCGCCTCGGCGGGATCGCTGCCGGCGGCAATTGCGCTGGGGCCGAGACCGTGAATCAAAATGCTGGGGCCGAGCTTGAGTTCGGCGCATTGCAGGGTGCGTTCGAACTGCTGACTGAAATCGATCGCGCCGTCCTCGATCACTACCGCGCCGATGGACAGCACCCGGTCCTTGTTCAGGTTCAGCCCGGTGGTTTCCAGGTCGAGCACAACCCAGCGCTGTTCACGCAGGCTGCACTCACTCAAACCGCTCAGCGCCGGCAAGCGTTGCAGACGTTGTTGCAGATCGCCACTCAGCATCGGCCCGGCCGGGCGCAACCATGAGAACAGGCTCATAGCTGATACCGCAGGGTCAGGCTGCTTTGCAGGCGTTGGGCCTGGCGCAAGGATTCTCGCAGGATGCGTCGATCCAGATGATTGAGGCTGTCCGGATCAACCCGGTTTGAGTAGGGCAAATTCTCCCGGGTCTGTAGCTGATGCTGCTGCATGCGGGTTTGCTGGATGAAGTGATACGCCTCTTCGTACGCCGCTCCGTCCAGCGGTTCGATGACTTCTTTATCCACCAGTTGGCGAAAGCGCTCCAGCGTATTGTTGGTTTCGATTCCGTTGGCCAATGCCAGCAATCGTGCGCCGTCTACGAATGGAGTCAGGCCCTGAACCTTCAGGTCGAGTGTGGCTTTCTCGCCATTTTTCCGCGCCAGGACAAACTCGCGGAATCGTCCTACGGGAGGGCGATTGCGCAACGCATTCTCGGCCATCATGCGCTGGAACAAGCGGTTGTCGCCGACCTGATCGAGAATCCCGCGGCGCAGCTGTTCGCAACTTTGCTCGTTGCCCCAGACCACGCGCAAATCGAAATATATGCTCGAACCCAGCAGGTTCTCCGGAGTGGCCTCGCGGATGAATGCCGCAAAGCGCCGTGCCCATTCGACCCTGGACAAACACAGTTCGGGATTGCCGGCCATGATGTTGCCCTTGCACAGGGTGAAGCCGCAGAGCGCCAGGCTGTGGTTGATCTGCTGGGCGATGGGCAGCAACTTGCCGCGGATTTCCGCAGCGTGGGCGGCGTCCCGGGCTTCGAAAATAATGCCGTTGTCCTGGTCAGTGTGAAGGGTCTGTTCGCGGCGACCTTCGCTGCCGAAACACAACCAACTGAACGGCACGCCGGGGTCGCCTTTCTCCGCCAGCGTCAGTTCGATCACCCGGCACACGGTATGGTCGTTGAGCAGGGTGATGATGTGGGTGATCTGGGTCGAAGAGGCACCATGGGCCAGCATGCGCTCGACCAATTGACCGATCTCGCCACGCAGCACTACCAGGTTTTCCACGCGTTGGGCGCTGCGAATGGTACGCGCCAGGTGCACCAGATCGACCCGTTGCAGGGAAAACAGATCCCGCTCGGAAACCACCCCGCACAGGCGCTGGTCCTTGACCAGGCAAACGTGCGCGATATGCCGTTCGGTCATGGCAATCGCTGCATCGAAGGCGCTGTGGTCCGGGCTTAGATAGAACGGCGCCTGCGTCATGTGCCGCTCGATGGCTTCGTTGAAGTCGCCGATGCCACTGGCCACCACATGGCGCAAGTCGCGCAGGGTGAATATGCCTAGCGGTGCCTTTTGTTCATCGACCACCACGATGCTGCCGACCTGCTGCTCATGCATCAGGGTCACGGCTTCCCGTAACGGCGTGGTCGGGCTGCACGTCACCGGATGGCGCATGGCCAATTCGCCAAGGCGGGTGTTCAGCGAGTATTGGGTGCCGAGGGTTTCCACGGCTTTCTGCTGTACTTGCTGATTGACCTGATCCAGCAAGCTGCTCACGCCACGTAGGGCAAAGTCGCGAAAGGTGCCGGAAAGCGCAAACAATTTGATGAATGCGAGCTTGTTCAGTTGTAGGCAAAAGGTGTCTTCGGCGGCGAGGTGTTCAGTGCGGGTCGCGCGCTCGCCCAGCAGCGCGGCGAGGGGAAAACACTCGCCGGTGGTGATTTCGAACGTGGTTTCGGTACCGCCCTTGGCCGAATGCGGACGCTCGCCCACGACTCGACCCTGCTTGACGATGTAGAAGTGTTCAACCGGGCCGTCGGCAGGCTTGATGATGCTCTCGCCGGGCGCATAAAAACGCAGCTGACATTGCTCAACCAGGTACGCCAGGTGGGCGTGTTCCATCTGATTGAAGGGCGGGAAGCGCTGAAGGAATTGCAAAGTGCCCTGGATGTTCTGCAACACCGCGGTTTTCCCTGCCTGTGTGAAGGCGTCCGCTTTACTCATAACCATTACCGCAGTCTTTTTTGGATTTGTTGTTGTCGGATGACTCAGCCATGGTCGGCCCCTGCGGGCTGGGTGCCCATTGGACGTAAGTCTAGGTAGGCAGCAGGTGTGATGAAGTGTCGGAAAAGACTTACGCAATTGAGCGAAAAACCTCTGTGTTCCCCTCTTGGAAAAGTTTCCGACGAAGTGCACATTGAAGGTCTGCTTAGCGATGTCTCACCACTGTGCTAGGGAACTGTACTGAACATGTAGAGAAAGCCATGTCCGACCACGATATTTTGAGTGACGCCGAGCGCGAGGCGCTCAGTGCCGTCATGCTGGAACCTGACCTGCCGCCGCAGCGGGTGCTGATCGTCGATGACGATAGAGACGCCCGAGAGCTGTTGTCAGAGATTCTGGGGTTGGACGGGATTCGCTGCCTGACCGCGGCCAGTGGCGAAACAGCACTCAAGATGCTGGACGAGAAACCCTCCATTGGCCTGGTGATTACGGATCTGCGGATGGGACATATCGATGGCCTGGACTTGATCCGCCAGGTGCGCGAGTCGGTACGGGCGGCCATGCCGATCATCATCGTTTCCGGTGATGCCGATGTGAAAGACGCGATTGCCGCGATGCATTTGAGCGTGGTGGACTTTTTGCTCAAGCCTGTCGATACCGACAAGTTGCTCGGGTTGGTCAAGCATGAGTTGGGGATGTAGGCGCCGGCTTGCTGGCGATGAACGATTACATGGTTTGCCTGATTCACTGCGGTGTCTGGATCGCCAGCAAGCCGGCTCCTACGGATTTACCGCAATAAAAAAGCCCTGATCTTTCGATCAGGGCTTTTTCATGTCCGGCGCAAACGCTCAGTTACAGGCCATTGGCAGCCTTGAACTCACGGCGGCGACGGTGCAGAACCGGCTCGGTGTAGCCGTTCGGCTGCTTGGTGCCTTCGATCACCAGTTCGACGGCCGCCTGGAAGGCGATGTTGCTGTCGAAGTTCGGTGCCAGCGGACGGTACAGCGCATCACCGGCGTTCTGACGGTCAACCACCGGCGCCATGCGCTTGAGGCTTTCCATCACTTGCTCTTCGGTGACGATGCCGTGACGCAGCCAGTTGGCGATGTGCTGGCTGGAAATACGCAGCGTCGCACGGTCTTCCATCAGGCCGACATCGTTGATGTCCGGCACTTTCGAACAGCCAACGCCCTGGTCGATCCAGCGCACTACATAACCAAGGATGCCCTGGGAATTGTTGTCCAGTTCGTTCTTGATTTGTTCGGCAGTCCACTGCGGATTCACCGCCAGCGGGATGGTCAGGATGTCGTCCACCGACGCGTGGGCGCGCTTGGCCAGTTCGGCCTGACGGGCGAACACGTCAACCTTGTGGTAGTGCAGCGCGTGCAGAGCGGCGGCGGTTGGCGAAGGTACCCAAGCGGTGTTGGCACCGGCCAGTGGGTGAGCGATTTTCTGTTCGAGCATCGCCGCCATCAGGTCGGGCATGGCCCACATACCTTTACCGATTTGGGCGCGACCTTGCAGGCCGGTGCTCAAGCCGATATCGACGTTGGAGTTCTCGTAGGCGCCGATCCATTTTTCCGCCTTCATGTCAGCCTTGCGCACCATCGGGCCGGCTTCCATGGAGGTGTGGATTTCGTCGCCGGTGCGGTCGAGGAAACCGGTGTTGATGAACACTACGCGTTCGCTCGCAGCCTTGATGCAGGCCTTGAGGTTGATCGTGGTACGACGCTCCTCATCCATGATCCCGACTTTGAGGGTGTTGCGCGGCAGGCCCAACACGTCTTCGATGCGACCGAACAGCTCGTTGGTGAACGCGGCTTCTTCCGGGCCGTGCATTTTCGGTTTAACGATGTAGACCGAACCGGTGCGCGTGTTTTTGCGCGAGGTATTGCCGTTCAGGTTGTGCATCGCCGCGAGGCAAGTGACCAGACCGTCAAGGATACCTTCCGGCACTTCGTTGCCATCTTTGTCGAGGATCGCATCGATGGTCATCAGGTGACCGACGTTGCGCACGAACAACAGCGAGCGGCCGTGCAGGTTCACCGCGTTACCGTCGACACCGGTATAGGTGCGGTCAGCGTTCATGGTGCGGGTGAAGGTCTTGCCGCCCTTGGCGACTTCTTCCGACAGGTCGCCCTTCATCAGGCCGAGCCAGTTGCGGTAGATCACCACTTTGTCATCGGCATCGACGGCGGCGACGGAGTCTTCGCAGTCCATGATGGTGGTCAGCGCGGCTTCCATCAGGATGTCTTTGACGCCGGCAGCGTCGGTCTGGCCGACCGGGGTGCTGGCGTCGACCTGGATTTCGAAGTGCAGGCCGTTGTTTTTCAGCAGGATCGCGGTCGGTGCCGAAGCATCGCCCTGGAAGCCGATCAACTGGGCATCGTTGCGCAGGCCGCTGTTGCTGCCGCCTTTGAGGGCGACGACCAGTTTGCCATCAACGATTTTGTAGCTGGTGGAGTCGACGTGGGAGCCGGCTGCCAGGGGCGCCGCTTCGTCGAGGAAGGCGCGGGCGAAGGCGATGACCTTGTCGCCGCGAACCTTGTTGTAGCCTTTGCCTTTTTCCGCGCCGTCAGCTTCGCTGATGGCGTCGGTGCCGTAGAGCGCGTCGTACAGCGAACCCCAGCGGGCGTTCGAAGCGTTGAGCGCGAAGCGGGCGTTCATTACCGGAACCACGAGTTGTGGACCGGCCATGCGGGCGATTTCTTCATCGACGTTTTGCGTCGTTGCCTGGAAATCGGCCGCTTCTGGCAGCAGATAACCGATGTCTTGCAGGAAGGCTTTATAAGCCACGGCATCGTGCGCCTGACCGGCACGGGACTGGTGCCAGCCATCGATACGAGCCTGGAAATCATCGCGTTTGGCGAGTAGGGCTTTGTTCTTCGGCGCAAGGTCATGAATGACCTTGTCGGCACCGGCCCAGAACTTATCGGCGGTGAGGCCGGAACCGGGAATGGCTTCGTTGTTCACGAAGTCGAACAGGACTTTGGCGACCTGCAGGCCACCGACTTGAACGTGTTCAGTCATTGCTTGCCTCACTCTGCTCAGCTATTTCGCTTTTCAGCTCTTCAATTTAACAATGAAGCCTTGGGCATTTAAACCACAAACCCTGCGACCAGTGCATGCCATTTCTGACGGCTGGGTGGGGACCAATCAACGGCGTTGAGGCCTTGCTGACGGGGCTTTCAGGGATGCGACTGCGCCTGTGGCAGACATCGATCCAACGTTATGTAGTGCGCGCTGCGGCATACTACATGATGAATTGCGCTTGTGAAAATTAGACTAATTACGTCGTTCTGCGACCCCGTGACGCATTGCAGTCACGTCGGGGATCGGGATGTTCTCAAAAAAGTATGAGATTGTTCCAGTTAAATATAAAAAGTTGTACACGATTTATGGTTCTCAGCAGATCGGCGGCGTATTTGATCGCTGGCAAGCCAGCGCCTACAGGGCCTTGCGCAATTTTGCAGGAACTGGCTTGCCAGTGATGACGTCGGTCCTGTCAGCGCCGGTTCAACCCTTGCCTATACTTGTTTTTCAATAACAAAAGAGGGCTGCGCCATGGACCACCTCGTACTCACAGTTTTCGCACCGGACAAGCCCGGGCAGGTCGAGCGCATTGCCCAATGCATTGCCGAGCAGGGCGGCAATTGGCTGGAAAGCCGCATGTCGCGCATGGCCGGACAATTTGCCGGGATACTTCGGGTGGGGGTGCCGGCCGAAGCCTACGATTCGCTGGTCGATGCCCTACAGGCGTTGTCTGCCCATGGAATTCGCGTATTGATCGCCGAAAGCGGTATCGAACAATCCTGTACCTGGAAACCGATCGCCATGGAATTGGTGGGCAATGACCGGCCGGGGATCGTGCGTGATATCACCCGGTTACTGAGCGAGCAGGGAGTGAATCTGGAACGGCTGGTGACCGAGGTGCGCCCGGCGCCGATGAGCAGCGAGCCGCTGTTCCATGCCGAAGCAATTCTCGCCGTACCTTTGACGCTGTCTCTGGACGTGCTGCAATCGCGCCTCGAAACCCTGGCGGACGACCTGATGGTCGAATTGGTACTGCGCAGCGAACCCTGAGCAGGTTATCCAAGTTAAACGTGCACCTGCCTGTGGATAACCTGTAGAGACAGCCCGCCAGGCCACGCCGGCCGGGGCTTTTTCAAATCTGATCAAAAAACCAGCAGTTTCAGTCACTTGCGCACAAACGCCGGGGATCACGCTGTGGATAACCTTGGGAAGGAACGCTGTAGGCCACGTTAAACGTGGCCTACAGAGGTTTGTACGTTTTTTGATCAGCTGCGGCGGCGCAGGCTAAGCCACGCATCGACGCTGTAAACCGCCAGGCCGGCCCAGATGAAAATGAACGTCACCAGTGTGCTGGAGGACAAGTGTTCGCCAAACAGCAACACGGCTTGCAACAGCACCAACGTCGGCGCCAGGTATTGAAGAAACCCTAACGTGGTGTAGGGCAAATGCCGTGCAGCGGCGTTGAAACACACCAGCGGCACGAGAGTCACCGGGCCGGCGGCCACCAGCCACCAGGCTTCGGACGTCGTCCAGAATTCAGGTTGAGCGCTTGCTGCCGTCTGATTGAACAGCAACCAGGCGACGGCAATAGGCACCAGCATCCAGGTTTCCACCACCAACCCGGGCAGTGCCTTGACTGGTGCCTGCTTGCGAATCAGGCCGTAGAAACCAAAGGACAGTGCCAGCACCAACGACACCCACGGCAGGCTACCGACTTGCCACACCTGTTGCGCGACACCAACCGCCGCCAGACCCACCGCAATCCACTGCATGCGCCGCAGTCGCTCGCCGAGGATAAGCATACCCAGCAGCACGTTGACCAACGGGTTGATGTAGTACCCGAGGCTGGCTTCCAGCATGCGTCCGTTGTTCACCGACCACACATAGGTCAGCCAGTTGGCCGCAATCAGCGTGCCGCTCAGTGCCAGGATCGCCAGTCGTTTCGGATTCTCGCGCAGTTCGCGCCACCAGCCCGGATGCTTCCAGACCATCAGCAGCAACGCGCCGAACAGCGCCGACCAGAGCACGCGATGGATGATGATTTCCACGGCGGGCACGCTGGCGATGGCTTTGAAGTAGAGCGGGAAAAGTCCCCAGATGATGTAGGCACTCAGGCCCAGGATGTACCCGCGACGCGGGTTGGCGGCTTGCATGCAGAATCCTTGCTTAGGCAGCTAACAAAGAGGGGATTGTATAGATGTGTAAGGACTTTTGTAGGAGCCGGCTTGCCGGCGATGAACGATAACGCGGTGCACTCCGGCTCCTACAAGGGTTAGAACAATTTCAGTGGTTCTTCGTTGAGGGCGGCGAGCTGCTCACGCAACGCCAACACCTGATCGCCCCAATAGCGTTCCGTACCAAACCACGGAAAACTGCGCGGGAAGGCCGGGTCGTCCCAACGGCGGGCCAGCCAAGCGCTGTAGTGCATCAGGCGCAGGGCGCGCAGCGGTTCGATCAGCGCCAATTCGCGGGGATCGAAGTCGTGGAATTCGTTGTAGCCGTCCATCAATTCCGACAATTGACCGAGACATTCCTGACGGTCGCCAGCGAGCATCATCCAGATGTCCTGCACCGCCGGACCCATGCGGCAGTCGTCAAGGTCGACGATGTGGAACATCTCATCGCGGCACATCATGTTGCCGGGGTGGCAGTCGCCGTGCATGCGGATGTTCTGGTGCGGCGTGTTGCTGTAGGCATCTTCCACACGCTTGAGCAGATCACGGGCCACCGACTCGTAGGCCGGCAACAGGCTGCGGGGGATGAAATTGCCTTCCAGCAAGGTCGCCAGCGAGTCGTGACCGAAGTTCTTCACGGCCAGCGCTTCACGATGCTCGAAGGGCTTGGTGGCGCCGACGGCGTGCAGGCGACCGAGCAATTGCCCCAGGCGATACAACTGATCGAGGTTGCCCGGCTCGGGTGCCCGGCCGCCTCTTCGCGGGAACAAGGTGAAACGGAAGCCGTTATGTTCGTGCAGGGTTTCACCGTTGTGGATCAGCGGCGCAACGACCGGCACCTCGACTTCGGTGAGTTCGAAGGTGAACTGGTGCTCTTCCAGGATCGCTTCGTTGGTCCAACGTTGGGGACGGTAGAACTTGGCGATCAGCGGCTCGGAGTCTTCGATACCGACCTGATAGACACGGTTTTCGTAGCTGTTGAGCGCCAGAATGCGTGCATCGCTGAGGAAGCCGATGCTTTCGACGGCATCGAGCACGAGGTCTGGGGTGAGCGTTTCAAACGGGTGGGCCATGCTGACTCCTGCGCGCAGCAGGCTGCTGCGTCCGGCCAGGCATGGTAGCGCAGACGGGGCTTCTTTAGTGGCCGGGTTGAGAGGTGTGCTGTTTGGGCTGACGCTATCGCGCGCAGGCTCGCTCCCACAGGTGATCGTTGTTGTGCCGAGAATTGCATGCACACAGACGATCTAATGTGGGAACGAGCCTGCTCGCGATGAGGGTCTATCAGGCGCCGATAACCCCGCCGTCTTCACGCGTAATGACCATCACCGAAGACCGCGGCTTACCGTTGGGCAAATGCTCGGGAAAGGTCGAACCCCCGTTCTCCCCCGGATGCTGAATCCCGATAAACATCGTCTTCTGGTCCGGCGAGAAACTGATCCCCGTCACTTCACAGCCAATCGGCCCGACCATGAACCGACGAATCTCCCCGGTCAGCGGGTCGGCGCACAGCATCTGGTTGTTGCCCATGCCGGCGAAATCACCGGTATTGCTCGAATCACCGTCGGTTTGAATCCACAACCGGCCGGCAGTATCGAACGCCAAGCCGTCCGGGCTGTTGAACATGTTCTGCGGGGTGATGTTCGACGAGCCTCCTTTCGGCGTGCCGGCATGCACTTGCGGGTTGCCGGCCACCACAAACAAATCCCAGGCAAAGGTTTTCGAACCGTGATCGTCGCGGTCGGTGCGCCAGCGCAGGATCTGCCCGTAGACGTTCTTCTCGCGCGGGTTCGGCCCGCCCACCGGTTGGCCGTCCTCGCCGCGTTTGGCGTTATTGGTCAGCGTGCAGTAAACCTGGCCGTCCTTGGGGCTGACGACGATCCATTCCGGGCGGTCCATGCGCGTGGCCTTGACCACGCTGGCGGCCAGGCGCGCGTGAATCAGCACTTCGGCCTGATCGGCAAAACCGCTGCTGGCGTCGATGCCGTTTTTGCCGTGGCTCAGTTCGATCCACTCGCCCTGGCCTTTCGGGTGATCGCCATTGCCGTCGCCCGCGTCGAAGCGCGCCACGTACAAGGTGCCGTGGTCCAGCAGGTCGCGGTTGGCCTCAGGTTTTTTGTGATTGATCTTGTCGCGGCTGACGAATTTGTAGATGAACTCGCCGCGCTCGTCGTCGCCCATGTACACCACGGCGTGGCCATCAGCCGTTTCCGCCAGGGCCGCGTTTTCGTGTTTGAAACGGCCCAGTGCGGTGCGTTTGACCGGAGTCGATTGCGGGTCGAACGGGTCGATCTCCACCACCCAGCCGTGACGGTTGAGTTCGTTGGGGTTCTTCGCCAGGTCGAAACGCGGGTCGTGCTGATGCCAGTTGATCTCTTTACTGGTCACCACCGCGCCGTAGCGTTTCTGTGGCGCGTCGAATTTCTGTTCGGCGTTGCTGCTGCCGAAGCAATCGGTGAAGTTCTCTTCGCAGGTCAGGTAAGTGCCCCACGGCGTCTGGCCATTGGCGCAGTTCTGGAACGTGCCGAGGACGGTTTTGCCGTGTGGATCAGCGCTGGTTTTCAACAGGTCATGACCCGCCGCCGGTCCGCTCAGGCTGATCGGCGAGTTGCCGTGGATGCGTCGGTTGTAGCGCGAGCCCTGAACGAATTGCCATCTACCTTTGCTGCGTTGCACTTCAATGACCGACACACCTTCGCAAGCCAAAGCCTTGTGCACCTCTTCGGCCGATTGCGGCATGCCGCCGTGGGGATAGAGGTAGCGGTAATTGGTGTACTCGTTGTTGATCGCCATCAACGCGCGGTTGTTGTCGCCGGGAATGGCGAACAGGCTCATGCCGTCGTTGTTGTCGCCGAACTGGAGTTCCTGATGTTCGGCGCTGCCGTTGCCACTCGGGTCGAAGGCCGGGCCGTTTTTGTGCAGGGGCTGGCCCCAGCTGATCAATACCGAAGCCTTGTAACCCGGTGGCAGGTTAATGCTGTCGCTGGTGGCGGCGGGGATGCTGTCGAAACCCAGTAACTGGCTGGTGCCGGCGCTGACACTGGCGGCCAGCACGCTGCGACTCAGCAGGTTGCCGCCGAGGAACATTGCGGCGCCGCACAGGGCACCTGCGCTGATAAATCCACGACGGCTGAGGCCGAGCATCTGTTCGAGGTCGGTGGGTTGGTGTTCTTTCAATAGGCTCACATCAGGCTCCCTGCGAAATTTGCAGTCACCTTAATGATCGTCGATGAAGGTTTTGTTGCAGTTGTGCTTACAGCGGCGTGCCGAGTAACACGTTGGACGGCGAGAATTGTGCGCGCACCGGTTGACCGGGCGTCAGCTTGCGGGACAGCAAATGCCCAGGCTCGGCCAGTGCGCAGAGTATCTGGCCGTTGGGTAGGGCGATGCGCACTTCGCTGGGGCCGTCTTCGGCGTCGAGTATTTCTTCGATGATCCCGGTCAGGCAATTGTGTCCGAGCGTTCCGTCATCGTCGTTGCCGAGCACGTCGAGCCAGCCAGCCTTGATCAGAGCAACCACTTCGGTGCCCGGCTGCAAATCCAGGCGCAGGGTGCTGTCGTGGGTGATTTGCGTGTCGATGCTCAAGCCTTCGGCCAGTTCCAGGCGAATCCGGTCATTGTGGCCCTGGGTTTCGATGGCGGCGACCTTGCCGTGCAATTGATTGCGCGCACTGGTGCGCAGCATCAAGCGGCCCAGCAAATCGAGGTCGCTGGCCTCTTCGGCGGCATCCAATACCTGGGCCTGCAGCGCTTGCAGCTTTTGATACAGGCGCAATACGCGCTCGCCTTCACTCGACAGTTTGGCGCCGCCACCGCCCTTGCCGCCGACCACGCGCTCCACCAGCGGTTTTTGCGCGAGGTTGTTCAACTCGTCGATGGCGTCCCACGCCGCTTTGTAGCTCAGGCCCGCGCTTTTCGCAGCGCGGGTGATCGAGCCCTGTTCCGCGATGTGCTGCAGCAGGGCGATGCGTTGCGGGCGACGGACAATGTGCTGGGACAACAACGTAGGCAAGGACATGGCTAGGCGCTTTGGGCTGTGACGGTGGTGAGGACGTTGGCGGCTCGGGGCCTGGGAGTCAAGTCAGGTCGACTCGTCAGGCTTGGGCGTGCGGGCCAGGCAATAGACATCGACTCGCGAGGCTCCCGCGTCGACCAACAGACGTGCGAGCGCTTGCGCCGTCGCGCCGGTCGTGAGCACGTCGTCCACCAGCGCAAGGTGCCGCCCCTTCACAACGGCCTCGGGCGTGAGTGCGAAGGCATCGCGCAGATTTTTTCTGCGTGCTTCGGCATTCAGATCCTGTTGTGCGTCGGTGTCTTGAGTCCTCAACAGCAACCGTTCGTCGCAAGGAATGTGCAGTCGGTCGCTGAGCCAGCGAGCCAGCATCGCCGCCTGATTGAATCCGCGTTGGCGCAGACGCTTGGTGGCCAGCGGCACCGGGATCAGGGCATTGGGTCTTGGCAGGTCGTGCTCGAAGCGATGTTGCAGGGATTGAGCAAGAAGTTCGCCCAGCAAGTGGCCAAATGGCCATTTAGCGTTGTGTTTGAAACGAGTAATCAGGCTGTTGACCGGGAAGCCGTACATCCACGGTGCAACGACCCGTTCGAAGGACGGCGGTTGCTTCAAGCATTGGCCGCACGTCAGGCCGGCGGCAGGCAAGGGCAGGGCGCACGTACAGCAGTGCTCGCCGAGCCAGGGCAGTTCGGTTTCGCAGGCCATGCAGATGGGCGTGGCGCCATCGGGTGTTTCACCGCAAAGCAAACAGGGCTGTTTGTTTTTTAGCCAGATGTAAACCGGTCCTTTGTATCCTGGTTGACAGCGCATCGCTCTTCCTTAAATATGCCGAAACATCTGTGATGCGCCTGTGGGTGTTCCGTCCCCAGCGCCAGCCAAGCATAAAACAAAGGAAACGCCCATGAGCGCCAGTACCTCTGCAACCCTGCGTCATGACTGGTCTTTGGCCGAAGTCAAAGCTCTCTTCGTTCAGCCATTCAACGACCTGTTGTTCCAGGCTCAGACGGTGCACCGCGCGCATTTCGACGCCAACCGCGTCCAGGTATCGACCCTGCTGTCGATCAAAACCGGCGCTTGCCCGGAAGATTGCAAATATTGTCCGCAGTCCGGTCACTACAACACCGGGCTGGAAAAAGAAAAGCTGATGGAAGTGCAGAAGGTCCTCGAAGAGGCCGCTCGTGCCAAGGCCATCGGTTCGACCCGTTTCTGCATGGGCGCGGCGTGGAAACATCCGTCGGCCAAAGACATGCCTTACGTGCTGAAGATGGTCGAAGGCGTTAAAGCCCTTGGCCTGGAAACCTGCATGACCCTCGGCCGTCTCGATCAGGACCAGACCGAAGCGCTGGCCAAGGCGGGCCTCGACTACTACAACCACAACCTCGACACCTCGCCTGAGTTCTACGGCAGCATCATCACCACCCGCACCTACAGCGAGCGCCTGCAAACCCTGGCGTACGTGCGTGAGTCGGGGATGAAAATCTGCTCCGGCGGCATTCTTGGCATGGGGGAGTCGCTGGACGACCGCGCCAACCTGCTGATCCAGCTGGCCAACCTGCCCGAGCATCCGGAGTCGGTGCCGATCAACATGCTGGTGAAAGTCGCCGGTACGCCGCTGGAAAACGCTGAAGACGTCGACCCGTTCGACTTCATCCGCATGCTCGCCGTTGCGCGGATCCTGATGCCGAAATCCCACGTGCGCCTGTCCGCCGGCCGCGAAGCCATGAACGAGCAGATGCAGGCCCTGGCCTTCTTCGCGGGCGCCAACTCGATTTTCTACGGCGAAAAACTTCTGACCACTGCCAACCCGCAGGCCGACAAGGACATGCAACTGTTCTCGCGCCTGGGCATCTTGCCGGAAGCCCGCGAAGAGCACGCTGACGAAGTGCACCAGGCCGCCATCGAACAGGCACTGGTGGAGCAGAAGAGCAGCGAGCAGTTCTATAACGCCGCCGTCTAAATGACACTGAACCTGTAGGAGCTGGCTTGCCAGCGATGGCATCGCCACGGTTTTCAGGCAGACCGTGGCGATGCCATCGCCAGCCAGCCGGCTCCTGCGATCTGACCTTCGAGGCCTGCATGTCTTTCGATCTCGCCGCACGCCTTGCTGCCCGTCGTGCCGAAAACCTCTACCGCCAGCGTCCGCTGCTCGAAAGCCCACAAGGCCCGGAAGTGGTGGTCGATGGCCAGCCCTTGCTGGCGTTCTGTAACAACGACTACCTGGGCCTGGCCAATCACCCGCAAGTGATCGAAGCCTGGCGTGCCGGCGCTGCGAAATGGGGCGTCGGTGGCGGGGCTTCGCATTTGGTCATTGGTCATAGCGGCCCGCATCACGCGCTGGAAGAAGCTCTCGCCGACCTCACCGACCGGCCGCGCGCCTTGTTGTTTACCACCGGTTACATGGCCAACCTCGGCGCAGTTACCGCGCTCGTGGGGCAGGGCGATACGGTGCTGGAAGACCGGCTCAACCACGCCTCATTGCTGGATGCCGGGCTGTTGTCCGGCGCACGTTTCAATCGCTATCTGCACAACGACGCGACGAGCCTGGCCAAGCGCCTTGAGAAAGCCACCGGCAATACGCTGGTCGTCACCGACGGGGTGTTCAGCATGGACGGCGACCTGGCGGACTTGTCGGCGCTGGCCCGGGAAGCGAAGGCCAAGGGCGCGTGGCTGATGGTCGATGACGCTCACGGTTTCGGTCCGCTGGGCGCGAATGGCGGCGGTATCGTCGAGCATTTCGGCTTGAGCCAGGACGACGTGCCGGTGCTGGTCGGCACCCTCGGCAAAGCGTTCGGCACGGCAGGCGCCTTCGTCGCAGGCAGTGAAGAACTGATCGAAAGTTTGATCCAGTTCGCCCGCCCCTACATCTACACCACCAGCCAGCCTCCGGCGCTGGCCTGCGCCACGCTGAAAAGCCTGGAGCTGCTGCGCAGCGAGCATTGGCGTCGCGAGCACCTGAAAACGCTGATCCGCCAATTCCGCCAGGGCGCCGAGCAGATCGGCCTGGAGCTGATGGACAGCTTCACGCCGATACAGCCGATCATGATCGGCGACGCCGGGCGCGCCGTGCGTTTTTCACAAATGTTGCGCGAACGCGGATTGATGGTGACCGCGATCCGCCCACCGACCGTACCCGCCGGCAGCGCCCGATTGCGCGTGACCCTGACCGCCGCCCACAGCGAAGCGCAGGTGCAGCTATTGTTAGAAGGATTGGCCGATTGTTTTCAACAACTTGGACCGGAGCCAAGCCATGCGTGATCGATTGATTCTGCTGCCCGGCTGGGGTCTCGGCGTTTCACCGCTGGAGCCATTAGCGGCAGCCTTGCTGGGACTCGATGAACACCTGCGGGTGGAAATCGAGCCGTTGCCTGAGCTGGAGTCTAGCGATCTGGAGGAGTGGCTCGATGAACTCGATTCGACAGTGCCGCAGGACGCCTGGCTCGGCGGTTGGTCCTTGGGTGGCATGCTTGCATCGGAGCTGGCGGCCCGTCGCGGTGATCGCTGCTGTGGTGTGTTCACGTTGGCGAGCAACCCTTCCTTTGTTGCCCATGAGCAATGGCCGAGCGCGATGCCCGGCGAAACCTTCGATGCGTTCCTGGCAGGCTGCGCGGCCGACCCGCGTACTACGCTGAAACGCTTTTCGCTGCTCTGTGCGCAAGGTGCCGAAGATCCGCGTGGGTTGTCGCGGTTGCTGTTCGGTGGCGCGCCGCATACTGCCGCGCCGGTGCTGATGAGCGGCCTGGAGTTGCTTGCGCAACTGGATACCCGGCAAGCGTTGCAAGCATTTCGCGGTCCGCAATTGCATCTATTCGCTGGTCTGGATGGGCTGGTGCCGGCGGAAGCAGCGGGCGACTTGCTGGCGTTGCTGCCGGATATCGAAATCGGTCTGATTGAACAGGCCAGTCACGCGTTTCTCCTGGAAGAACCCCACGGTGTAGCGGGGGCGATCCAGGCCTTTTTGCATGAGTCCGGTGATGACTGATTTAACCCTTCGCAACGTGCCCGGCGGTTTGCCCGACAAGCGCCAGGTCGCGGCGTCCTTTTCCCGTGCCGCGGCGAGCTATGACAGCGTGGCCGAATTGCAGCGCGACGTTGGCAGCCAATTGCTTGGCCGCTTACCCAGTGATTTTGTCCCAGCGCGCTGGCTGGACCTTGGCTGCGGCACCGGGCATTTCAGCCGGGCGCTTGGCGAGCGGTTCCCCGATGGTCACGGCGTGGCGCTGGACATCGCTGAGGGCATGCTTAATCACGCGCGGCCGTTGGGCGGCGCCACGCACTTCATCGCGGGCGACGCCGAGCGTTTGCCATTGCGGGATTCGACCTGCGACCTGATCTTTTCCAGCCTGGCGGTGCAGTGGTGCGCGGACTTCGCCTCGGTGCTCAGCGAGGCCCATCGGGTACTGAAACCGGGCGGAATTTTCGCGTTTGCTAGTCTGTGTGTAGGCACGTTGATTGAACTGCGTGACAGTTGGCGTCAGGTGGATGGCATGGTCCACGTCAACCGCTTCCGTGAGTTCGGCGCTTATCAACAGCTGTGTGCGGACAGCGGCTTGCAGGCGATGAGTCTGGAAACCCGTCCCCATGTGCTGCATTACCCGGATGTGCGCAGCTTGACCCATGAATTGAAGGCCTTGGGCGCGCACAACCTCAATCCCGGGCGGCCGGGCGGCTTGACCGGTCGGGCGCGGATTCTGGGGTTGATCGAGGCTTATGAGCAGTTTCGTCAGGCCCAAGGCCTGCCGGCGACTTATCAAGTGGTGTACGCCGTTATGGAGAAACCCTTATGAGCGCAGCCTATTTCATCACCGGCACTGATACGGATGTCGGCAAAACCACGGTTGCCGCGGGGTTGCTTTACGCCGCGCGTTCGGCGGGTTTGAGCACGGCGGCGGGCAAACCGGTCGCCTCCGGTTGTGACGTGACACCCAAGGGTTTGCGAAATGCCGATGCGTTGGCACTGTTGGCGGAATGCTCGTTGCCGCTGACTTATGCGCAGGTTAATCCGGTGGCTTTCGAGCCAGCGATCGCCCCGCACCTGGCGGCGCGTGAAGCGGGGGTGGCATTGACGGTGCAGTCGTTGTTGACGCCGATGCGGCAGATCCTCGACATGCAGGCCGATTTCACCTTGATCGAAGGTGCAGGTGGCTGGCGTGTGCCACTGGCGGATCAGGACAATCTTTCCGATCTGGCGATGGCCCTGGACTTGCCGGTGATACTGGTGGTCGGTGTACGTCTTGGCTGCATCAGCCATGCGTTGCTGACGGCTGAGGCGATTGCCCGGGACGGTTTGCAGTTGGCGGGTTGGGTCGCCAACATCATCGATTCGAAGACTTCGCGACTGGAGGAAAACCTCGCGACCCTCGCCGAGCGAATTCCGGCGCCGTGCCTGGGGCGGGTGCCGAAACTCAAAGTGGTGACGGCAGAAGCGGTGGCGGAGCACCTGCAACTGGATTTGCTGGACTAGGCTTTTCCTATGACAAGGCACTGTGCCATTAGTGTTTTTGTCGGGTGTTTTGCTCGTGCGTCTGTTTCAATGGCCGCAGTTGATCCTTTGCAAGGACGAGTTCTCCCATGGAAATCTCAGGAAACACCGCTTTTTATGCCGGTCTGAGCACCATTCAGACAGGGCAGAACCGTGTCGATCAAGCCGCTGGCCAGATCGCCAATAACACGATCGAGCGTTCGGTCACCAGTCAGTCCTCCGAGGTTCAGGTCGATCGTCTGCGTTCTGTGGATCGTAGCCAGCAATCGGACCTGGCCAGTAACGTTATCGAAATGTCCCAGGGCAAGTTTCAGGTAGAACTGGGCGTCAAAGTCGCCAAGGCTTCCGATGAAGTGCTCGGAACGCTGATCGATACCTTTGCTTGATCGTTCGTTGAACCCGCCCCGCTGACGCCGCGATTGTTCGCGGCGTTTTTCTGCGTAAGTCCTTCTTCCTTCACAAATCTTTCCTACCCTTGCGTGTTGCTCAGCCAACGGCGTTACGCTGCTGCGGGCGCTGTATTTATTGATGCGATGACGAACGGCAAAAGATCGGCGCTTGACAAGATTTAGGCGTAAACGTATGTTTCAAACAACTGTTTGATCGCAACAACAAATCAATGCGGTCGTTCATTCCCGGTTACATCAGCAGAGGTTTATCGCTATGCCTGACTACAAGGCCCCCTTGCGTGATATTCGCTTCGTTCGTGACGAACTGCTCGGCTACGAAGCGCACTATCAGAGCCTTCCGGCTTGCGCAGACGCAACTCCGGACATGGTTGACGCCATTCTCGAAGAAGGCGCCAAGTTTTGTGAGCAGGTACTGGCTCCGCTGAACCGAGTGGGCGACCTCGAAGGCTGCACCTGGAGCGAGTCCGGCGTTAAAACCCCGACTGGCTTCAAAGAAGCCTACAAGCAATTCGTCGAAGGCGGCTGGCCAAGCCTGGCTCACGACGTAGACCACGGCGGCCAAGGCCTGCCGGAGTCCCTGGGTCTGGCAATCAGCGAAATGGTGGGCGAGTCCAACTGGTCGTGGGGCATGTACCCAGGCCTGTCGCACGGTGCGATGAACACCATCTCCGAGCACGGCACACCGGAGCAGCAACACGCCTACCTGACCAAACTGGTTTCCGGCGAATGGACCGGCACCATGTGCCTGACCGAACCGCACTGCGGCACCGACCTGGGCATGCTGCGCACCAAGGCCGAACCTCAGGCCGACGGTTCCTACAAAGTTTCCGGCACCAAGATCTTCATCTCGGCCGGTGAGCACGACATGGCCGACAATATCGTCCACATCGTACTGGCCCGCCTGCCGGATGCACCGGCTGGCACCAAAGGCATCTCCCTGTTCATCGTGCCGAAGTTCCTGCCGAAGGAAGACGGTTCGATCGGTGAGCGTAACGCGGTGTCTTGCGGTTCCCTGGAACACAAGATGGGCATCCACGGCAACGCCACTTGCGTGATGAACTTCGACGCGGCCACCGGTTTCCTGATCGGCCCGGCGAACAAAGGCCTGAACTGCATGTTCACCTTCATGAACACCGCACGTCTGGGTACCGCGCTGCAAGGCCTGGCCCACGCCGAGATCGGTTTCCAGGGTGGTCTGAAATACGCTCGCGACCGTCTGCAAATGCGCTCGCTGACGGGCCCTAAAGCGCCGGACAAAGCCGCTGACCCGATCATCGTTCACCCTGATGTACGCCGCATGCTGTTGACCATGAAAGCGTTCGCCGAAGGCAACCGCGCGATGGTTTACTTCACCGCCAAGCAAGTCGACATCGTCAAGTACGGCGTGGATGAAGAAGAGAAGAAGAAAGCCGACGCACTGCTGGCCTTCATGACCCCAATCGCAAAAGCCTTTATGACCGAAGTCGGTTTTGAATCGGCTAACCATGGCGTGCAGATCTACGGCGGCCACGGCTTCATCGCCGAATGGGGCATGGAGCAGAACGTTCGCGACAGCCGCATTTCGATGCTGTACGAAGGCACCACCGGCATCCAGGCACTCGACCTGCTGGGCCGTAAAGTGCTGATGACCCAAGGCGAGGCTCTGAAAGGCTTCACCAAGATCGTCCACAAGTTTTGCCAGACCAACGAAGGCAACGAAGCGGTTCAAGAGTTCGTCGCTCCGCTGGCTGCACTGAACAAGGAATGGGGCGAACTGACCATGAAGGTCGGTATGGCTGCCATGAAAGATCGCGAAGAAGTCGGTGCGGCTTCCGTGGACTACCTGATGTACTCCGGTTACGCCTGCCTGGCCTACTTCTGGGCTGACATGGCGCGTCTGGCTGCCGAGAAACTGGCTGCAGGCACTTCCGAAGAGGCGTTCTACACCGCCAAGCTGCAGACTGCGCGCTTCTACTTCCAGCGCATCCTGCCGCGTACCCGTACTCACGTTGCAACCATGCTGTCGGGCGCCAACAACCTGATGGACATGAAAGAAGAGAACTTCGATCTGGGCTACTAAGCCTTAACGAGCCTCTATAAAAAACCGCTGCTCCTTTGGGAGTGGCGGTTTTTTTTGTGTTTGGCCCCAACTATGGGCGCCATTCCCCAGCAGAAACGGTGTAGAACCTCTGCTGATCTTCGTATTTATTGATGCAAAATGTTTCAGGAAGAAGTGGCAAATTAATTGCACCACGCTGGTTAACCGGCGCTCACGAGACATCCTGTCCTGTTCAACGACGCCTCTCGCCCGGCGAACTTATAAAAACAACAGTCAGGGTGAAGCACATGAACATCTGTCGACTTGTTCGTTTTACCGCCTGGTTATTCCTCTCTTTTTTTGCTGTCGATGGAATGGCGGCTACGCCTGCAGAAGTGGACCCGCCCATCCCCGAAGTCCCGAGCCTGCAGTCGTTACACGGCATGACCCCGACTGATCCATCGGGCACTGAAGGCGGACGCAAAGTCGACCTGATGACGGATTACGTGCTCAATCGTTCGGCGGCGATTCTCTTGGGTAAAGCGTTGTTTTGGGACATGGAGGTCGGCAGCGACAGCACGACCGCTTGTGCGTCCTGTCACTATCACGCTGGGGTCGATCACCGAACCACCAACCAGATCAATCCCGGTCAGGCGCACACCAATGCCAACGTTGCGTCGATCTTCAACAAACCGTTCGTGGCTTCTGATATTCCCGGGGATGTGCCGTCCTACACGACTAAATCCGGGGGCAAGGGCGGTCCGAACTATTTGCTAAAGAAAACCGACTTCCCCACCCATGTGCTGGCTAATCCGCTGGATCGCAATTCGCTGATTCTCTACTCCACCGACGATGTGATCGGCTCCCAAGGCGTGTTCGACGCCAACTTCGTCAAACCCAATCAACCGCGTTTCGACAAATGCACGCAGCAACCGGACGGTGTTTTCCAGGTTGGCGGCATCAATGTCCGCCGCAGCACCGGGCGCAACGCACCGTCGGTGATCAATGCCGCGTTCAACGTGCGTAACTTCTGGGATGGCCGGGCCAATAACGTGTTCAACGGCTTTTCACCCTTTGGTAACAGGGATCCCGATGCCGGGATCTATGTGACCAAGGACAACAGTGGCGTAGCGCTCAAAGTGCGGCTGGCGCTCAACGATGCTTCGGCCGCTTCGCAAGCCGTCGGGCCACCCGGCAGCGCTGTGGAAATGTCCTGCGGCGGACGCACCTTTGCCGACATTGGCCGGCGCATGCTCGACACGCTGATGCTCAAACAGCAGCGGATTTCCTCTACCGATTCGGTGCTCGGCCCGGTATCGGGCGCGCGTAGGCCCACTTACCGGGAGCTGATCAAAAACGCCTTCCAGCCACGGCTGTGGAACGCCACGCAACAAGTCCTGGTGGGCGGTGCGCCGTATGCCCAGATCGAGGCCAACTTCCCGCTGTTCTTCGGGCTGGCGATCCAGATGTACGAAGCCACGCTGGTTTCCGATCAGGCGCCGCTGGATGCCTACTTGCAGGGCGACCATACGGCGATGAACGAACAACAAGTCCAGGGTATGAATCTGTTCCTGGGCAAGGGCAAGTGCGTCAATTGCCACGGCGGCGCGGAACTGACCAATGCTGCCAGTCGTTTGCAGTTCCATCCCCGCGAGCGCATCGAACGCATGGTCATGGCGGACAACCTGACCACGCTCTACGACAACGGTTTCTACAACACCGGCGTGCGCCCGACCTCGGAAGACCTGGCGCTCGGTGGCGCGGATGCGTGGGGCAATCCGTTGTCCTTCACCCGTCAGTACAACACCCTGCTGCAAGGTGGGAAAATTCCTGACCCGCTGGATGTCGATGTCTGCACCTTCGAAGCGCCGTTGAGCGCAGCGATTCCCTGTGATTCGACGCTCTTGCCCATTGTCGGTTTCCGCGACGCGGTCGACGGGGCCTTCAAAACGCCGACGCTGCGCAACATCGCGCTGACCGGACCGTATTTCCACAACGGCGGCCGCTCGACGCTGAAACAGGTCATGGAGTTCTACAACCGGGGCGGCGACCGACGCGGCGAGGATGCGAGCAACACCAGCGGCTTCGAACACCCGTCGGCGAACCAGCACAACGGCTCGAACCTCGATCCGGACATGACGAACCTGAACCTGACGGACGATGAAGTGGATGCCCTGGTCAAATTCATGGAGGTTGGCTTGACCGACCCGCGAGTCGCATGGGAGCGGGCGCCGTTCGATCATCCGTCGCTGGTGCTTGCACAGGGTCATGTGGGTGATGAAAACGCCGTTACTCAAAAACCGGTCAGTCCGAAGATCACCACTCGCCAGGCACTGGACGCCACGTTCCAGCTCAAGCCGATTGGTGCAGAAGGACGCAGGCCGGAAGAGGGGGCATTGCAACCCTTCAATAACGACCTTTAACGAAAGATCCCCTTGCGCCGCTGACGGTTCAAACACCGCCAGCGGCGCCGCAAAAAAATACCTCAGCAAAACACTCAGTAAATTGAGGATTCTGCCGTTAAAGTGATGGGCACAATGCCATCAATTGCTATGACGGTCGGAGCTTTACCCTTGCCGCGTTCTTCCGCTGTACGTTTCAGTCATTTCCTGCCGTCATTGCTGCTGTTGCTGGCGGGCCTCGCGGCTGCGTACGTCAAGGATCTGAATGTATTCTTCACGTCGCTGTTCAACGTGCTGCCAACTCTGGTGCTGTTGCTCGGCGGTGCTTACTGCGCGGTTTACCGACGTCAGCGTGAGCTTTTTCTGATGGTCACGGTGTACATCGCCTACTTCCTGCTCGACACCCAGACCGACTATTACCGCGACAACGGCAAGGTGCGCGAAGACGCCGCGGTGGTCTTTCATCTGTGTTGCCTGTTGTTACCACTGCTGTTTGGCGTATTCGCGGCGTGGCAGGAGCGAACGCATCTGTTCCAGGACATGGTGGCGCGCTTTGCCGTGTTGCTGGCAGTGGGCAGCGTAGCGCTGGGACTTGAGCAAAGTTATCCCCAGGCGTTGCTGATGTGGCTGTCGGAGATCCGCTGGCCGGCGTTGCACGGCGCGTGGATGAGCCTGATCCAGTTGTCCTACCCGGTGTTCATCGCCGCGTTCCTGCTGCTGGCGTATCAGTATTGGCGCAACCCTCGACCGCTGCATGCCGCGCAACTGGTCGGGTTGCTGGGGCTGTTCTGGATGTTGCCGAAAACCTTCATCCTGCCGTTCACCCTGAACATCATGTGCAGCCAGGTGATGTTGATGATTGCTGCGGCCGTGGCCCACGAGGCCTACCAAATGGCTTTCCGCGATGAGCTGACCGGCCTGCCGGGTCGTCGGGCATTGAACGAACGCATGCAGCGGCTGGGGCGCAACTACGTGTTGGCCATGAGCGACGTCGACCACTTCAAGAAATTCAACGACACCCACGGTCACGATGTCGGCGATCAGGTGCTGCGATTGGTCGCGAGCAAACTGTCGAAAATCGGCGGCGGCGGTAAGGCGTATCGCTATGGCGGCGAGGAATTTGCCCTGGTGTTCGCAGGCAAGACGCTCGAAGAGTGCATGCCGCACCTGGAAGTCATCCGCGAATCCATCGCCACCTACAACATTCACCTGCGTAATCAGGACAGCCGTCCTCAGGATGATAGCCAGGGTCGTCAGCGTCGCTCCGGTTCCCAGGCTTCGAGCGTGTCGGTCACCGTCAGTATCGGCGTTGCCGAACGGCTGGAGCAGCGTACGCCCGAAGAAGTGCTCAAGTCCGCGGACCAGGCGCTCTACAGTGCCAAAGGCGCCGGGCGAAATTGTGTGATGGCGTTCGGTCAGAACCGTCGTGGCGCTGTTCGAATGGACGTTGCTACGGTTGAGTGATGATGGCGCATTCAGCGTCTGGACTGTGATTGTGAGGCGTGGTCGCCGGCAGTAGGTTGGAGCAATCTGCTGACGGAGAATGACCATGCCCGAGTACAAAGCTCCCCTGCGCGACATGCGCTTTCTGATCGACCAAGTCTTCGATTTTCACGGCAACTACGCGGCGCTGGGTGCTACCGACGCTAGCCCGGACATGGTCAGTGCGATCCTCGAAGAAGGCGCGAAATTCTGTGAGAACGTTCTCGCCCCGCTGAACCGCAGCGGTGACGAAGAAGGCTGCCATTTCGACAACGGCGTAGTGACAACGCCTACAGGCTTTAAGCAGGCTTTCGCACAATATGTCGAGGGCGGCTGGCATGGTCTGGCGGCGGATCCTGCATACGGTGGTCAGGGGCTGCCGAGCTCCCTGGGGCTGGTCATCAGTGAAATGGTCGGTTCCAGCAACACTTCCTGGGGCATGTACCCGGGCCTTACCCACGGCGCCATGTCGGCGATCCACGCCCATGGCACCGAAGCGCAAAAACAGACTTACCTGAGCAAACTCACCGCTGGCCAATGGACCGGCACCATGTGCCTGACCGAAGCCCATTGCGGCACAGACCTGGGCATCATCAAGACCCGCGCTGTGCCTCAGGCTGATGGCAGTTACGCGATCTCCGGCAGCAAGATTTTCATCTCCGCCGGCGAGCACGACATGAGCGCCAACATCATTCACCTGGTACTGGCGAAACTGCCGGACGCACCGTCCGGGACCAAAGGCATTTCACTGTTTATCGTGCCCAAGTTCCTGCCCGATGCCGAGGGTGAGGCGGGTGAGCGCAATGGTGTTTCCTGCGGCTCGATCGAGCACAAAATGGGCATCAAGGCCTCGGCCACCTGCGTGCTGAACTTCGACGGAGCCAAGGGCTTTTTGATCGGCGAACCGAATAAAGGCCTCAACTGCATGTTCACCATGATGAACCACGCGCGCCTGGGTACCGGCATGCAGGGTTTGTGTCTGGGCGAGGCGAGTTTTCAGGGTGCGATCAAGTACGCCAACGACCGCTTGCAGATGCGTTCGCTGACCGGTCCTAAAGCCCCGGAAAAGGCCGCCGACCCGATCATCGTGCACCCGGATGTACGGCGGATGCTGTTGACCATGAAGGCCTTCAACGAAGGCAACCGCGCGCTGACTTACTTCACTGCGCAGTTGCTGGACGCTGCGCACCTGAGCGCAGATGAAGCGGCGCGCCAGAATGCCGAAGACTTGCTGGCGTTCCTGACACCAATCTGCAAAGCGTTCATGACCGAGACTGGCTTGGAAGTGACCAACCACGGCATGCAGGTGTTCGGTGGTCATGGCTTCATTCGTGAGTGGGGCATGGAGCAACTGGTGCGTGACTGCCGCATCGCGCCGATCTACGAAGGCACCAATGGCATTCAGGCGCTGGATCTGCTTGGGCGTAAAGTCCTCGGCAGTCAGGGCAAACTGCTGCGCGGCTTCACCAAAATCGTTCACAAGTTCTGTTTGTCGAACGCTGAACATCCACAGCTCGCCAGTTACGTGGCGCAGCTTAGTGAGTTGAATCAGCAATGGGGCGAATTGACGACCCGGGTCGGCATGGCGGCGATGAAGAATCCGGATGAAGTGGGCGCTGCGTCCGTCGATTACCTGATGTACAGCGGATACATCATTCTTGGCTACTTGTGGTTGCGCATGGCGCTGGTGGCTCAGGCGCAGCTGGATTCTGGGGGCGGTGATGCCGATTTCTACACGGCAAAACTGGCTACCAGCGAGTTTTACTTCAAGCGGTTGCTGCCGCGTACTACCGCTCATCGGGCAGCAATCGAGGCGGGCAGCGATTGCCTGATGAAGCTGCCAGCGGAGTTGTTCGCGCTTTAGGCTTTAAAAATGAATCACAAAGAAAGCCCGCGTAACTGCGGGCTTTTTAATGACTCAATAGTCAGTGACCAAACATTACAATACGGTCACTGGCTGACCCTATGTGTCGCAAAAGTTGTTGGGTTACACTCGGGCCCAACGAAAACACCATTCCTATGAATCACCTGTTTAGATCTTGCGAGGTTTGCCATGGCTGACTACAAAGCGCCCCTGCGCGATATGCGCTTCGTCCTCAATGAAGTTTTCGAGGTCGCCAAACTCTGGGCCGAGTTGCCTGCACTGGCCGAGACTGTTGATGCGGAAACCGTCGAAGCCATTCTCGAAGAAGCCGGCAAGGTCACCAGCAAAAGCATCGCGCCCCTGAGCCGTGCGGCTGACGAAGAAGGTTGCCACTGGGTGGACGGTGCCGTCACCACGCCGGCAGGTTTCCCACAGGCTTATCAGACTTACGCTGAAGGCGGTTGGGTCGGTGTCGGTGGCGATCCGACCTACGGCGGCATGGGCATGCCCAAAGCCGTCTCGGCTCAAGTCGAAGAAATGGTCAACTCCGCCAGCCTGTCGTTCGGTCTGTACCCGATGCTGACCGCTGGTGCTTGCCTGTCGATCAATGCCCACGCCAGCGAAGAACTGAAAGCCGCGTACCTGCCGAACATGTACGCCGGTGTCTGGGCCGGTTCCATGTGCCTGACCGAGCCGCACGCTGGTACAGACCTGGGGATCATCCGCACCAAGGCCGAACCTCAGGCTGACGGTTCCTACAAGGTCAGCGGCACCAAGATCTTCATCACCGGTGGCGAGCACGACCTGACCGAGAACATTATTCACCTGGTGCTGGCCAAACTGCCGGACGCCCCGGCGGGGCCGAAGGGTATTTCACTGTTCCTGGTGCCGAAGTTCATGGTCAATGCCGATGGCAGCCTGGGTGCGCGTAACCCGGCGAACTGCGGTTCGATCGAACACAAAATGGGCATCCAGGCATCCGCGACCTGCGTGATGAACTTCGACGAAGCCGTGGGTTATCTGGTTGGCGAGCCGAACAAAGGCCTGGCGGCGATGTTCACCATGATGAACTACGAGCGTCTGGGCGTCGGTATCCAGGGTCTGGCCACCGGCGAGCGCTCGTATCAGAACGCGGTTGAATATGCTCGCGATCGTCTTCAAAGCCGTTCGCCGACCGGCGCGCAGAACAAGGACAAAGTGGCCGACCCGATCATCGTCCACCCGGACGTGCGTCGCATGCTGCTGACCATGAAAGCTTCGAACGAAGGCGGCCGTGCCTTCTCGACTTACGTGGCCATGCAACTGGATACCGCCAAGTTCAGTGAAGACGCAACGACCCGCAAACGTGCGGAAGACCTTGTGGCGCTATTGACGCCTGTTGCCAAGGCATTCCTGACCGACCTGGGGCTGGAAACCACCGTGCACGGCCAGCAAGTGTTCGGCGGTCACGGTTACATTCGTGAGTGGGGCCAGGAACAACTGGTGCGCGACGTGCGCATCACCCAGATCTACGAAGGCACCAACGGCATCCAGGCGCTGGATTTGGTGGGCCGCAAGATCGTCGGCACCGGTGGTGCGTTCTATAACCTGTTCGCCGACGAAATTCGTCATTTCACCGCCACTGCCAGTGCAGACCTGGCGGAGTTCACCAAGCCGCTGAACGATGCCGTCACCACCCTCGACGAGCTGACTGCGTGGCTGTTGGATCGGGCGAAATCCAACCCGAACGAAATTGGCGCGGCGTCGGTCGAGTACCTGCAAGTATTCGGTTACACGGCTTACGCTTACATGTGGGCGCTGATGGCCAAAGCGGCTTTCGGCAAGGAAGCGCAGGACGAGTTCTACGCGAGCAAACTGGGCACGGCGCGGTTCTATTTCGCCCGCCTGCTGCCGCGAATTCACTCGTTGAGTGCGTCTGTTAAAGCCGGTAGCGAGTCGCTGTTCCTGCTGGATGCCGCGCAGTTCTGACAATGTAACGTCATGTAAGCATTCTCTTACATGACGTGCTGCTGTTCTCCCATAGAAGCAGATTGGATCCACAGCTAATCTACTTCTCATGGACGTAGCGCAGGAAGCGCAAAGCAACAACACGGACACGTAGGATTCTGCCAGGACGGCGGAGCGAAATGGATGTCAGGGAAACAGTCTGCAAAGCCCCGCTTCGGCGGGGTTTTCTTATGCCTGTGAAAAAGTATTCAGCTCAGCCCATCCAATGCCAGCGTGCTGTTCAAGCGTTCATCCGGCCGATTCAGCACTTCCTCCAGCAATGTCTGCAACAACGCCAGTGATGCCTGCTGCCGTTGCACATCGCGACACACCAATCCTACTTTCAACGGCACCCGCGGTTCACTCAGGGGTTTCCACAGCAGATCCTTATTGCCATGGGCCTTTTGCGAGCGCCCCGGTAGCACGGTCGCCAGCCGCGTGTGCGGCAAACTGTCGAGAATCCCGGCCATGTTGTTTAGTTCGGCCTGGACCTGCGGCCGTCGTCCCAGATTGGCCAGTTGTGCCTGCCAGATCTGCCGTACCTGAAACTCTTCTCCCAACAGCAACATCGGCAACTCGGCAGCCTGGCTCATGGACACTTTCTTGAATTCCCGCAGTGGATGGTCCGCCGGGATGACAAGCGTGAGTTCATCTTCGTACAACATCACGCCATGCAGTCCCGGTTGCCGGGGCGGCAGGTAGCTGATGCCGATATCCAGTGAGCCATTAAGCAGTCGCCGTTCGATCTCCAGGCCCGTCAATTCATAGATTTGCACCACCAGATGTGGTTGCGCCTTGCGCACCCGTTCGAGCATCTGCGGCACCAGGCTGGTATGCACCGTTTGCAAAACACCGATGGCCAGTGTGCGCAGTGCTTGCCCCTTGAAATTACCCAGTGCCTCGCACGCTCGCTGCAAGCCATCGAGCAAGGGCAGGGCGTGGTTGTACAGCGTGTGCGCCGCCAACGTCGGTAACAGGCGTTTACTGCTGCGTTCAAACAAACTCACATCGAGGTTTTGTTCGAGCTGGCGGATCTGCTGGGACAGCGCGGGTTGCGAGATGGAAAGTCGCTCCGCAGCGCGGCCGACATGACCTTCTTCATACACCGCGACGAAATAACGCAGTTGCTTGAAATCCATAAGTAATGCTTATCGAAAATGCTCGGAAATCGAAATGGCTCAACGCCGTGTCAGCGCCTAGTCTAACCGCATTCATAAGGCTTACAGGGCCACAGAACGCGATGAGTACCGTTTGTTTCGATGGTGTTTACATAGGGAAGGCAAAAAACCTCAATCGAGGGTTGAGCGCATGAATCTGTTCAACCTGCGTCGTCATTCACCGAGTCTGGATGATCTGGTGGAGGATGCTTACTTTCCATCCAGGGACGACAACTTCTCAAGCGAGTGTCTGATGCCCAGTGTCGAACGGCCGAAACAGGTTTTTGTCCGCGGCCAGGGCTCATGGTTATGGGACAGCGACGACCGCGCCTATCTGGATTTCTCTCAGGGTGGCGGGGCAAACAGCCTTGGCCACAGCCCCAAGGTGCTTGTCGACGCCATGGCGATGCAGGCCCAGTCGTTGATCAATCCCGGATTTGGCCTGCATAACCGCGGATTGCTCAACCTCGCCGAGCGCTTGTGCATCAGTACGGGCAGTGATCAGGCGTATTTGCTCAACACGGGAAGCGAAGCCTGCGAAGCGGCGATCAAACTGGCGCGAAAATGGGGCCAACAACATCGCGGTGGCGCTTCACGGATCATCGTCGCCAACAATGGCTGTCACGGTCGTAGTCTGGGGACGATTTCTGCGTCGGACAGTTCGACGCTGACCAACCGATTCGAGCCGCAACTTCCAGGCTTCAGCCATGTGCCGTTCAACGATCTTCCGGCGTTGCACGCGGCGGTGGATGAGAGGACCGTTGCGATCATGCTCGAACCGATCCAGAGCGATGCCGGGGTGATTCCGGCTGCGGCGCATTACCTCAAAGGCGTCGAGCGTCTGTGCCGTGATCTGGGCATTCTGCTGATCTTCGACGAAGTGCAAACCGGCATCGGCCGATGCGGCACCTTGCTTGCAGAACAGTCCTACGGTGTGCGCGCAGATATCGTCGTGCTCGGCAAAGGGCTGGGCGGTGGTGTGCCGTTGGCGGCATTGCTCGCTCGGGGCAACGCCTGCTGTTTCGCCACGGGCGAAATGACCGGTACTCATCACGGCAATGCTCTGATGACGGCAGCAGGCCTGGCTGTACTCGACAGCGTGCAGGACAAGGGATTTGTCGAGCATGTCGAGGAAATCTCCCAGCACCTGCGCGAAGGCTTACAGCGTTTGTCCCATCGCTATAGCCACGGTGAGTTGCGCGGTCAAGGGCTACTGTGGGGGCTGACGCTGTCCGACGATTCGGCTGATGCCGTGGTCAAAGCGGCTTTGTATGAAGGCCTGTTGCTCAACGCTCCACAGCCCGACTGCCTGCGCTTCACTCCGGCATTGACCGTCAGCAAAGCCAACATCGACGAAATGCTGCTGCGCCTTGCCCGCGCCTTCTCCCGTGTGCGCACCGCGCAATTGCAGTGTCGCAAAGGGATTGCCGTCTGATCAGATGCGCCCTACACAAATTCCGGAACCGTCTCGCGGTATAACGCGTCGCCCCATGCTTGACTCTTTTGGCGTGGGGCGTTTTTTTGTCCGCGAATGCACCGTGATGATGCGGTGGCCGAAAGAATCGATAGTGAACCCTGACCAACGGCACAGGTCGATTGCTTGTAAGGCTCGCACGAGCCGACTTCAAACAGGAGCTGCCCCATGGATTTCATTCGCATCATCATCGCTATTCTGTTGCCGCCGCTGGGAGTGTTTTTGCAGGTGGGGTTTGGCGGGGCGTTCTGGCTGAATATTTTGCTGACGCTGTGCGGTTACATTCCGGGGATCGTGCATGCGGTGTACATCATTGCCAAGCGCTGAGTTTTGCGGCGCCGGATAGACTGGGATCCCTGGCAAGCCGGCTCCTACAGGGGCATCACCGTTTTGTAGGAGCTGGATTGCCAGCGATTGGAAACTCCACCGAATACTCAGTCGGCATTCACCATCACCCGCCGATAAAACAACCACTCCTGCTCCAGCGCATGGGCTTGATTGCCAGCCTTGCGGAAGCCATGACGTTCGTCAGCGTAGTAGTGCGCTTCGACCAGAATGCCGTTGTTTTGAAGGGCCTCGACCATGTCGCGGGTCTGTTGCGGCACGACCACGGCGTCCAGTTCCCCTTGAAAGAAGATCACCGGCACGCTGATGTTGTTCGCGTGCAGTAGTGGCGTTCGCGCGGCATAACGCTCGGCATCCAATACCGGATCGCCGATCAGCCAATCCAGGTAGTCGGCCTCGAACTTGTGAGTCGCCCGACCCAGCGCAACAGGGTCGCTGACCCCATAAAGACTGGCACCGGCGCGGAAGACCTTATGGAACGCCAGTGCGCAAAGCGTGGTGTAACCGCCGGCGCTGCCACCGCGAATGAACGCTTTATCGCCGTCTATCAAGCCACGCTCGGAGAGGTGGCTGACCACCGCGCAAGCGTCTTCGACATCGACATCGCCCCAGCTCAAATGCAGGGCCTGGCGATAGTCCCGGCCATAGCCGCTGCTACCGCGATAGTTGAGGTCAGCGACGGCGAAACCCCGTTGCGCCCAGTATTGGATGCGCGGGTCGAGCATTGGATAACAGGCCGATGTCGGGCCGCCGTGGATGAACACCACCAATGGCGGTTTCGACTCGCCAGTCATCGCGGGATAAAAGAAACCATGTGCTTCACCCGAGCCACTTGGATAGCGCAGGGTTTGCGGGCGGCTGATCTGTTCGGCGGGCAATGGCGCCACGCCGCCGGCCAGCACCTTGACCTTTCGGGTCGCACGATCAATGGCGATGACGGCCGATGAACTGATCGGCGACGCGGCGATGCAATAAATGCATTGCTCATCCAGGGCGAGATGGCGGAAACGACTGTAGTTGCCGGTGAACTCTTCGTTCGAAGCGCCGCACAGGCCCAATCGGCCGAAACCGTCCTGCGTCCAACTGGCCAGATAACTGCCGTCGCTCACGGGCAACCAGGTGCAACCACCAAGCTGCCAGGGCGCGGGGCCGTGGTCGGCGGCGGCGCTTGGCAATGGGCTCAGACCTTTTTCGGACTCCGCCCACGGCTGCCAAAAACCGGCGCGATCCGTCAGGCAAAACAAGCGGCCGCTGTCATTAAACCGAGGTTGCTGCAGAGATTCCTGAACGCCATCGCCGGCCACGCAACGGGGAGGGGCAAAGCCGCCATCGTCACGGCGTTCGGCAACCATCAAACGGGTCGCAGTCCATGGTTGGTGCGGGCGACTCCATTCGATCCAGGCCAAGCGGCGGGCATCCGGACTCAACGTCGGTGCCGCGTAAAAGTCCGCACCTTCAGCCAGTAAATGACGCCTGCCATCAGCCTTATCGATCGCCACCAAACGATGTTGATTGCGGTTTTCCTCGACCGCCAGAACCTGACCATTGGAAAACTGCAAATCGCCGTAACGGCACCGCCCAGAAGTCAGCACCTCGGGCGCGTCGCCTTGCAGCGATTGGCGATACAGCTGCTGGTCTGTCTCGTTGACGAAAACCACCCCGTCATCGGTCAGACAAAACGCCCCACCGCCATATTCGTACACCCGACTGCGCACACTGAAGCCTGGTGGGGTCAGGCAATTCGCCACGCCTTCACGCCAATGCCAGAGGCGGCAAGCGCCATCCTCCGGGCGGTACTCATTCCAGATCAGTCCATTTGTGCCGGCCTGCAACTCGGCAAAGTCGATGCCGGCCGCGACGGCTTTGGCGGCGCTGAAGGGTTCAGATTTTAGCGATGAGTCGTGAGTTTCGTTCATTGCGAAAGGCCAATTGTTCGATGGTCTGGGTCGCGTGCTCGGCTTCTTCGCGGGCCTTGAGGATCACGCCGTGATGATGCGACTTGCTGCACACCGGGTCGGCATTGCTCGCATCACCCGTGAGCATGAACGCCTGGCAGCGACAGCCGCCGAAGTCTTTTTCCTTCTCGTCGCAGGAGCGGCACGGTTCGGGCATCCAGTCGTAGCCACGAAAGCGGTTGAAGCCGAAGGAGTCGTACCAGATGTGCTGCATGCTGTGGTCGCGCACATTGGGAAACTGCACCGGCAACTGTCGGGCGCCGTGACACGGCAGCGCGGTTCCGTCTGGCGTGACTGTCAGAAAAATACTCCCCCAGCCGTTCATACAGGCTTTCGGACGCTCTTCGTAATAATCCGGCGTGACGAAAATCAACTTGCACGGATGCCCTTCAGCTTCGAGTTTGGCGCGATATTCATTGGTGATGCGTTCGGCACGCACCAGTTGCTCTTTGGTCGGCAATAGCCCGACTCGATTGAGCTGCGCCCAGCCATAGAACTGGCAGGTGGCGAGTTCGACGAAGTCGGCTTCAAGGGCAATGCACAGCTCGATAATGCGGTCGATCTTGTCGATGTTGTGCCGATGGGTCACGAAGTTCAGCACCATCGGATAGCCGTGGGCTTTCACCGCACGGGCCATTTCCAGTTTCTGCGCGAAAGCCTTTTTCGAGCCGGCCAGCAGGTTGTTTACCTGCTCGTCGCTGGCCTGGAAACTGATCTGGATGTGATCGAGTCCCGCCTTCTTGAAATCGCTGATTTTCTGCTCGGTGAGGCCAATGCCGGAGGTGATCAGGTTGGTGTAGAAACCCAGTTTGCGCGCTTCCAGAATCAGCTCGGCGAGATCCTGGCGCACCAGTGGTTCGCCACCGGAAAAGCCCAGCTGCGCCGCGCCCATCTCCCGCGCTTCGCGAAACACCTTGATCCACTGTTCGGTGCTGAGCTCTTTGCCTTGCTCGGCGAAGTCCAGTGGGTTGGAGCAATAAGGGCATTGGAGCGGGCAGCGGTAGGTCAGCTCGGCGAGCAGCCACAGCGGCAGGCCGATTTCCGGTTTGGGCGGTAACTTGTCTGACGCGTGATCAGGCAAGTTCGATCCAGTGCTGGGCACGGGCAACCTCCATGAATTGCTCGATGTCGTCACCGAGCTCCGGTACGCCGGGGAATTGCTGATCGAGCTCGGCGATGATGGCCGCGACATCCCGTTGGCCATCGATCAAACCGCCGATCAGTGCGGCGCTTTCGTTAAGTTTAATCATGCCTTCCGGGTACAGCAGCACGTGGCCTTTCTGCGCCGGTTCGTACTGAAAGCGGTAGCCGGGACGCCAGGTCGGGGTCTTGCTGCGATCGAAACTCATAAGGTGATTCCTTTATGCCAGACCCGTTGTTCGGTCACGCTGTGATACGGCGGGCGTTTGAGTTCGTAGGCCATGCTCATGGCATCGAGCATGCTCCAAAGGATGTCCAGTTTGAACTGGAGAATTTCCAGCATGCGCTCCTGGCCTTGCCGCGTCGTGTAGTGCTGCAGGGTGATTGCCAAGCCGTGCTCGACATCGCGCCGTGCCTGGCCCAGGCGAGTGCGGAAATATTCGTAGCCGGCCGGGTCGATCCACGGGTAATGCTGCGGCCAGCTGTCCAGACGCGATTGGTGGATCTGCGGCGCGAACAACTCGGTCAGCGAACTGCTCGCGGCTTCCTGCCAGCTGGCGCGGCGGGCGAAGTTGACGTAGGCGTCCACGGCGAACCGTACGCCGGGCAACACCAGTTCCTGAGAGCGCAGTTGATCGGGATCGAGGCCGACCGCTTGGCCTAGACGCAACCACGCTTCGATGCCGCCGTCTTCACCGGGGGCGCCGTCATGGTCGAGCAGGCGCTGAATCCACTCGCGACGGATCTCGCGGTCCGGACAATTGGCGAGGATCGCGGCGTCCTTGAGCGGAATGTTCACTTGATAGTAGAAACGGTTGGCGACCCAGCCCTGGATCTGCTCGCGAGTCGCCCGGCCTTCGTACATCGCCACGTGGTAGGGGTGATAAATATGGTAATAGGCGCCCTTGGCGCGCAGGGCGGCTTCGAATTCGGTGGGGGACATTGGAGTTTCAATCATGTCTGTTCTCCGGGAACAACCATTGGATTTTGTGGTGTCTGATCGGACGTCATCGCTGCGATGCGGCGACCCGGCAAGCCAGCTCCTACAAGGGTTTTCTGTTGTTCACAAAACTTGTGAGAGCGGGCCTGCCAGCGATGAGGGCATCCGCTACAGCACAATACTCATGCCGTCATACGCCACTTCAACATTGCGCCGATCCAGCTCCGCACGCTCTGGAGAATCTTCATCGAGAATCGGGTTGGTGTTGTTGATGTGGATAAGCACCTTGCGCTGTTCAGGCAGTTGCTCCAGCACTTCAAGCATGCCGCCAGGGCCATTTTGCGCCAGGTGGCCCATCTCCCTACCGGTGCGGGTGCCAACGCCACGGCGTTGCATTTCGTCGTCGTCCCACAGCGTGCCGTCCACCAGCAGGCAATCGCTGCCGGCCATGATTTCCAGCAGCGGCGCATCGACCTTGCCCAGGCCCGGTGCGTAAAACAGCTTGCCGCCGGTGTTGAGGTCTTCAACGATCAGGCCGATGTTGTCGCCCGGATGCGGGTCGAAACGATGGGGCGAGTAGGGCGGGGCGGCGCTGCGCAGTGGCAACGGGGTGAAGCGCAGGTTCGGGCAGGCCGGGATGCTGAAGCTCTGGTCGAGTTCGATGCGGTTCCAGTCCAGGCCACCGTTCCAGTGGGTCAGCATGGTGAACAGCGGAAAGCCTGTGCTCAGGTCTTCGTGGACCATGTCAGTGCACCAGACCTGATGCGGGCAACCTTCGCGCAGCATGAGCAGACCGGTGGTGTGGTCGATCTGGCTGTCCATCAGAATGATCGCGCTGATACCGGTATCACGCAGCGCGCGGCCTGGTTGCATCGGGGCGAAACCCTGGAGCTGGGCACGGATGTCCGGGGAGGTGTTGCACAGCACCCAATTCACGCCGTCATCGGAAATCGCGATGGACGACTGGGTACGCGCCTTGGCATTCAGGCTGCCGTCGCGAAAACCTGCGCAGTTCACGCAGTTGCAGTTCCACTGCGGGAAACCACCGCCGGCGGCGGAACCGAGAATATGGACAAACATGAGGGCACCATCATTCAACGCTGAAAATAAAAACGCCTCGGCAAACCGAGGCGTTGAAACCACAAGACAAATTTAGCGGCTTGCGAAGTACATGGTGACTTCAAAGCCGATACGCAGGTCGGTGTAAGCCGGTTTGGACCAGGACATGGGAGCGCTCCTTCAGGTGATGGGACAGTTGAGGTCTATACATATAGTCCACCTCCAGCCGGAGATGTTCAGATAGTTAGGCAGCTATGTTACTTAAAATTTCACGGTAATTGGCTGCAAATGTTCGAGAAAGTTAATTGCAGCCTTGGTAAAGATCATTTTGTCACTTGCCAAGGCGAGTCGGGGCACGCGCCGTTGGACACGCAGCGCCAGCCGCCTTCAGCGTGATTCAGGCGTTGGGCCGCGGCCAGAAGTGCCGGACGATCTATTTGCAGGATCGCCTCTGGTAACCGTGTCAAATAATCCGACGAGCGGCCAGCCAGTTTGCCCTGCCAGAGCAATTCGGCGGCCTGGACGGTGGGCATGGATTCAGTTGCGAATTGCTCGGCCAAAACTTGGCGCAGGGCTATGAAGCTGTCTTCATCGATCTTGCGGATCAACTCCGGCAACCCGTTCAAAAACTCCTTAATGTGTTGCAGCAGATCCACTGGCGCAACGTTCGGTGACTGCACGCCGAACAGCAGCCCGGTTTGCCCATGCATCTGGCGCAGGGCGCTGAACACCGCATAACCCAATTGCAACTCCACACGCAGACGTTGGTAGAACGGCGTCTGACAGATGTGTGCGAGCAAACGCCACGCGGCTTCGTCGGCGATGTCCTCGGAGGCTGTAGGGCAGAAGAGTAACAACGCGTGTTCTGTGGAGCCTGTATCGAGGGTGCTCCAGCGCTGTTGCGAGTGGATCGAGGGCGGTGGCGTGAGCTGGTTGTCCGGTGTGCCGGGTATACGGCTCAACGCCAGGCCCATCGCGGCCTGGGTTTGAGCGGACAGGCCCAATGCCAATCCATCCCAGCGTGCACTCGACCAGAGTTGTTGCAGGACGTCCGAGTCTGCGGTGCGCTCAAGACAAAGATCGGGCAATGCCTTCAGCAGTTGCCGGATCGGCATCAGCGGTGATTCATCTTGTGGGAAATCGGTATCAGGGCTTGCCAGTGCTTTCAGCGCATGTTCCAGGACCGAGGGCATCGGCTCCTGTAGTCCCGTCATTCTCAACAGCCATTCGTTGCCCGATGCGCTGAAGGAAAAATCGACGCCCGCCTGATGCGCCTCTTCGCGCAACGGTTGCAGATGCTTTTCCAGACTCGATTGCAGTTGTTTGTCAGGTGTTGCGCCGAGGCGCCAGCGCAAATACACCGCACCTTCAGCGCTATTACCCGGCAACGCCTCGCCGAACTGCATCGGCGAGCGCTCGCGGCGACTGCGTGAGCGATCCTGGGCAAAGGTGCGCAGGCCTCGGTGGGCGCTGGTTTGGCCGCGAATCAATCCGGCATTCGAAGCCGGCGCTTCAGAGCGCAGAAAAGGGTTGGGCGTCGGCAGTTGCCATTGACCGGTGAAGTTATCCACAGCGCCGAGCTGTTGCAGGACTTCCTTGAGGGCTGCGACGCCTTGTTCGGATAGCCCGAATTCGCGCCGTTCGCTGTCCAGTCGAGCCAGTTGCAGGGCGCCGCTGACTTGCTGCTGTCGTTGGAGCAGGGCGGTGTATTCGTCGCGCAATCCGCTCCAGTCTTGCCGGGCGAAGAAGCCCAGCCAATCCAGCAATTGTTCGCGAATTCCGCTTGCCGGCGTATTGGCGGGCAATGTGAATTCGATATGCAGCAAGGCTTGCCCGGCGAACTGATACAGCGGCTCGGCCTTCAATCGATCAGCCAAGCCCTGTGTACGCAAGCCAGCCAGCAGCCCGCCGGATTTCGCGCTGTTGAGCCAATGACACAGGAATGCCAGCGCTTCAGGCGATGAGTCTGGCAGCGCTTCAAGGGCGAATAACAGATCCAAGCGATGCTTGCTCGCCTGTTGATAACTGTTGTCCGAAGAATCCATCAACCGTGTAGGTGTTTGCTGCGCGATTGTATTGCCCGCGGGAATGGCCTCAGCGAATGCCTGGGCCAGAACCTTCAAGTCCGCGAGACTTTGCGGGCCAGCCAGACTCAACGTCATCTGCCCGGTTTGATAAAACCGTTGGTAGAAATCCTGCAACGCCTGCTGAAACTCCGGTTTCGGCACCGGCAGGCTGTCGCGGTTGCCAGCATGAAAGCCTCGTAGCGGATGCGTTTCAGACAGGCCATCGAACAACGCCATTTGTTGTTGCGCCGTCGCATCCTGCGACCAGGCGACAAATTCCGCGTGTAGCACTTCGCGTTCCCGCTGCTGTTCCTCCAGATTCATACGCGGATGGGCGAGCATGTCTGACAGACGCTCCAACCCATCGCTAAACGCCTGAGGCGGCAATTCGAAAAAGTAATCAGTAGTGCGTTCGCTGGTGCGCGCGTTCACTTGCCCGCCGTGACCCTGGACGTAGGCCATCAGCCCTTGGTCAGCAGGAAAACGCTCAGTCCCCAGAAACAGCAGATGCTCAAGAAAGTGCGCCAGGCCGGGCCAGGCCAACAGAACATCATGACTACCGGCGGCGACCCGCAATGCCGCGGCGCAGCGCTTCAAATCGGGCGCGTGACGCAGGGTCACCCGCAGACCGTTAGCCAGGGTTTCAATATGGGGGCGAGGGGGATTCAGCGCAGGCATGGGCACTTCCAGAACAGTGAAGTGCCAATGCTAGCGGATTAGCGCTTGTTCAGGGCGCCGTAAAGCTCAGGGCGGCGATCGATCAGGTAGCGATTGGCCTCGCGGGAATCGAGCATCAGCTGGCGATCCAGCTCACCGACAATCAGCGCTTCATCGAGGCCAGCCTGGGCAATGCGGCTGCCATCCGGTGCGGCGATGCTGCTTTGGCCGCAGTAGTGGATATCGCCTTCTTGTCCGCAGTAGTTGGCATAAGCCACGTAGCACTGGTTTTCATAGGCCCGGGCGCGCACGGTGACGTCAGCGATGAAGTCGAACGGGATCATGTTGGCCGTCGGTACCAGGATCAGTTCGGCGCCGGCCAGGGCCAGGCGTCGAGTGTTTTCCGGAAACTCGAGGTCGTAGCAGATCAGGAACCCGAGCTTCCAGCCGTTGAGTTCAACGATGGGGAAGTTGTCCGTGCCGGCGCTGAACATCGAGCGGTCGAGGTCGCCGAACAGGTGCGTCTTGCGGTAGTTGCACAGGCGCTCGCCATTGGCGTCGACCAGCTGCACGGCGTTGTAGATCTGCCCGTCCTCGGTGCGCTCGGGATAGCCATACAAAATGGCGATCCCGGCAGACTTGGCAATGCGCGCGACCTGTTGCGCCGACTCTCCGTTATGCACCTCCGCCAGTACGCTGACGGCATCGACGCCGATGTTGTAGCCGGTCAGGAACATCTCCGGCAGTACCAGCAAATCGGCGCCTTTAGCTTCCAGTGCTAGCTGATGCAGGCGCTGCAGATTGCCAGCAACATCCAAAGGCAACGGTGGACATTGGTAAAGGGCTACGCGCATTTCGGATTCCTCTTACTCGGGCAGGGCGATCGGTCCGATCTCGTTGAACACATCACCTGGACCCGGATTCTCGGCGTGAGTTGCACCGCCGAAGTGTTTCATGATGCCCCACACCGCGTTGAGCGAGGTCTGGACCGCACCCTCGACCCAGGCCGGCGTCCACGAAACATCGTCACCGGCGATAAAGATTCCGCGCTGTTCCGCCGGCATGTCGTCCTGCATGAAATGCGCGTACATGCGCTGGTTGTAGCGGTAGTGACCGGGCAAGGCACCTTTGAAAGCCCCGAGGAAATGCGGGTCGGCTTCCCACGACACGGTGATCGGGTCGCCGATGATGCGCGCGGCGATGTCGACTTTCGGATAGATCTTCTTCAAAGCATCCAGCGCCAGTTTCACGCGTTTTTCCACCGGGTGCGGGAGCATTTTCAGCGCGTCGCTCATCCACGAGTACGACAGGCAAATCACGCCCGGCTTGTCGTCGCCGTTGTCGAACAGGTAGGTGCCTCGGGTAAGGCGATCGGTGAGGGTCATGCTCATCAGGTCGCGACCGGTTTCCGGGTCTTTGTCTTTCCAGAAAGGTCGGTCGACCATCACGAAGGTTTTCGACGATTGCATGTAGCGGGTACGGTCGAGGGCCATCCACATCTTTTGCGAGAACAGGGTTTCGTCGCATTCGATTTGCGTGGTCAGCAACCAGCTCTGGCAAGTGGTCAGCACTGCCGCATATTCGCGCGTGTCGCCATTGTTGTCGGTCACTGCGAAACGGCCATCGGCGGCGTGGGCAATTTTCTTTACGCCGGAACGCGGGGCGCCCCGGTGCAGAGATTTGAGGCTGGTGCCTGCTGGCCAGTGTACGCAACGCTCCGGCACATGACGCCAGATGCCTTGCGGCACTTGCTCCACACCGCCGACCACCAAGTGCTGATGATCGTCGCAGTTGGTCATGACCACGCGGAAGATTTCCAGCATTGAATTCGGGAAGTCGGAGTCCCAGCCGCCGGTGCCGAAACCGACCTGGCCGAATACTTCGCGGTGATGGAACGACAGCTTGGCGAACGCTTTGGAGGTGGCGACGAAGTCGTAGAACGTGCGGTCGTCCCACAGCGGCACCAAGGTGTTCCACAGTGCTTTGAGGCGTGGCACGTCGCGGTCGCGGATGGCCTGCTGGATATCAGAGAACTGCGAGCCAGCTTCCAGTGCATCGGCCCAGGCGTCAGCCACTTCCTGGAACAGTGCAGGAAGATCCGCCAGTTTCTGTGCGTAATGGGTCTTGCCTTCCAGATCGATCACGGTGCTGCCAGAGGCAGGCGTCAGCGGGTTTGGGAAGGGCTTGGTCTCAAGACCGAGTTTGTCGACGTAGTGGTAAAACGCGGTGGACGACACCGGGAAACGCATGCCGCCCAGTTCCGCCACGATGCCGTCAGTTCCATTGAATGCTTGGGAGCGCAGACGGCCACCCATTTTCGAGGCTTCGTAGACGACCGGTTTCAGACCTAGTTTCATCAGCTCGTAAGCCGCCACCAGCCCGGCGATCCCCGCGCCGACAATCGCCACTTCGGCACCGTGATGATGCTCGGGAATGCTGCCCAGGCCGGCCGGGTGTTCGATCCAGTCGTCGAAGGCGAAAGGAAAGTCCGGGCCGAAAATGGTGACGGGTTTTTTACCGTCTGCAGGGTGGCGATTGTTCTTGTTCATGGCTGACCTTACTGGCGACCGGACGCGGGGTGCGCGTCTGAGTATAGGAAAAGATGCCAGCCATTCTAGAGAGCGTAGAACACGTTAATAAGATGCAAAGTGTCGTCGTTTTGCCAATAAATTTATCAATATGACGAACTATTGAGTCAGATTGACAATAAGGTCTTCTGTAGGAGCCAGCTTGCTCGCGACGGCGTCAACCCAGAAAACTCTGATGACAGGGTAAACAATCAAACCGGCTGCCCCCGATCAATTTTGCTACTCAAGATGATCGACGTTGTCGTCTTCTCCACCCCATCCACACTGCCAATCTGATCCAACAATTGATCCAGCTGCTCCGGCGAGTCCGTACGCAACCACGCCACATAATCAAATTCGCCACTTACCGCACACAACTGCTGCACTTGAGCCATGGCGCTCAGCCGTCGCAGCACTTCTTTGCCGGAGCGCGGCTGCACGGTAATCCCCACGTATGCCTGTAATCCGCCATCCACCACGCGCTGGCCCAGTCGAACGCCATAACCAGTGATGACTTTCGACTTTTCCAGCCGTGCCAGCCGCGAAGTGACGGTGGTGCGAGCGATGCCCAGTTGGCGGGCGAGCATGGCTACGCTTTCGCGGGCGTTGATCTGCAAGGCCGCTATCAGTTGGCGGTCGATTTCATCAAGAACGGGGGGGCGAGTGTCAGGCAATGCGTCATCTCCAGCGGCATGGATCAATGCGCAAGCATGTTACAGGCAGTTTCCACACGGCGCCCGCGATGGATCCTTGAACTAGCCTCACTACCGTTCATGCCATTTAACCTGCGACAATTTGCCATAAGTAACCAGGTGGTACATTATTTCGCGCTTGTCACAAATGGGGAAAATTTCCGACATGAATAATTCTGGGGCTGCCGCCGGCGGCAAATGGTTGATTGCGGGACTGGGTGTCCTGATTGCGCTGATCGGGCTCGGGCTGGCCGGTGGCGGTGGCTATTTGATTACGCTCGGCGGCAGTTGGTATTTCCTGCTGATGGGCCTGGCAATGCTGGTCTCCGGGCTGATGATTGCTCGCCGTAAACCCGCCGGTGCGTGGTTATATGGCGTTGCACTAATCCTGACCGCGATCTGGGCCGTGTGGGATGCCGGGCTCGAATATTGGCCACTGGTATCTCGTGTGCTGACTTTTGCCGTGATCGGTCTGGTCGTCGCGCTGATTTACCCGATGCTGGTGCGTGCGTCGGGCGCTTCTGCAGGGCGTGGTGCATACGGCTTGGCTGGTGTTCTCGGCGTCGGTGTCGTCGCAACGATGGCCTATATGTTCGTGCCGACCCACGTGGTCAAGGCCACTACCGAACCTGCAGTGACGCCGGTTGCACCAGGCACCGAGCAGAAAGATTGGGCCCATTGGGGCAACACCACTGCCGGCAACCGCTTTGCCGCGCTGGACCAGATCAACAAAAGCAACATCGACAAATTGCAGGTGGCCTGGACCTTCCGCACTGGCGACATTCCGCAAAGCACCGGCGCCGGTGCTGAAGACCAGAACACCCCGCTGCAAATCGGTGACACGGTCTATACCTGCACCGCCTACGGCAAAGTCTTCGCGCTGGATGCCGACACAGGCACGCAGCGCTGGAAGTTCGACCCGCAAGGCACTGCACCGAACTGGCAGCGTTGCCGTGGCCTGGGCTATGCCGAAACCCCGGCGCCTACGGACGCTCAGCCAACTGCCTGTACGAAACGTCTGTTTCTGCCGACCGGCGATGCGCGTTTGATCGCCATCAATGCCGACACCGGCGAGCCATGCGAAGAATTCGGTAACAAAGGCACGGTCGATCTGACCACTGACATGGGCGAAGTGAAGCCTGGTTACTACCAGCAAACCTCGACCCCGCTGGTCGCCGGTGATGTGGTGATCGTCGGTGGCCGCGTGGCCGACAACTATTCCACCGGCGAGCCGCCGGGTGTAGTCCGTGCCTACGACGTGCGTAGCGGTGAGCTGATGTGGGCGTGGGATCCGGGCAATCCGAACACCACCAAACGCCCTCCAGCGGGTGAGACCTATACCCGTGGTACGCCGAATGTCTGGTCGGCGATGTCCTACGACGCCAAGCTTGGGCTGGTCTATCTGCCAACCGGCAACGCCACCCCGGACTTCTTCGGCGGTCAGCGCACCGAGTTCGACGACAAGTGGAACTCGTCCATCGTCGCCATCGACGTGAAAACCGGTCAGGTGCGCTGGCACTTCCAGACCACTCACCACGATTTGTGGGACTTCGACCTTCCGGCACAACCGCTGCTGTACGACGTGCCGGACGACAAGGGCGGAATGGAACCGGCCCTGGCGCAAGTCACCAAACAGGGTGAGATCTTCCTGCTCAACCGTGAAACCGGCGTGCCAATCGCCCGCGTCGAAGAGCGTCCGGTGCCTCAAGGCAGCGTGCCTGGCGAACGCTACTCGCCAACCCAACCGTTCTCGGTGGACATGCCGTCAATCGGTAACAAGACCTTGACCGAATCCGACATGTGGGGCGCCACGCCGTTTGATCAGCTGATGTGCCGCATCCAGTTCAAAGGCATGCGCCACGAAGGCGTCTACACGCCACCTGGCATGGATCGCGCCCTGCAATTCCCGGGTTCTCTGGGCGGCATGAACTGGGGCAGCGTCTCGGTCGATCCGAACACTAACTACATGTTCGTCAACGACATGCGCCTGGGCCTGGCCAACTACATGATCCCACGCGACAAAATCGGTGCCGGAGCCAGCGGTATCGAAATGGGCGTCGTTCCACAGGAAGGCACACCGTTCGGCGCCATGCGTGAACGCTTTCTTTCGGCGGCCGGCATTCCGTGCCAGAAACCACCGTTCGGCACCATGTCCGCCATCGACCTCAAGACCCACAAACTGATGTGGCAAGTCCCGGTCGGCACCGTGCAAGACACCGGCCCGTTGGGCATCCGCATGCACCTGCCGATCCCGATCGGCATGCCGACCCTCGGCGCATCGCTCGCTACCCAGTCCGGCCTGTTGTTCTTCGCCGGTACCCAGGACTTCTACCTGCGTGCCTTCGATACCGGCAACGGTAATGAGATCTGGAAGTCGCGTTTGCCAGTGGGCAGCCAGTCGGGTCCGATGACTTACGTTTCGCCGAAAACGGGCAAGCAGTACATCCTGCTCACCGTGGGCGGGGCGCGTCAGTCGACGGACCGTGGCGATTATGTGATTGCCTACGCTTTGCCTAAATAAAGCCTGGGCCCCCAGGTACGAAAAAGCCGCGCAATGACGCGGCTTTTTCGTGGGCGAAAATCGAGGGGGAAAAAACAGCGCCACTTCAGGATGCGTCTGACAGACGTTGCAGGTCCACTTGCTGATCATTGAGCCTTTCCGTGGCGTCGGGTCATGGAGAGTTTTGTGAAGGTGCCAAGGGCGAATGGAAAGGGTCTCGTTCGATGTTGATCACGTGTACTGCATATCTCTGAAATTGCGCCATGACCGGCGGCGGTTATTCCAAAGCACGGTAGCAACGCTCATTTCAAACCCGATCGAGTTCTTCATTGCACAACGCTGCAACGACCCGGTCCGAGGTTGTTACGAATCACATCAGGCACTGGCCAAAAAAGTCCTGGCCGAAGGTTGGCAACGAGTGTTGATTTTCGAAGACGACGCCAAACCCTACAGGCTTCCTCCGACACAGGTGTGCTGGGTCAACCGGTTTATTCGCCAAAACAGGTTTGAAGCGTTACACCTGGGGTACAGCATGGGGCGAACGTGGCTGACCTGGTTCCCGTTCATTGCCCGTGGCAACGTGGTGGCGTTGCACGCCTACATCATCTCCCGCGAGGGTTGCAGAGTGCTGGCTCAAACGCCCTATGCCGGGGAGCCGATCGATGTCTTGTTCAAACGGCAGATCAAACAACACTGCGTGTTTCCCATGCTTTTTCGCCAGCAAGCGGCGGCAGTGACAGGCAGCGACATCGAGGCGCTCGCCATGAATGAAGATGAATGGTGGGAACGCAACTGGCAGAAACACAAACTCTCGGTGTGGAAAAACCTTTGGCGAACGGTGTTTAGATTGAGGTTTTAATGATTGATCCTGAGCCCACATCTAGTCTGTGATGTAAGGCAAAGAAGGAATGCTCAATCTACGTCATGACGCGAGGGGATTTCCATGACGAAGAAAATGCCTCCTGCTGTACGCAATCGTGCATGGGAGATTGCCCATCACGAAATGGGCCATTACGTAGTTGCCCGTGCCTTGGGTTTTGCCACGGGCAACGTGAGCCTGACCGTGACCATGGACCTAAGGCATTCCGGCGGGGCATCAGTCAGCATGGTGCGGGCTATTTCGACAATAGACGCCATGAAGCATCATCTGGAGGCCCGAGTGATGGTCCTCCTGGCTGGCGCGATGGCGCAGACACTGCCTTCAAGATATTCAGTCGGACGAAGCGTCGACAAGTCGAAAGCTGCAGCGATCCTCAAGGGTGAGCAGGGGGCGGAACAGGATTACGCAAAGATCCGGGAGCTGCAGCATCTGCTGCGCAATATCCTCTACCCCGAAACCGATCCGGCGTCGTCTGAGCTCATAGCTGCTGAGCTTAAAACACTGACGGATCGTGCATGGCAGCGGACCCAAGACATCGTAGAGGAACTATCGGGAACCATTATCGAATTGGCAGCGGTCTTGGTGGACGCCATGGTTATCGTTGAGCAGTGGGGGCGGGCGGCAGATACATACGAGGTTGTGCTGACGGGGCAGACGCTTGAACGTCTGCGGGCAGTGCAAGCTATACCTTCGTTACATTACGAGGACTGCCAGTGACGGTGATACCGTTCGGCAGCCGGATACGAAAAAGCCGCGCATTGCGCGGCTTTCTTGTTTGGTGGGCCCACACGGACTTGAACCGTGGACCAAAGGATTATGAGTCCTCTGCTCTAACCAACTGAGCTATAGGCCCTCAGTAGGTCGCGGATTATAACGACGGTTTCGCGGCTGTGCTATCCGAAAAGTCTGAAACTGTTATGCGAAGAAACGTCGCGGCAAATTCGTCGGGCGGCAGGGGCACGCTGACGATATAGCCCTGGATCTGCTCACAACCTTCGTCGGCGAGGAATTGCTGTTGCGCCTGGGTCTCCACGCCTTCGGCAATCACCGTGAATTGCATGCTGCGGCCAAGGGCGATGATGGCGCGAACGATGGCTGCGTCGTGGGGGTCATCCGGCAGGCCGCGAACGAAGGACTGATCGATCTTGAGAATGTCCAACGGCAGACGCTTGAGGTAACTCAGTGAGGAATAGCCGGTGCCGAAGTCGTCAATCGCCAGTTGTACACCCAGGTGCTTGAGCTGATGCAGCACCGCCAGCGCTTCCTCAGCCTGGCTCATGATGAAGTTTTCGGTGATTTCCAGTTGCAGGAAGTCCGGTTTGAGGCGGTTATCCTTGAGCAATTGTTCTATTCGACCAAGCAGGTTGGGTTGGCGTAGCTGAGCGCCTGCAAGGTTGACGGACAGCGGGCCGAGCCCCTCGTAGGTCAAGCTCCACTCACGCATTTGCCGGCAGGCAGTCTCGAGCACCCAGTCGCCGATTTGCAGGATCATGCCGTTTTCTTCGGCCAGGGAGATAAAACGTTCCGGCGGAATGTCACCCAGGGTCGGATGACGCCAGCGAATCAGCGCTTCGGCGCCTACCAGGCGATAGTCGTTAAGGCTGATCTTCGGTTGGTAGTAAAGATGCAGCTCATTGCGCTCGATGGCGCGTCTCAGTTCATGTTCCAGCGCCACCCGCTCGCTGGCTTGTGCGGTGAGATCGCAGGTGTAGCTTTCGACCCGGTTGCGGCCCTTGGCTTTGGAGCGGTACATCGCTGCGTCGGCGTTTTTGATCAACGTGGCGACGTCGCAGCCGTCCTGTGGATAAAGGCTGGTGCCGATGCTGGAGCTGATGAAGAACTCATGTTCACCGGCCTGGAACGGTGCGGTAAAGCAATTGAGCAGTTTGGTAGCGATGTTGTCGGCGTCGGCAGGTTGCTGCAGGCCCGGTAGCAGGATGATGAATTCGTCGCCACCCAGTCGCGCCACGGTGTCGATATCACGCAGTTGCTCCTTGAGACGCACGGCAATGCCCTTGAGCAGCAGGTCGCCGACCGGGTGGCCAAGGCTGTCATTGATGTGTTTGAAGCGATCCAGGTCCAGGAACAACACCGCGCCCTGGCCGCCGTGTTCTCGCTGGATATTGAGCGCTGTCTGCAAGCGACTCTCGAACAGTGTGCGGTTTGGCAGGCCGGTCAACGGGTCGTGGTGTGCCTGGTAGTCGAGTTTGGCCTGGGCATGTTTGAGGCTGGAAATGTCGGCGAACACGGCCACAAAGTGGGTGATGAATTTATCCCGATTGCGCACGGCGCTGATGGTCAACCAACTCGGGTACAGCTCGCCATTCTTGCGTCGGTTGGAAATCTCGCCTTGCCAATGACCTTCGGCGGTCAGTTGATGCCACATGGCCGCGTAGAACGCGCTGTCGTGCAGCCCGGAGGCCAGCAGGCGCGGCGTGTGGCCCAGCGCTTCGCTTTCGCTGTAGCCGGTGATCTCGGTGAATGCACGGTTGACCGCACTGATGTGTTGTTGGGTATCAGTGATTAGCACGCCCTCGGCGGTACTCTCGAATACGGTGGCGGCCTGTTGCAGTTTTTCCTGCATCATGTGGCGCTCGGTGATGTCCCGGGCGATGGTCAGCATGCAGTCCTCGTCGCCAATCGGCAGTGGACGGCTGGACACCTCACAAAGGCGGATTTGCCCGTCGCTGCGGCGGATATGGCAACTGAAGTCACGGACAAAACCGTCCCGATGCAGCAGGTCGAGCATCTGTTTGCGCTCGTTGAGATTGACCCAGATGCCCAGATCCAGGGCCGAGCGATCTACCGACATGGCGCTATTGAAGCCGGTAATGCGGCTGAACCCCTCGTTGACCTCCATCAGCAGCCCGTCACTCTGCCGCGACAACAGCAAGCCATCGGGCGAGGCGTGGAAGGCCTTGGCGAATTTTTCTTCGGAGGTTTGCAGTTGCTGTTGGGTTTCCTTGAGTTGCGTGATGTCCCGAACGACGACCACCAGCGCCGGAGTGGTGTCGAGGTCAAACGGTTCGGCCGAGATCAGGCCGGTAAATACCTGGCCATTGCTGCGACGAAAGGGCATTTCCAGGTTGCGGATGCTGCCGGCCTGTAATCGCTGCAACAGGCCTGGCCCGACGCCGGGTATGCCCCAGATGTTCAGGTTGGTGGCGGTTTGGCCAATGACGTCTTCGGCTCGCAGGCCAATTTGTTCTTCGAACGCTTCGTTGACTTCCATCAGGCAGCCGTCGGAGAGTCGCGCGATCACCAGAATGTCGGGACATTGCTGGAATACTGAGGCAAATTTCTGTTCCGACAGGCGCAGGGCTTCTTCGGTGCGTTTGGTCTCGCTGATATCGATCATGAGCCCGCGCATCACCGGTTCATGGCCGTGCTCGATCAGGCTGACAATATCGCGCACCCACAAGCAGCGCCCGTCAGCGGTGATGACCCGGTAATCGAGGCTGTGATCGCGCCCGGCCAGTACTTCGTGATCGCAGAAACTCTGCGCGCGTGTGAGGTCGGCGGGGTGAATGATGTTGCGCCAGAAACCCGGAATCAGCCAGTGGGACAGGGGATAACCGAGTAGATCCTCAGCGTGGGGCGACACATAGCTGTAGGTGTAGTCGCTCATCCGCGCTTCCCAGGCGATGGCCGAAAGGCTCTCCACCAACCCGCGGTAGTGGTACTCGCTGCTGCGAAGTTCCTGTTCCAGGTCCACTCGACGGGCGATTTCCGAACTCAAGCGGCGGTTGATCCGAATCACCACCGCCAACACGATCATCAGCAGGAGCAAACCGGGCAGGCCGTAGACCAGCAGGTCGGACCAGAAGGTTCGATGATCCAGGACGTTGCCGACCCATTGCTCCTGAATGGCGCTGATTTCGGCTGGAGTCATGTCCGCCAGGACCTTGTCCAGAATGCCAACCAGCATTTTGTTCTCACGGGGCACTCCCATGGCCAACTGGTAGCGATACGGGGTTTCACCGCTGACATACAAGCCGTCAAGCTTGAGCTGGCGCAGGCTCCACACACTGGAGGCGAGATCGCCCACCACGGCGTCGACTTCATCAGTTGCCAGTGCCTGCAGCGCCGAGCTGACGTTAGGCATTGCCACCAGATTCAAGTCGGGATTGTGGGTGCGTAACAGCTCATGGGGCGCATAGTTTTCCACCACAGCGATTTTCAGTCCGTACAAATCCTCGATTTTGCGTGGCTGAGGGCCTCCGACGTGAGCAAGTATGACAATCGGAAAATCCAGGTAGGGGCGGGTGAATGCCAGATAGTTCTGGCGTTCCGGGGTCGACATGATGCCGGGTAACAGATCCAGCCTGCCTTGTTTGGCCTGCTCCAGCACAACCGACCAGCTCACAGGCTCGATGGGTGTGAGTTTGACGGCCAGTCGTTGGCGAATCTGGTCGATATAGTCCGCTGCAAGGCCCTGATAGTGTCCCTGATCGTCGCGAAACTCAAAAGGAGGCCATGACGCATCCACACCTAGGCGCAAGTCCGGGTGGGCTGCAAGCCAGCTACGTTCTTCGTCGGTCAGAGTCAGCGCGCCAGCCGTTGCAGTCCAGTTCATCAGCGACAGCAAAAAAAGCACGGTCGGCAGTCTGGGCATAACGGTCTCGTTATGGCTCGGGGGAATGCTTCGAGTGTAGACGGGCAAATCGGCGGGAGGGGCGTAGCGCAGGGGTTTTTATCTGCATAAAAGCAAAACCCCCGGCCTGGGCCGGGGGTTTTGTGATCACTCGTCGAGGAAGGAGCGCAGATGCTCGCTTCTCGTCGGGTGGCGCAGCTTGCGCAACGCCTTGGCTTCGATCTGACGAATCCGTTCACGGGTCACGTCGAACTGCTTACCAACCTCCTCGAGGGTGTGGTCGGTATTCATGTCGATACCGAAGCGCATGCGCAGAACCTTGGCTTCACGGGCAGTGAGGCCGGAGAGAACTTCGCGAGTCGCTTCTTTAAGGCTCTCAACGGTGGCAACATCGATTGGCGACTGCATGGTCGAGTCTTCGATGAAGTCACCCAGATGGGAGTCTTCGTCATCACCGATCGGGGTTTCCATGGAGATCGGCTCTTTAGCGATCTTCAATACCTTGCGGATCTTGTCCTCAGGCATTTCCATGCGTTCGCCCAGCTCTTCCGGGGTCGGTTCGCGGCCCATTTCCTGCAGCATCTGGCGGGAAATACGGTTGAGCTTGTTGATCGTCTCGATCATGTGCACCGGAATACGGATGGTGCGGGCCTGGTCGGCGATCGAGCGAGTGATCGCCTGACGGATCCACCAGGTGGCATAAGTCGAGAATTTGTAGCCGCGACGGTATTCGAACTTATCTACCGCTTTCATCAAGCCGATGTTGCCTTCCTGGATCAGGTCGAGGAATTGCAGGCCACGGTTGGTGTACTTCTTGGCGATGGAGATCACCAGACGCAGGTTTGCTTCAACCATCTCTTTCTTCGCGCGGCGGGCCTTGGCCTCACCGATCGACATGCGACGGTTGATGTCCTTGATCTCGGCGATCGTCAAACCGGTTTCGGTTTCCAGCGCCGTCAGTTTCTGCTGGCAACGAATGATGTCCGGCTGCACGCGACCAATGGCTTCGGCGTATTTGCTCTTGCCTTTGGCCAGCGCGTCGGACCAGCTTTCGTCGACTTCGTTGCCCGGGAACTGGCGCAGGAAATCGGCACGAGGCATGCGAGCATCACGAACGCAGAGCTGCATGATTGCGCGCTCTTGCTGACGCAGACGATCCAGGGCGCTGCGAACACGCTCGACCAGGCCTTCGAATTGCTTCGGGACCAGTTTGATCGGCATGAACAGCTCAGCCAGCACCAACAGTTCGGCAATCGCCGCCTTGTTGTTGCGACCGTGCTTCTTCAGCGCTTTGCGGGTGATTTCCATCTGATCGGCAACAGCGCCAAAACGCTGTGCAGCGATAACCGGATCCGGACCGCTTTCGGCTTCTTCTTCGTCATCCGAAGCTTCGGCGTCATCGTCGTCTGTGTCGTCGTCCGCTTTCACGGCTTTCGGGTCGATCGGCGGTGGCACTTCGGCTGCAGGCGGCGCAATGCCGTCGTCCGGGTCGATATAACCGCTCAGGACGTCGGACAGGCGGCCACCTTCGGAGGTGATGCGGGTGTACTCGGAGAGAATATGATCAACCGTGCCAGGGAAGTGCGCGATTGCGCTCATCACTTCACGGATGCCCTCTTCAATACGTTTGGCGATTTCGATTTCGCCTTCACGTGTGAGGAGCTCTACAGTACCCATTTCGCGCATGTACATGCGCACCGGGTCGGTAGTGCGACCAATGTCGGTCTCGACCGCTGCCAACGCAGCTGCTGCCTCTTCGGCCGCGGCTTCGTCGGTATCGGCGTCGGCCAGCATAAGGGAATCCTTATCTGGCGCAACCTCGAATACGTTGATCCCCATGTCATTGATCATGCGGATGATGTCTTCCACCTGTTCCGGATCTGAAATATCCTCCGGCAGGTGGTCGTTGACCTCCGCGTAAGTCAGGTAGCCCTGCTCACGACCAAGTGTGATCAACTCTTTGATACGAGACTGCTGTTGCGCTTTTCCGGACATAACACCCTATCCACTGAAGGTCTTGGCGGGCAAAAAACAAGCCGAGGATTATACCTGAGCTATGACCTCACGCGCCAGTTGAGGTCGGGTTTGATGCGGAAACATTCTGTTTTAAGAGGTCGCGCATCTGCTTTGCTATCTGAATTTGCTCTTCAGCCGTCAATCCCGGCTGCCTTGCTTTCTTAATCAGTTCATCGAGGGTCTGCGTATGCTGACCTGCGGATAACCTAGTAATGGTGTCTAAAAACTGTTGTTCAAGGTTATCGCCGTCAATTAGCCATTCCTTTTCTGCGAGTGCTTTCAGCAGGCGTCCTTGTTCTGTGCCGTGCCAGCGAGCCATCAGCTGAATAGAGTTTAGCTTAGGATTTTTTTGCACGGCCTCGATCAATGCGATGAGCACCTGAGCATAGGTGTTGCTCGCGTTGGCAAAATGATCGGCACTTTCAACTTTTCCGGCCAGCTGTGGGTGGTGGATAAGCGTACGCAATGCGATAAGCGTCGGAGCTTCCACCGCCACCGGTGTGCGCGGGGCATACGACTCATCGCGATCACCGCGCTTGCCGTTTTTGCTCCAGGGTTTTTTGTCCCATTTCTTGCCGCCGGCGCCGGGTTTCTTCGGCGTCCATTCCTGTTGGGGCGCGTAAGCCTCCTGGGGCTGATGGAGGTCGGCGTAGTCCGGCATGGCGTCGTAATCCATGCCGGGGTCATAGGCTGGCGGCGCATCCTGAGGCGCGCTGTGTACCAGTTGGCTGACCGCTTCACCGCTCAAGCCCGTGATTTCCAGCAGGCGCTGGCGCATCAGGGTACGCAAGTTTGCGCCCGGCACTTTGTCGATCAGCGGCGCGGCGAGCGTGGCCATGTGCGCCTTGCCTTCAAGTGACCGCGGGTCTGCTTCTTCGGTCAGTTGCTGGAAAAAATAATCAGCCAATGGCTGAGCGTGCTGGTTGATGCGTGCGCGGAAGGCGTCAGTGCCTTCGGAGCGGACCAGCGTATCCGGGTCTTCGCCTTCGGGCAGGAACAAAAAGCGTGCGCGTCTCCCGTCTTGCAGGCTCGACAGCGTTGCTTCCAGTGCGCGCCACGCGGCGTTGCGACCCGCCTGGTCGCCGTCGAAGCAGAACAGCACGCTGGGCACGACGCGAAACAGTCGTTTCAAGTGCTCTTCGCTGGTGGCGGTGCCCAGGGTCGCGACGGCATTGCGCAGGCCTTGCTGGGCGAGGGCGATGACGTCCATGTAGCCTTCGACGACGATGATTTCGTCGAGGTTGCGATTGTTCTTGCGCGCCTCATACAGGCCATAGAGTTCCTGGCCTTTATGGAATACCGGGGTTTCCGGCGAGTTCAGGTATTTCGGCTTGTCATCACCCAGTACCCGGCCGCCAAAGGCAATGATACGGCCGCGGCTGTCTCGGATCGGGAACATCACGCGGTCACGGAAGCGATCGTAGCGTTTGCCGGTTTCGGCGTTCTCGATCAGTAAGCCGGCATCGATCATGGCTTTTTGCTGCAAGGTATCGCTGCTCAAGTGCTTGAACAGATTGTCCCAGCCGGGTGGTGCGAAGCCGAGGCCGAAATCCCGGGCTATTTCACCGGTCAATCCGCGACCTTTCAAGTAATCCACCGCAGCTTTGCGAGATGGATGGCTTTTCAGGGCCTGCCGATAAAAGTCGGCAGCGGCGGTGAGCAGCGGGTACAGCGGCGAATCAGTCGGCTGCCGCGGCTTGTGCGCCCGGCCGCTTTCCTCGCGGGGAATTTCCATGCCGGCGGCTTTGGCCAGTTCTTCGACGGCCTGGACGAAGTCCAGGTTATCGTGGTCCATGATGAAGCCGAGGGCGTTACCGCCAGCGCCGCAGCCAAAACAGTAATAGAACTGCTTGTCGGGGCTGACGCTGAAGGAAGGTGTTTTTTCTTTGTGAAACGGGCAGCAGGCGGTGTGGTTCTTGCCGGCTTTTTTCAATTGCAGGCGCGAGCTGACCACATCGACGATGTCGGTGCGGTTCAGAAGGTCGTCAATGAAGCTCTGGGGAATTAGCCCGGCCATGGCGTTCTCGTCATCTGCGCTGAAAGGGACCCGGAACGAAGGGCGGCCGAACGCGGGTCATTGCTTGAGGCGCGCAAGGTGTGCGGCTCGACCAGTGTCGTCTGCGTAATCGCTATCGGGAAGTGTATCTGCCGAAAATCCACTGACGTTAATACCAATCAGTATTCGACTATTTGAAAGTGTTGCGCTGAATCCGGCTGCGACCAGGCAAGTGGTCTCGGATAGCTCACAATCTGGCACGCAAGCGGTGCCTTGGGCTGATCGTCGTGAGAGGAATCAGTGGGTGTGCTCGTCAGTAGCCTTGAAAGGCTCGTCAGAAAAGACGTGCACCGCTGGCAAAAAAGCCAGGTCTGACGTAGTGAAGCAGATTTGTCTCGGTCGCATCTGCGGCTTCGACGGTGAAGCATCAAGCGTTTTACGCAAATGCCATTAGCCCGGCTGAGGGCCGGGCTTGGCAGAAGCTTGCTACGATCGTCTGTGTATTAGTACAGACGAACGGCGCGGCGCTGTTCGCGCTGAACTTTCTTGGCGTGACGCTTAACAGCGGCTGCTGCTTTGCGCTTACGCTCAGAAGTTGGCTTCTCGTAAAATTCGCGGCTACGAACTTCAGCCAGTACACCGGCTTTTTCGCAGGAGCGCTTGAAACGACGCAGAGCTACGTCGAAGGGTTCGTTCTCTTTTACTTTGACGGCTGGCATCCAGAGCTACCTTCATTCATTACCGGGGTCAACATCCTCGCGGCAAAAGAGCACTTGAAGACGTCGGTTTTTAAGGGTTGCGGATGTTAACCCCTCATCGCTCGGAATGCAAAGCCTCTGATCGAAAACCGCTGGTCGGGGCATCACGCGGCGACTATTATGCGCGCCTTCGAATTCAGCCTAAACAAGGCGCAAACCCATGCTAGTACTGGGATTAGAAACCTCTTGCGACGAAACCGGTGTCGCATTATATGACAGTGAGCGCGGCCTGCTGGCCGACGCGCTGTTCAGCCAGATCGACCTGCATCGCGCCTACGGCGGCGTAGTGCCGGAGCTGGCCTCCCGTGACCACGTCAAACGCATGCTGCCCTTGATTCGTCAGGTGTTGGCCGAAGCCGACTGCGTGCCGACCGAGATCGACGCCATCGCTTACACCGCGGGTCCCGGCCTCGTTGGCGCTCTGTTGGTGGGTGCTTCCTGCGCTCAGGCACTGGCTTTTGCCTGGGGCATTCCGGCGCTGGGCGTACACCACATGGAAGGTCACTTACTGGCGCCGATGCTGGAGGCGCAACCACCCGAATTCCCGTTCGTCGCTTTGTTGGTATCGGGCGGCCATACGCAGCTGGTTCAGGTCGACGGAATCGGTCAATACACACTATTGGGCGAGACGCTGGATGACGCCGCGGGCGAAGCGTTCGACAAGACCGCGAAGATGATGGGCCTCAATTATCCCGGTGGGCCGGAAATCGCACGTCTGGCGGAGCAAGGCGTTGCAGGACGTTTCGTCTTCCCGCGTCCGATGTGCGACCGTCCGGGGCTGGATTTCAGCTTCAGTGGCCTGAAAACCTTCGCCTTGAACACCTGGCAGCAGTGCGTGAGCGCCGGGGACGACAGCGAGCAAGCCCGTTGCGACATCTCGCTGGCGTTCCAGCAGGCCGTGGTGGAGACTTTGACCATCAAGTGCAAGCGTGCCCTGAAAGCGGCTGGCATGAAGCGTCTGGTGATCGCTGGGGGCGTCAGTGCGAACAAGGCCCTGCGCACATCTCTGGAAAAAATGCTCGGCGACATGAAGGGCGATGTGTTTTATGCCCGTCCGCAATTCTGCACCGATAACGGCGCAATGATTGCCTTTGCCGGATGCCAGCGCTTGCAGGCGGGTCAGCACGAAAGTCTGGCGATCAGCGTTCAGGCGCGTTGGCCGATGGAGCAGTTGTCGGCACTGTGATGAGTGGCACTCATGTCCGGCCTCTAAAAATGCCGTTCGCGCCCGGCAAACAGGTCGCGTAGATTGCCGCGATGACGCCAGACGATCATGCCGGTGAGTGCGCTCATGGGCAGTAGCGCTGCTGGTTCTTGCCAAGCCAGCAATGGCAGGGTGAGGGGAGTGGCGATCAGTGCGGCCAGGGAGCTTGTGCGGGTCAGGTAGAACGTCAACACCCAGGCGCAGACCGCCAGCAACGCGGCGGGCGGGTAGAGGCCCAGTAACATTCCGGCAGAGGTGGCGACGCCCTTGCCCCCGCGAAAGCGGAAGTACAAGGGAAACAGGTGACCGATGACGGCGCAAACGCCAATCCAGGCCTGATTCTGCAGCGAAAGTCCGGCAATTCCGGCGATCAGTACCGGCAGCAGGCCTTTGCAGAGGTCGCCGAGCAAGGTCAGGATGGCGAGTTTTTTGCCAGCCAGACGAAACATATTGGTGGCACCGGCATTGCCCGAGCCACTCATTCGCGGATCGGGGTTACCGGTCAGGCGGCTGAGCATAATGGCGAAGGACAGAGAGCCGAGCAGGTAGGCGAGGATCGCCAGTAACCAAAACATGCTAACTATTCCGGGCGAGGACGCCCTGATTCTAACGGCGCATTGCGCCCTTGTCGTGTAGCGGAGAAAAGTGCTTGGACAGAGTGTTTATCGAGGGCCTGGAAGTCGACACCGTGATTGGTGCCTACGACTGGGAACGAGGCATCCGACAGTGCTTGCGTCTTGATCTGAGTTTCGCCTGGGACAATCGCCCCGCGGCCGCCGGTGACGACCTGGCCCTGGCGCTCGACTACGCGAGCGTTTCGTCGCGCATCCAGGCCTTTGCCGAGCAAGCGCAATTCCAACTGGTCGAGACTTTTGCCGAGCGTCTGGTCGAAGTGCTGATGAGCGAGTTCAAGATCACTTGGATGCGCCTCAAGCTGACCAAGCCAGGTGCAGTGCCTGCCGCTACCGGTGGTGTGGGTGTGGAGATTGAGCGCGGATGTCGCTGACTCAGGTGTATCTCGGGCTCGGTAGCAATATCGAGCGCGAAGCCCATTTGCGCGCTGGCCTTGATGCCTTGGCGGATTTCCTGGTGGATATCCGTTGCTCGGCGGTTTTTGAAAGCCAGCCGGTGGGAATCAAGAGCGGGCCGTTCTTCAATTTCGTGGTGTCGGCCTATACCGACCTGCCGCTGATGGAACTCGATCGCCGACTGAAGTTCATCGAAGCGGACAACGGTCGTTACGCGCCGGACCGCAAAGGACTGCCGCTGGACATCGACGTGCTGTTGTTCGGTGATCTGGTGGGCAACTTCGATGGCTTGATTCTGCCGCGCGCAGAAATTCTGAAAAATGCCTTTGTGTTGTGGCCGTTGTCGCTGATTGCACCGGATCGGGTGCATCCGGGCGTAGGAAAGAGCTTTGCCACGTTGTGGCGTGAGGCGCAGATTGATCAGGTATTGGCGCCTGTGGCGTTCGAGTGGCGCGGCGAGCAACTGACCCCGTCCGGCTTCCTTTAAAAGCAAAAGATCGCAGCCTGCGGCAGCTCCTACAGAGAAACGCGTATTCCTGTGTAGGAGCTGCCGCAAGCTGCGATCTTTTGATCTTGCTTACACGCTTTCCTTGTAAGCCTTCAGCGCCTTGAGGCGCTCACGCTTGATCGCCTCACCCAACTCCGGTCCCTTGAATCCCTTCTCCAGTAATGGTTGAACCGCAACACTGCGAGCGGCGGTCGCCGCCCCACGCAGATAGTCCGCCTGTGGATAACTTCTCTGCTCCAGCCCTTTGCGACCACGCGCGTCCATCTCGCACGCCGAAATAAATTCCTCGAACCGTTGCGGTCGACGGTAAATATCGAAGCTCTGCAACAACTCCAGCAAGGTCGACGGCTTCAGCTCCAGGGCGCGATGGCCGTGGGTGTGATATTCGCCCACCAGCAGCGCCAGTTCCTGGCAGTCCCTCGGTGCCTTGAAGCGTTCGTTCACCGCTTTGATCAGCTTCAGTCCCTTGAACTCATGAGCAATATGCCGAGGCCAATCTTCCTCAGGTGTCAGTCCTTTACCCAAGTCATGCAGCAGGCAGGCCCAGCGCACGGTCAGCGGTTGTTTGTGTCGAGCGGCTTGCTCCAGCACGCTCAGGGTATGCGCTCCGGTATCGATTTCAGGGTGATGAGCTTCAGGTTGTGGAACACCGAAAAGTGCATTGACTTCAGGCATCAACACCTTAAGAGCCCCGCACGCGCGCAGCACTTCAATGAACACCTGTGGTTGATCTTCCATCAGTGCGCGGGAAATTTCTTTCCAGCTGCGTTCTGCCGTCAGGGCTTCAAGTTCGCCGGATTCACTGAGTTGGCGCATCAACTCCTGAGTCTCCGGAGCGATGGTGAAACCTAGCTCGGCATAACGCGCTGCAAATCTCGCAACACGCAGAACTCTGAGAGGATCTTCGGCGAACGCGGGGGATACGTGTCGAAGTATCCGTGCTTCCAGGTCGCGCTGGCCGTGGTAAGGGTCCGTCAGGATCTGCTGATCATCCTCAGCCATGGCATTGATCGTCAGGTCGCGGCGGATCAGGTCTTCTTCGAGGGTAACTTCGGGGCTGGCGTGGAAGGTGAAACCGCCGTAGCCGCGCCCGCTTTTGCGTTCGGTGCGGGCGAGGGCGTATTCCTCGCCCGTTTTGGGATGTAGAAAAACCGGGAAATCCGCGCCGACCGGGCGAAAACCCTTGGCAAGCATTTCCTCGGTCGTGGCGCCGACCACGACGCGGTCGATGTCGGTGACAGGAATGCCCAGCAGGCGATCGCGTACTGCACCGCCGACTTTATAGATCCGCATAAAAAACCTCCGTTAGCTCGACAGGATAACCTTTGCGTCGAGCTTTCGGAGGCACAAACAGGATCAAAGATGAATGACGGCCAGGTCCAGCCGGCCGTAATCACCTTCGCTGTGCTCGCTTCTGGGCGGCACATGGTGGGTTTTCATTACCTGGTCCCCTTGCAGAGTCTCCAGATGAATGTCGAAGCCCCAGAGTCGGTGCAAATGCTTGAGCACTTCCTCGGTGGATTCACCCAGCGGTTTGCGGTCGTGTTGCTGGTGGCGCAGGGTCAGGGAGCGGTCACCGCGCCGGTCGATGCTGTAGATCTGTATGTTGGGTTCGCGATTGCCCAAGTTGTATTGGGCGGCCAGGGTTTCACGAATGGTGCGATAACCTTCTTCGTCGTGGATCGCCGGTACGAGCAAATCGTCTTTCTGATCGTCATCGAGGATGCTGAACAACTTCAGGTCGCGAATCACCTTGGGTGACAGGTACTGCAGGATGAAACTCTCATCCTTGAAGCTGCTCATGGCGAACTTGATACTCGACAACCAGTCGCTGCCCGCCAGTTCCGGGAACCAGCGACGATCTTCATCGGTAGGTTCTTCGCACATGCGCCGAATATCGCGGTACATGGCAAAGCCCAACGTATAGGGGTTGATGCCACTGTAGTAAGGGCTATCAAAGCCCGGCTGGAATACCACGCTGGTGTGAGAGGTCAGGAACTCCATCATGAAACCGTCGGTGACCAGGCCTTCGTCGTACAGGTCGTTCATCAGGGTGTAGTGCCAGAAAGTCGCCCAGCCCTCGTTCATGACCTGCGTCTGGCGCTGTGGGTAAAAATATTGGGCAATCTTGCGCACGATCCGCACGATTTCCCGTTGCCATGGCTCCAGTAGCGGCGCGTGTTTTTCGATGAAATAGAGGATGTTTTCCTGTGGCTCGGCGGGGAAACGTGCGGTGTCCTTATCGCTGTATTTGTCCGCGCCCTTTGGAATGGTGCGCCAAAGATCATTGATCTGTTTCTGCAAATGCTCTTCCCGATCCTTTTGCCGACGACGTTCTTCTTCGGCGGAAATCGGATAAGGGCGTTTGTAACGGTCGACGCCGTAGTTCATCAGGGCATGGCAGGAATCGAGCAGGTCCTCCACCGCATCGATGCCGTGGCGCTCTTCGCACTGCATGATGTACTGCTTGGCAAACACCAGGTAATCAATGATCGAGCTGGCGTCAGTCCAGGTACGGAACAGGTAATTGCCTTTGAAAAAGCTGTTATGCCCGTAGCAGGCATGCGCCACGACCAGCGCTTGCATGCAGATGGTGTTCTCTTCCATCAAATAGGCGATGCACGGGTCCGAGTTGATCACAATCTCGTAGGCAAGGCCCATCTGCCCGCGGCTGTAGGATTTCTCGGTGCTGAGGAAGTGTTTGCCATAGGACCAATGGTGGTAGCCCAGCGGCATGCCGACAGACGCGTAGGCGTCCATCATCTGCTCGGCGGTGATCACCTCGATCTGGTTAGGGTACGTGTCGAGTGCGTAACGGGCCGCCAGGCGACTGATTTCCTTGTCATACGCCTGGATCAGCTCGAACGTCCATTCGGAGCCGGTGGAAATGGGTTGGCGCTTCTGCTCTTTGGCGGTCATGTCACTAACCTGCGCTGGAAGAGTTCACGGAAGACCGGATAGATATCCCCGGCCGAGACCAGTTGTTGCTGGGCAAAAGTGTCAGAGAAGGCTTCGGCGATGCGCTCGTACTCGAACCACAGGGCCTGATGTTCGCGCGGGGTAATCTCAACGTAAGTGTAATACTGCACGAACGGCATGATCTGGTTGATCAGAATGTCGCGGCAGATCGGCGAGTCGTCGTTCCAGTTGTCGCCGTCGGAAGCCTGGGCGGCGTAGATGTTCCACTCGTTGCTCGGATAGCGCTCGGCCATGATCTCCTGCATCAGTTTCAAGGCGCTGGAGACGATGGTCCCGCCGGTTTCGCGGGAATAGAAAAACTCTTCCTCATCCACTTCGCGGGCACTGGTGTGGTGGCGAATGAACACGACGTCAATTTTGTCGTAGTTACGCTTGAGGAACAGGTACAGCAGGATAAAGAAGCGCTTGGCGATGTCCTTGGTCGCCTGGGTCATGGAGCCGGAAACGTCCATCAGGCAAAACATGACGGCTTTCGAGCTAGGGTTGGGTTGCTTGATCAGCAGGTTGTACTTGAGATCGAATGTGTCCAGAAACGGTACGCGATGAATCCGCGCGCTGAGTTTTTCGATTTCTGCTTCGAGATCCTGAATATCGCCGAAGTTGTCCGGCTCTTCCTGCTTCAATCGCAGGAGTTCTTCCTTGGCTTCGCGAAGTTTTGCCCGGCTGCTGCCGGACAGGGCGATGCGCCGTGCGTGTGCCGACCGCAGCGTGCGGATAATGTTGATCCGCGACGGGTTGCCCTCGTTGCTGATCCCGGCGCGAACGGTCTTGAAGGTATCGGTGCCGGTCAGGTTGCGCTTGACCAGGTTCGGCAGCTCCAGGTCCTCGAACATGAACTCGAGGAATTCCTCCTGGGTGATCTGAAAGACGAATTCGTCCATCCCTTCGCCCGAGTTGCCGGCCTTTCCAGGCCCTCGGCCGCCGCCACCTCCCGGCGGACGGGCAATGTGCTCGCCGCTGGTGAATTCCTTGTTGCCCGGATGCACCACGGTCTGTTTGCCACCGCGCCCGTGGTGAAGCACCGGCTCGTCGATGTCGCGACCGGGGATGCTGATCTGCTCGCCGTGTTCCATATCGGTAATGGAGCGGCGGCTGACCGCCTCTTCGACGGCCTTTTTGATGTGATCACGGTAGCGCCGCAGAAACCGTTGACGGTTCACCGTGCTCTTGTTCTTGCCATTGAGACGTCGGTCGATCACATAGCTCATAGGCCCTCCGGGGAGCTTCGAGTCATAAGCTTCAAGCTGCAAGACAGAAGCTTCAGAAACAAGCGGCGCGCGACATATGGCCACAATTACGCAAACAACGCGTTTTCGCAGGTGTCGTGTCGCAAGCCGCTTGCAGCTCCCTTACTGGGACTTTCTGACCCTCAAGTACCACTCGGACAGTAGCCGTACCTGTTTGTCGGTATAACCGCGTTCGACCATTCGTGTAACGAAGTCGTTGTGCTTCTGCTGATCCTCTTTGCTGGCCTTGGCATTGAAGCTGATGACCGGCAGCAGGTCTTCGGTGTTGGAGAACATTTTCTTCTCGATGACCACCCGCAGTTTTTCGTAGCTGAGCCAGGTTGGGTTCTTGCCATTGTTGTTGGCGCGGGCGCGCAGTACGAAGTTGACGATTTCGTTGCGGAAATCCTTCGGATTGCTGATGCCGGCCGGTTTTTCGATTTTCTCCAGTTCCTCGTTCAATGCCACGCGATTGAGGATTTCGCCGGTTTCCGGATCGCGGTACTCCTGGTCCTGGATCCAGAAGTCGGCGTAAAGCACGTAGCGATCAAAAATGTTCTGGCCGTATTCGCTGTAAGACTCGAGGTAGGCGGTCTGGATTTCCTTGCCGATGAATTCGATATAACGCGGTGCCAGGTATTCCTTGAGGAAGCGCAGATAGCGCTCGCGGGTTTCGGCCTGGAACTGTTCCTGTTCGATCTGTTGTTCCAGTACGTAGAGCAGGTGCACCGGGTTGGCGGCGATTTCGTGCGGGTCGAAGTTGAAGACCTTGGACAGGATCTTGAACGCGAAACGGGTCGACAAGCCGTTCATGCCTTCATCGACACCGGCGTTGTCGCGGTATTCCTGAATCGACTTGGCCTTTGGATCGGTGTCCTTGAGGTTTTCGCCGTCGTACACGCGCATCTTGGAATAGATGTTGGAGTTTTCCGGCTCTTTGAGGCGCGAGAGCACGGTGAACTGGGCCAGCATCTTCAAGGTGTCGGGCGCGCAATGAGCCTTGGCCAGAGAGCTGTTGAACAGAAGCTTGTCGTAGATCTTCACTTCGTCGCTGACCCGCAGGCAATAAGGCACTTTGACGATGTAGATCCGGTCGATGAACGCTTCGTTGTTTTTGTTGTTGCGGAAGGTATGCCATTCCGATTCGTTGGAGTGGGCCAGCAGGATCCCGGTAAACGGAATCGCGCCAAGACCTTCGGTACTGTTGTAGTTGCCTTCCTGGGTGGCGGTCAGCAATGGGTGCAGCACCTTGATCGGTGCCTTGAACATTTCGACGAATTCCATCAGGCCCTGGTTGGCCCGGCACAGTGCGCCAGAGTAGCTGTAGGCATCGGCGTCGTTCTGTGGGTATTCCTCCAGTTTGCGGATATCGACCTTGCCCACCAGCGCCGAGATGTCCTGGTTGTTTTCATCTCCCGGTTCGGTTTTGGCCACGGCGATCTGGTTGAGGATCGACGGGTACAGTTTCACCACGCGGAACTGGCTGATATCGCCACCGAACTCGGCCAGGCGTTTGGTAGCCCATGGCGACATGATGGTGTTGAGGTAGCGTCGCGGAATGCCGAAGTCCTCCTCGAGAATCGCGCCATCTTCGGTGGCGTTGAACAATCCCAGAGGCGATTCGAATACCGGCGAGCCCTTGATCGCGTAGAAGGGCACCTTTTCGATCAGTTGTTTCAGCTTCTCGGCCAGGGACGATTTACCGCCACCGACGGGGCCGAGCAGATAGAGGATTTGTTTCTTCTCTTCCAGGCCCTGAGCGGCATGGCGGAAATACGACACGATCTGGTCGATGCATTCTTCCATCCCATGGAAGTCTTCAAAGGCCGGATAGCGACGGATCACCTTGTTGGAAAAGATTCGCGACAGCCTCGAGTTGGTCGAGGTGTCGAGCAGCTCCGGCTCACCGATGGCAAGGAGCAGACGCTCGGCGGCGGAAACGTAGGCGCTGCGGTCCTTTTTGCACAGCTCAAGATACTCTTGCAGCGAGAGTTCTTCCTGGCGTGTGGACTCGAAGCGTTGTTGGAAGTGGCTAAAGATACTCATGACGTCACCTCGCTCGATACGTGGAGCCGACGCCGGATCACTCAGTCGATGCTGGCAGCAACCGAACAGGCAGTTGCTGTTTACCCCCCAGAAACCTTTCGAAGCTGACGACTCCGAAAGCTACTCCCGATGACCCGCGCGCCGGTGTACCGGCTCTCCCCTGTTTTGGATGGCCTGCGCTTAAGGATAGTTGGGAATTCGGGAGGTAAAGGCGAGATACGTAATTAGTTGTGGCAGACCGTTCGTCTGCCACCGCGCAAGCCCGCGGGAGCCGGGGCCTTGCGCATGACAAAAAAATTATTCGGAGGTGCCTTGCGCCGTTTCCGAAGGATAAGTCGTACGCCACAGCTCGAAACCACCATCCATGCTGTAGACGTCGGAGAAGCCCTGGCTGATCAGGTAGGCGGCAGCACCCTGGCTGGAGTTGCCGTGGTAGCAGACCACCACGGTCGGCGCATCAAGGTCGGCACCCTGGATGAAGGCATGCAGGGAGTGGTTGTCCAGATGCTTCGAGCCGCTGATGTGCAGCGCGGCAAAAGTCGCAGGATCACGGACATCGACCACCACTGCGCCTTGTTCGCGCAGGGCCTGGGCCTGTTCCGGGGGAATACGTTTGAATTCGCTCATGGCGGGCTCCTGTGGCTCGGCTGAAAGCGCAGTCTAGCGCGGGGCGCTGGCTGACGATGGTTCGGAAGTTTGTGGGGCGACTGGCGGCACGGCGGCGTGGCCATGTTCGTCGCATTTGCAGGACAGGCGCTCGCCAGTATCGACATTCATCAAGGTCAGGGCTCCGCCCCAGACGCAACCGGTGTCGAGAGCCGAGATGCCCGGTTCCTGCACCTTGCCTTCCAGCGCGGCCCAGTGACCGAAGATGATTTTCAGATCCTTGGTCTTGCGGTCCTTGTGCTGGAACCAGGGCTTGTAGCCTGGGGGTGCAGAGTCGAGGCCTTCCTTGCTCTTGAGGTCAAGCTTGCCTTCGGCGGTACAGAAGCGCATGCGGGTGAAGTAGTTGGTGATCACCCGCAGGCGCGTCACGCCTTTGAGGTCGCTGTCCCATTTCGCCGGGTCGTTGCCGTACATACCGTCGAGGAAGGGCGGGAGCAGGTTGTCGTCGCGCAGGGCGGCCTCGACTTCGGCGGCGCACTTCAGGGCTTTACGCAGCGACCATTGCGGCGGAATGCCGGCATGTACCAGCGCGACGTTGCGCTGCTCGTCGTAGTGCAGGAGTTTTTGCTGACGCAGCCAGTGCAGCAGATCGGCGCAATCCGGCGCTTCGATGATCTCACGCAGGGTATCGGCTTTCTTCAGGCGTTCGATGTTCTCGCCGGCGGCCAGCAAGTGCAGGTCGTGGTTGCCAAGTACGCAGACCAGCGATTCGCGGATGCTATAGAGGAAGCGCAAGGTTTCCAGCGACTGCGGGCCGCGGTTGACCAGATCACCGACCAGCCACAGACGATCTTTTGCCGGGTCGAAGGAGACCTTCTTGAGCAGGCAGTGCAATGCGTCAAGGCAGCCTTGCAGGTCGCCGACGGCATAGGTTGCCATCAGTGCAAGGCTCCGGGCACCGCCAGACGAAACGGGGCGATGATGGCGTCGAAGTGTTTGCCGTCATCGGCGCGCATCTCGTAAGTGCCTTGCATCGTGCCGACCTTGGACGTCATGACAGTGCCGCTGCTGTAGGTGTGGCTTTCGCCCGGCTCGATCAACGGTTGCTGGCCAACCACGCCCGCACCTCGCACCTCTTCGACATGCCCGTCGCCATCGGTGATCACCCAATGCCGTGACAACAGTTTGGCCGGTATCAGGCCATTGTTTTGCACGGTGATGGTGTACGCGAAGGCAAAGCGGTCTTGTTCAGGTTGCGATTGTTCTGCCAGATAGCGGGTGACGACGCTGACGTCGACCTGATAACGAGGATCGGACATGCAAGAGGCCTTAAAAACGAAGCGGGACGCGGGGCGTAGCTGATGGAGTTCAGTCTAGGCCAAGTATCGGGTAGTAAACCAGACATGGGCGCTGGTGTCCTACCCGATAACGCTTGCGGTCTGTCAGACGTCCGCGGGCTTCTGTAGGGATTGTTCGCTGAGCTTGTCAGCCAGGCGCACGAAGGCTGCCAGATCGAGTTGTTCCGGTCGCAGGCTGCCGTCGACACCGGCGGCTTCGATTTCATCGTTGCTCAGCAGCAGCTTGAGTGTGTTGCGCAGGGTCTTGCGCCGCTGGTTGAAAGCTTCGCGCACCACACGCTCCAGCAAGCGGTGGTCTTTGGCCGGGTGCGGCAGTACGGCGTGAGGCACCAGTCGCACGATGGCCGAGTCGACTTTCGGTGGCGGGTTGAAGGCGCCAGGGCCAACGTTGAACAGATGCTCAACCCGGCAGTGATACTGAACCATGATCGACAACCGACCCCAGTCACCACCGCCAGGCCCTGCTGCCAGACGCTCGACCACTTCCTTTTGCAGCATGAAGTGCATGTCGCGAATCAGGTGCGAGTTGTGCAGGAGGTGGAAAATCAGCGGCGTGGAGATGTTGTACGGCAGGTTGCCGACCACACGCAGGCTGCCAGGTGCGGCGTTCAGGCTGTTGAAGTCGAATTTCAGCGCGTCGCCCTGATGCAGATTGAAGTTGCTCTTGCCGGCGAACTGCTGGTTGAGGATCGGGATCAGGTCTTTATCCAGCTCCACCACATCGAGTTGCGCGCCGCTGTTGAGCAAACCTTGGGTCAGCGCACCCTGGCCCGGCCCGATTTCCAGCAAACGGTCTTCAGCCTTGGCGTGGATGGAGCGCAGGATGCGGTCGATAACGCCGGCGTCGTGCAGGAAGTTCTGGCCAAAGCGTTTGCGCGCCTTGTGTTGGTAATGCTCGGTCATAAACGGGTCTCGGCCATCTGGTAGGCGGTTTCCAGGGCGACTTGCAGGCTGCCGGTGTCGATTTTTCCGCTGCCAGCCAGGTCCAGGGCGGTGCCGTGGTCCACTGATGTGCGAATGATCGGCAAGCCCAGGGTCACGTTGACTGCCGCGCCGAAGCCTTTGTATTTCAGTACAGGCAGGCCCTGGTCGTGGTACATCGCCAGCACCGCGTCGCAGTGCTCCAGATATTTGGGGGTAAACAGAGTGTCGGCGGGCAGGGGGCCGCGCAGGTCCATGCCCTCGCCGCGCAGGCGCTCTAATGTGGGTTCGATGATGTCAATTTCTTCATGGCCCAGGTGTCCGCCTTCACCGGCATGGGGGTTGAGCCCACACACCAGGATTCGTGGCTGGGCGATGCCGAACTTTTGTTGCAGGTCGGCGTGCAGGATTCGTGTGACCCGCTCCAGGCGCTCAGGGGTGATCGCATCGGCAATCTCGCGCAGGGGCAGGTGCGTAGTGACCAGCGCCACGCGCAACCCGCGAGTGGCGAGCATCATCACCACTTGTGCGGTGTGAGTCAGGTCAGCGAGAAATTCCGTGTGCCCGGAAAAGGCGATGCCGGATTCATTGATCACGCCCTTGTGCACCGGGGCGGTGATCATTCCAGCGAAATGCCCATCCAGACAGCCTTGGCCGGCGCGGGTCAGGGTTTCCAGGACGAAAGCGGCATTGGCTTTGTCGAGTTGTCCTGCGACGACCTTGGCGTTGAGCGGTGTATCCCACACATACAGGCTGTTGGCTGGCGCAGGTGCATCGGGCCAGTGGTCCGGGGAGACCGGCAGCAAGTCGACAGCCACACCCAGCTGCGCGGCCCGCTCAAGGAGCAAGTCGCGGCTGGTAATGGCAATCAGGGGGTGTGGCTGGGCTTGCGAGGCGAGCAGCAGGCACAGGTCAGGACCTATGCCGGCCGGTTCACCGGGTGTCAGCGCGAAACGTTGGGGTTTCACTGCGCTGCCTGGTCGGCGCCAGGGAGTTTGATTTCGACATACGCTTCGTCACGAATCTGACGCAGCCAGGTTTGCAGCTCTTCGTCGTATTTGCGGTTACGCAGTACGGTCATCGCTTGTTGCTCGCGAGCCTGGTTGGTGCTGTCGGTGGCGCGACGGCCAAGGACTTCCAGTACGTGCCAGCCGTATTGAGTCTGGAACGGCTTGGACAGCTGACCTTGCGGGGTCTTGGCCATCACTTCGCGGAACTCGGGTACCAGTGCGTTCGGGTCGATCCAGCTCAGATCGCCACCGTTGAGCGCAGAACCCGGGTCTTCCGAGTAGCTTTTCGCCAGTTCGCCGAAGTCTTCACCCGACTCGATGCGGCTGTAGAGCGACTCGGCCAGGGCCTTGGTTTTTGCTTCGTCACGGATCGGACTTGGTTTGACCAGGATGTGGCGGACATGCACTTCGTCACGCACCTGGGCTTCACCGCCACGCTTGTCGGTGATCTTCAGGATGATGAAGCCACCCGGCGTACGCATTGGCTGGGTGATATCGCCAACGGCCATGGTGCTCAGCAGGCGATCGAACGGAGGTGGCAGTTGAGCGGCTTTACGCCAGCCCATGTCGCCGCCTTCCAGTGCGGTTTCACTGGCGGATTTGGCGAGGGCCAGTTGACCGAAGTCGGCGCCTTGCTTGAGTTGCTGGTACACCGCGTCAGCCTGTCTGGCTGCATTCTGAATGGCGTCGGAGTTGGCGCTTTCCGGCGTGGCAATCATGATGTTCGACAGGCGGAATTCTTGGGACAGTTGCATTTTGCCCATGTCCGAAGCGAGGAAGTTCTTAACTTCCTGCTCGGAAACTTGGATGCGCTCTGCCACCCGGCGCTGGCGCACACGGCTGATGACCATTTCGCGGCGGATCTGGTCACGAGCGTCGTCGTAAGACAGGCCGTCATGAGTCAGGGCGGCGCGGAACTGCTCGACCGACATGTTATTGCGCTGGGCAATGGTGCCGACGGCCTGGTTCAGTTCTTCATCGGTGATGCGGATACCGGAACGTTCGCCGATCTGCAGTTGCAGGTTCTCGACAATCAGGCGTTCCAGCACTTGTTGCTCAAGCACGCTGGCCGGTGGCACGGCAGAGCCGCGCTTGGCGATGGTTTGCTGAACTTCATGGACGCGCTGGTCCAGTTGGCTCTGCATGACTACGTCGTTGTCGACGATAGCCACCACTTTATCGATGGACTGTACCGCGGCGTTGGCCGCGGTACCCAGGAACAGCGCGCCCAGCAGCAGCGGGCGCAGACAATCAGAAAGCTTGGTCTTCACGTTCACGATAACCTTGGATGCCTTTGTCGAGGAAGCTCTCTACCTTGGCGCCGGTGAGGCCGCCGAGTCCCTTCAGAACAATTTGGAGGAAGACGCCGTGGTCGCCTTTTTCGTTTTCCGGGGCGTTCTGACTGAATTCGTCATAGCTGACCCAGTAACGGTTGATCAGGCGCAGTTTCCAGCAGCAGTTGTCGTACTCGAAACCACCGAAGGCTTCCAGGGTACGGTTGCGGTTGTAGTCGTACTGCCAGCGGCTGATGGCGTTCCATTGCGGCACGATCGGCCAGATCACCGAGAAGTCGTGCTGTTCGATTTTGTAGTAGTCCTTCACATAGCCAGGCTGACCCGGGGTGCCATAGTCACCGCCGCCCACTTGCCATTTACCCGTGTTCTGGTCGTAACGAATCTGGTCGTTACGATAGCGATAGCCGGCGTTGATGACCTTGTTCGGGTTGTCTTCAGGCTGGTAGTGGAACATCGCGCTACCCGAGCGAGGGCTGCGGCTGTCCGGATCCCAGTTGTAATCGGCGGTGGTGCGCCAATCACGGTTCCAGCGATATTCGTACTCCAGCGCATAAGGCGAAACGTCGGAGTGCGCATCATCACGGGTTTTTGCATCGATACCCGGCAACTGGACTTCGCGGTCCTTGAAGTACAAGGCCTGGCCGACGCTGATGCGTTGACGTTCAAAGCCATCGTCTTCGATCCAGCGGTTGGTCACGCCCAGCGAGAGCTTGTTCTCGTCACCGACGCGGTCGGAACCAGAGAAACGGTTGTCACGGAACAGCGACGCATAGTTGAAGGTGTACTCGCCGGTATCGAAGACTGGAATGTCTTCCTGGTCCTTCTCCGGGACATAGAGGTAGTACAGGCGCGGCTCAAGGGTCTGGCGATAGTTTTTGCCAAACCATTGAGTGTTGCGATCGAAGTACAGGCCGCTGTCGATGCTGGCGATCGGTACGCCACGGTTCTGGTCACGGCTATAGGTACCGTTGAGTCGGTCGCCCTCAGGACCCTGGGCTGCGATTTGATCTTTACCGAGACTGTCCAGATCCAACTGGTACTGCGTGTACTGGTACTTGAGCGTTGGTTTTACGAAACCGTACGTCCAGTCCAGCGGCAGGCTGACGGCTGGCGCAAGGTTGAGGCGATCGCCGGTGGCACGAGCCAGGCCTTGAACGTTAGTGTCCAGGCGTGGTTCCACTTCGCCGTCTTCATTGGTGAAGCTGCCTTTTTGCAGATCCCGGTCAAACCGTACGAGCTCGGTGTTGTACGCGAAATCCAGGCCACCCGGATGATAAGGCAGTGCACCATCGAAGGTAATCTGCGGCAAACGGTCATATGGCGTGATGTTCGACACGGTCGCCAGTTGGTAGGCCTGGGCGTTCACACGGGCGGTATAGTTGTCGCCACGGTAGGTGACGGCGCCCTGCTGGTTCACATAGTCAGTGCTTTTTACGCCAATCTGGTCTGTCTGCAGATCCTGGAAGTAGTAAGGATCGCTGATCTTGGTGTAATCGACTTGCGTCAGTACGCGCGAATCGAGACCGCCCTTGTGCTGCCAGTTGTACATGTATCGGGTTTTTTCGTAATCAGTCTGCTCTTTGCGATCGTCGTTCTCGTCGTTGAGGTACGCGGCACCGAACTGACCTTCGCTGGATTTGGTCAGGTAGCGGAACTCACCTTCCATCAACAAACCGCGATCGCTCATGTAGCGCGGGTACAACGTGGCATCGTAGTTCGGCGCCAGGTTGAAGTAGTACGGGGTGACCAGCAGGAAGCCGGTATCGCTGCCGGTGCCGATGGTCGGCGGCAGGAAACCGGACTGGCGACGGTCGTCGATCGGGAAATAGATGTACGGCGTGTACAGGACTGGAATGTCCTTGACCCGCAGTGTCACGTTGGTTGCGGTACCGAAGCCGGTCGCCGGGTTCAAGGTGATGTTGTTGCCCTTGAGTTGCCAGGCGTTGCTGTTCGGTTCGCACGTGGTGTACGTACCGTCCTTGAGGCGGATGATCGCGTTTTCGGCGCGTTTGGCGTACAGCGCGTTACCGCGGATACGGGATTTGTGCATCACGTATTCGGCGTTATCGACCTTGGCTTCGCCGGTGTCGAGTTGCACGTCGGCGTGGTCGCCCACAATCAGCGCACCATTGTCGCGAATACGGACGTTGCCGCTCAGTTCGCCACGGCTCTCGGCCTGGTACAAGCTGGCTTCGTCGGCTTCGACCTGCATGCTGCCCTGGCGCATGACGACGTCACCCGCCAAAGTCGCGACTTGCTCATCCTGCTTATAGCGGGAGGCTTTTGCGCCGATAAAGGTAGGTGCATCACTTTTATTCGTCTTGTCATTCATGCCAGGACGAATCGGTTCGATATAGGAGCCAGAGCAATAAGGACCGGTTTCTGCCAACTGGGCTGCGGTAAGCTGTTCGCGCGGAACCCAGTCGAGGTGACTGTAGTCTTCGCTACGAGACTTCATGCCGCGGCCTTTGGCTTCGGTGACCAGTGCAGGCTTGGCGCCAGTGTCTTCGCTGGAGCCAGCCTCGGATGAGGTCTCGCCGGTTGCGCTGACTGCGCTGCCCTCATGGACAGGGCGCGGTGGCAGTGCCGCCGCTGGCGATTTTGGGGCACAGTCCCAGGCACCCGAAGCAGAGACTGAGCAGTCATACTGTTCCGCGGCGACCACGTAGGAAGTGGCTAGAGGTTGCAAGGCCAGCAAACTGCCGGTTACCAACAACGGAAATTTTTTACGAAACGCGGGGGATTTCAATGCCATCTTATTAGTCCGGGCTTCCTGCGTGCCATCTGCCCGCGGTGTGGGCCGCACGCCTCTCGATGGTCTGAAAAAGATGCTGGATAATAAAGCATGACCCGCTTGACGGCTAGCGCCGTCGGAGACCCTTGCAATGCCTGACCAAGATGTACGTTTGCAACACCTGAAAGTTTGGCTCGATGAGCAATTGGCGATCCTTTTTGCAGAACAGGGTTGGGGTGCCATACCCCCGGCCACGTTGACCGCGGCCAGTAGCGACGCGAGTTTTCGGCGTTATTTCCGTTGGGAAGGCGCGGGCAGAAGTTTCATCGTAATGGATGCGCCACCGCCTCAGGAAAACTGTAAACCCTTCGTGGATATCGCTTTTTTGCTGGCGAAATCGGGAATAAATGTTCCGAAAATTTATGCCGAAGACCTTGAGCGCGGGTTTCTTTTGCTCAACGACCTGGGCAACAAGACCTATCTGGACGTAATCGACAGCGAAAATGCCGACGATTTGTTCAGTGATGCGCTGCAAGCACTGTTGGCTTTTCAGCAGTTGCCGATGGTTGCGCCACTGCCAAGTTATGACGTGGCGTTGTTGCGCCGCGAACTGGAACTGTTCCCCGAGTGGTACGTGAAGCGTGAACTGGGTATCGAGTTCGATGCGGCGCAGCAAGTGCTCTGGCAGCAAGTCAGCGATTTGCTGATCGACAGCGCCCTGGCGCAGCCGAAGGTCCTGGTGCACCGCGACTACATGCCGCGCAACCTGATGCTCAGCGAGCCGAACCCCGGCGTGCTGGATTTCCAGGACGCGGTCTACGGCCCGGTGACCTACGACGTCACTTGCCTGTTCAAGGATGCTTTCCTCAGCTGGCCCGAAGAGCGTGTGCGCGGTTGGCTGGAAAGCTACTGGCAACAGGCTTCGGCGCTGAATATTGCGGTGCAGCCAGACTTCGAAGATTTCCTGCGCGCCAGCGACTTGATGGGTGTGCAGCGTCACCTGAAGGTGATCGGTATATTCGCGCGCATCTGCCATCGCGACGGAAAACCGCGTTACCTGGGCGATGTGCCGCGTTTCTTTGCTTATATAGATGCAGTCATCGCCCGTCGTCCTGAACTGGCCGAGCTGGATGTGTTGCTGGCCAGTCTGCGCGCTGGAGTAAAGGCATGAAGGCGATGATTCTGGCGGCGGGCAAGGGTGAGCGCATGCGCCCGCTGACCCTGACCACGCCCAAACCGCTGGTTCGCGCCGGCGGGGTGCCGCTGATCGAGTATCTCCTGCGTGCGCTGGCCGCTGCCGGTTTTACCGAGATCGTGATCAACCATGCCTGGCTCGGTCAGCAAATCGAAGATTATCTGGGCGATGGCTCGCGCTATGGCGTCAGCATCCAGTACTCGCCGGAAGGGGAGCCGCTGGAAACCGGCGGCGGGATTTTCCGCGCGTTGCCATTGCTGGGTGATGAGGCCTTCGTGGTGGTCAATGGTGATATCTGGACCGATTACGACTTCTGCGTGCTGCATCAACCGCTAGTGGGCCTGGCTCACCTGGTGTTGGCGGACAACCCGGCCCATCACCCTGCCGGAGATTTCCAGCTGATCGACGGACTCGTTCGCGACGGCCAATCGGGAACAGCTACGCTCACCTACAGTGGCATCGCGGTGCTGCATCCGCAACTGTTCGAAGGTTGCTCGGCCGGGGCATTCAAGCTGGCGCCGTTGCTGCGGGCCGCGATGGCGAATGGGCAGGTATCCGGCGAGCGAATGAACGGGCTGTGGGTCGATGTCGGCACGCACGAGCGCTTGGCTGAAGCTGAAACTCTGATTGAAGCGAGACGCTGAAATGCTGTGGCCAGGGACTCTTGTTGGAGCCGGAGCGGGTTTTGCCATTGCCAGCATTCCGGGGGCCATGTTGGGTGCGTTGCTGGGGCAGGCGCTGGATCGGCGCATGCATCTGCAGAGTTGGGCGCACCTGCTGGAAAAGCTCGGTGGTCGCCCGGCGCTGCGCAACGATGAATTGCTGTTTGTGTTGCTCGGAAGGTTGGCCAAGTGCGACGGTCGGGTGATGGAAGGTCATATCCAGCAGGCACGCCAGGAAATGCGCGCGCTGGATATGAGCGAGTCAGCCCAGCGCCGGGCGATCGCCGCCTTCAACCGCGGCAAATCGGGCAATGACCGGCTGCGAGGATATTTGCGGCGCCTGAGTGCTCAACCCCATGCGGCCGAAGGCGTTCTACGCGCCTGCTGGCGGATGATCTGGGCAGACGGTCGGGCTGGCAATCGTGAGCGCGAGCTGATCATTCAGTGGGGCAAGTGGCTGGGTTGGTCGACGCATCAAGTGCGGGCATTGGCGACCGACTATGAGCCGCAGAAACGGTCCCTGGCCAACAAAGGCGCAACCTATCAAGACGCCATGCGGCTTTTGGGCGTGTCGGCCACCACGGAGCCGGTACAGATCAAACGCGCCTATCGCCGCCTGCTCAGTCGCCATCACCCGGACAAGATTGCCGGCAGTGGTGCGACGGATTCGCAAGTTCGCGAGGCCACCGAAAAGACGCGCGAACTGCACAGTGCGTATAAGTTGATTCGACAGCGGCGGGATTTTCGCTAGCCGGGAAGTGTTGTATTGCCAGTGATTAAGCTATCGCCGGCAAGCCAGCTCCTACAGGTTTTGTGTCGTGCTCGCCGCTTGCGGCAATCAAGGAACCTGTAGGAGCTGGCTTGCCAGCGATGGGCGCAACGGGTTCTGTCAGTCAGACGCATTCTGCGGATTCAACCAACCCCGCACCCGCCGAACCAACTGCTCCTGCTGGGCCTTGGAATTGCCCGGCAATGCCTTGAGTGAAACCTGGCTGAACGCCGACGCCTTCAAGCGTTTGCTGGCCTGTAGCCGGGCCAGCGCCGCGTTGCGATCCAGCGGTTTGTCCATGTAGAAAATGTCTGCAACAGGCAGCTTCAGCGTTGGCGTCAGTTCATCCAGTTCGGGCTTCGCTTGAACCGGTGTCTGCGCCGCGACCATGACAAATCGTTCGACCTGCGATGTCTGTTTTTCACTCAAATAACGCGCGGCCCAGTAAGCGCCAGTGCCATGCCCCAACACCACAATGCTGCGAGCACTTTGCTGTTCGGCGAATGCAATGGCCGCGTCGATGCGGGCGAAAATGCGCTCGGCATCAGCCTTGGACTGTTCTTCGCTGGTTTCGGCGACGGCCTTGTCGGCCACATCCGCTTCCCCGCCGGCTGCCTGCTCGATGGGCGCGGCGGTGGTCGAGTCCTTGGTGCTGACGTCCGGTGTTTTCGGCGCCGGTGGCGCTTCGACGACGCGGGGCGCAATGGCATCGCTTTGCAAGTCCGGCAAGGTGATACTCAAACTGCTCCATTCGGCGTCAGGCAAATTGCGCCGCAGCGGGCCGATTGCTTGAGGCCAGTCAACGGTTTCGCCAGCGCCGGGGATGATAATCACCGCACCTTTGGGTTCGGCGGTATTGGCCGGTTTCCACAAGGCCAGGAAGGTGTCGCTGCCTGCTTGCAGCTGTTGCTGTTCATTGGCCGGGATTTTTCGTTCGAGTGCTGTCGCTTCTTCCTGACTACGCTCAGGCAGCGGCTGGCGTTCGAGTGGTTTCTCTTCGGCAGTTTTTTCCGCGGCGGCAGGCGCCGGGGCGGCGGCCTCGACGGAAAAAGCGCATGGCAGGATCAGCGACAGGCACAATGCTGGCAGCGCCAGGCGGTAGACAAGGGGCATCGGTTATTCCAGGCCAGAAGTTATTCCGGCAGCCTAATGGGTTGGTCAGTATTTGTCAGTGTGTGAGAGTTCGATGATGCGTTTTCGCTGCCTGTGGGTTATCGGCTGTTTGTGGTTTCCCTTGATGGGCTGGGCGGCGGCCGTGCCCCCAGCGCACGTCGCAACGTTGTCGCCCAAGCAACAGCAATGGCTGGCGCAGCAGGGCGAATTACGCGTCGGGCTGGTGTTGCAAGCGCCTTATGCGCAATACGATCGGCGCTTGCAGCGTCTCTCCGGGGTCAACGTCGAGCTGATGAAATGGTTGGCCAAGGCGCTCAAGGTCGAGCTGAGCTGGCGTAACTTTCCTGACCTTGAACAACTGGAAGCCGCTGCGCGTGCAGGTGAAATCGACATTGCGCCGGGCATGACCCAAACCCCCGGTGGCCTTCGTCTCTGGCAGTTTTCCGATCCGTACATGCGCGTGCCGCAACTGGTGGTCAGCGACCAGAAAAGTACCGGTGCGGTTGAACTGGAAAAACTCGACAGCCAAACCCGCGTCGCCGTGCGCATGCCCAGCGCCACCGCCGATTACCTGCGCGGCAATTATCCGCACTTGAACCTTCAGGGCGTGCCTGTTGAGCGTCAAGCACTGCAACTGCTG